>URKU01000022.1 GCA_900548515.1 uncultured Collinsella sp. | reverse complement strand
TTAACATGGCGTTCCGGTGTCCTGTGCCGGCCCAGGAATCCGCGGCGCGTTATGTGGACGAGGCGGTGGCCGCGATTGATGGTCCGCTCTTGTGCGGAGGCCATTCCAAGGGCGGAAACTTGGCGGTGTATGGCGCGGCGATGTGCTCTGACGCTGCTGGCGACCGGATCGAACGGGCCTTCTCCCACGATGGCCCCGGCTTTGTCGAGGAGTTCCTGAGCGGTGACGCCTTCGCAGGTCTTTCCGGCCGCATCGACAAGACCCTGCCCCAGTCTTCGATTTTCGGCATGATGTTCGAGACGCAGGAAGATTACGCCATTGTCGAGAGCACCGAATTCAGTCTGCTGCAGCACAATCCCTTTAGCTGGGTCGTTGACGGCTACGACTTTGTGTATTGCGAGCGCCTGTCTGCCGGCGCTCGATACGTCGATAGCTCTATTCGCGAGATGCTGCTTGCAGTGGGGCCTGCCGAGCGCGAGCGCTTTGTAGATGCGTTGTTCTCCGTGTTTGAAGCCACAGGGGCCGAACGGTTCGCAGATATCGCAGGGAATTTGCGCGAGAGCCTGCCGGTGATGCTCCAGGCTGCTCAGAGCTTCGACAAAGATACGCGCAGTTTCATCTCGCAGACCGTCGTCGCAATTCTTAAATGCGCCCTGCTGCCCAAGCGTTCCGAGCTCAACGTTCCTGCTGCCGGCAAGAGCCTGGCAGAGCAGCTCGAGGCGTGGCAGTCCGAGCTCCTGCGTTAACGCTGGTGCAAAGGGGCATGTTGGTGCATTGGGGCGGGCACGACCGCTATACTGATTCGTGCTGAAATCGATCTAGAACGGAATGCCGTATATGAAAATCAATCACGCAATCCTGCATATCCTGGACTTTGACTCGGCCGTCAACGTCATGAGCCAGCGCGAGCTCGATATCGAGAGCCGCACCGTGCGCAACTTCGTGACCACGCATCTGCGTCGCGCCCGCACGTCTGCCGATAACAAGCGCGCCACGTTTGCCGAGAACTCCGCATTCGGCGGTGAGCTCAAGGGCTATTTCTTTGGCGAGCGCGAATTCGTGGACCTGTCGCAGCAGATTGCGGAGTTCATCTCCTCGGAGCTTGCCAAGGCCGAAAAGGCCGAGTCTACCGACGTGCTTGTGGCGGACTTTGACGACGATGAGGACGCCCGCTGGTTTGCTGTCATGTTACTTGGGTCCAAGCAGGCCTTTATGCACGAGGTGGGCCGCGAGGAGGGCGAGGTGCGCAACGACATCGCGCGCCACTATGCTATTCTGCCGAATCCTTCCCAAAAGGTGCCGAGCTACGCCATCGTGCGCGCGAGCACCATGGAGATCGGCTACGTGGACAAAAAGCGCAAGATCGCCGGCGAGGACCGCATGATTATTCCTGACGGCCTGCTGCAGTGCGATACGGGCGTGTCGGGCAAGGAGATTATCGACACCGTGACGCGCGTGGTCGAGGAGGTTGCCGAGGAGCACGGCGCCAATACGGCCGTGGCGCTCGCCAAGGTCAAAGCCGCTGTTGCCGAGAAGGTCGAAGACGACGAGGAACTGCCGCCTTGGGATATCGTCGACGAGGTCTTTGAGGACGAGCCGGTCATCAAAGAGAGCGTTCGTGCGGCATTGACCGAGGAAAAGGTGCCCGAGCGCGTGCCCGTGGAGCGTAAACAGGTCGAGCGTGCGGCCGTGCGCAATCATAAGATTCGAACCGATACGGGTATCGAGATCAGCTTCCCGGCCGAGATGGGCTCGAACTCCGAGTATATCGAGTTCGTCAACGAGCCCAACGGCCTCATCTCCATCGAGCTCAAGAACATCGGAAGCATCGAGAACCGATAGCGCAATAGTTTCTTCCAAAGAGAAATCTGGATTATATTTTGAAGTATACTTTGAAATATAATCCAGATTATTTTTTTTGGAGGTACAAATGTCCCCACTTGTTCTGGAAAAGCCGGTGTTTACAAAAGATCAGGTAGTTTCTGCCACCGAAGCGAGCAAGTCCTTATCTGCCGTTCGCAAGCGCGCTAAGCGCGCGCCGCAGTTTATCGCCGATCATAACGATATCGATACCGTGATTATCGACTACGCCGCCTATGAGGAAATGTACGGCGCCCTACAGTACCTTCGCGAACTTGAGCTTGATCGTATTGCGGCAGATCGAATCAAAAACGGACCGCATGAGTTTATTCCGTTTGAAGATACCCTGACTCCTGAGGAGCTCGCGGAGTTCGAATCGATGGACTCCGACGCGATTTCGGATGAGGATCTTTTCGAATGAGCGGGCACTTTGTCGTCGGCTTTTTGAATCGAGACGTCGAGAAGGAATATCAAAAACTAGATGGTTCTCAGCGAAGGCTCGTCCGCATTGCAGTGGCGAAATTAAAGACGCGCGCCGATGAAATCGGAACGCCGCTTCACGGTGAGCTTGCCGGCTGCAAAAAGATTAAATGGAGAAAGGCGGGACTCCGAATGGTATTTCGAATTCGAGAGGACGGAACGGTTGAGATTGCCGAGATCGTTGCAATAGGTCGACGCGACCGTTCAGAGGTCTATAAGACGGCTGCCGATCGTTTGTCGAAGCATCCCGCCATGGTTGAATATGACGGAACCTTAAGATGAAAAAGGCCGAAGCCCCGGATTGGGCTTCGGCCTTTTTGCTTTGGATGAATTGCGCTATGCGTCGATATGCCGTTTGATACCCGCGTAACTCTACAGCTGGCGCAGGCCTTCCTCGAGGCCGGTCTTGCTGTCGGTCTTCTCGTCGCGCATTTTGATGACGCGGGCGGGGACACCGGCCACGACGGCGCCGGCGGGGACGTCCTCTACGCACACGGCGCCGGCGGCAACGACAGCGCCCTTGCCTACGTGCACGCCCTCTAGGACCACGGCGTTGGCGCCGATCATGACATCGTCCTCGATGATGACAGGCGTGGCGCTCGCGGGCTCCACGACGCCCGCCAACACGGTGCCGGCGCCGATGTGGCAGTTCTTGCCCACGGTGGCGCGGCCGCCCAGCACGGCGCCCATGTCGATCATGGAGCCCTCGCCAATGACGGAGCCGATGTTGATGATGGCGCCCATCATGATGACGGCACGGTCGCCAATCTCGACGCGGTCGCGGATGATCGCGCCCGGCTCGATGCGGGCGTTGATGCCCTTAAGGTCGAGCATAGGCACGGCGGAGTTGCGGCAATCGTTTTCAACGTCGTAGTAATCGATGGAATCGGCATTGGCATCGAGGATGGCCTTAAGCTCATCCCAGTCGCCAAAGACGGTCTTGCCACGACGACCGCCGTAGACATGTGCGTTGCCCCAGGCAACCTTCATGCCCGGCTTCTCGCGCACGTACAGCTTGACGGGCGTCTTTTTGGGCGCGGTGGCGATGTAGTTGATAATCTCTTGTGCATCCATCTCGGCTGCGTTGCTCATATGCTGTCTCTCCTTTGAGGGGGTATGGTTGATAACTAGTTAGGCGAACATGACCTGGTCGAAGGTGTAGAAGCCGGGGTCGCGGACGACGAGCTTCTGCGCGGCTGCCAAGGCGCCGTTGACAAAGATCTGACGGCTCGTTGCGCGGTGGGTGAGCGTGACCTCCTCGTCCTGGCCAAAGAAACTAACCTCGTGCACGCCGGCGACGGTGCCGCCGCGCAGCGAGTGCATTCCGATCTCCTTGGGGCCACGCGCGCCGCACATGCCCTCGCGGCCATAGACGGGGTGGTAGCCTGCCTCGGGTTCAGCTTCGACGACGGCGTCGAGCAGTAGCTTGGCGGTGCCGCTCGGGGCGTCGACCTTTTGGTTGTGGTGCGCCTCGACGATCTCGCAGTCAAAGCCGGGCAGCTCGCGTGTGGCCTGGGCCACTAGATGACGCAGGGCTGCGATGCCGATGGAGTAATTGCCCGAGTGCATGACACGGGCATTCTGGCCCAGCTCACGCAGGCGGTCCATCTGCTCAGGTGAATAGCCCGTGGTGCCGGAAACGAGTGCGGCGCCCGTGCGCTCGACATAGGCGACGACGGCATCGAAGGTCACGACGTTCGAGAAGTCGATAATCACATCGGCAGCCGGTGCGTTCTCGAGCTCGCTCAAATCGAAGCCAATCTGGGCCACGATATCAAAAACGGGCTGACCGGCGGCATCAACGATGCTCTCGGCGGTGGTGCGGATGAGCGAGCCCATGCGGCCCGTTCCCATAATGACGGTCTTAATCAAGTAGACCAGCTCCCTTCAGAGCATCGGTAAGTGCGGTGCGCGTGTCGTCAGCCATGGGGCACAGCGGCATGCGATAGTTGGCCTCGATCATACCCATCTGGGCGAGCGCTTCCTTAACGGGGATGGGGTTGACTTCGCTAAAGAGGGCGTTGATGAGCGGCTGGCCGGCAATCTGGATCTCGCGGGCGCGCTCCACGTCGCCGTCCAGATAAGCGCGGCACATGTCGTGCACGAGCTGCGGCTGAACATCGGCCCACACGCTGATGGTGCCCGAGGCGCCCAGGCTCATGAGCGGCACGGTGAGGGCATCCTCACCCGAGTACATGCGGAAGTCGTCGGACAGCAGGTGGGCGATCTTGGCCGCGTAGGCGACGTCGCCCGAGGCTTCCTTAATACCCATGATGTTGGGGTGCGCGGCCAAGCGCTCTACGTTACGCTCGCTGATGCCGCAGCCACAGCGGCCGGGGATGTTGTACAGGATGCAGGGGATGTCCACGGCATCGGCGACGGTCTTAAAGTGCTGATAGATACCCTCTTCATTGGACTTGTTGTAGTAGGGGGTGATGAGCAGCAGACCGTCGGCACCCAGGCCCTGATAGGTGAGCGACTTGGTGAGCATGGTCTGCGTGGAGTTGGAGCCCGAGCCGGCGATGACGGGGACGCGTCCTGCAACATGCTTGACCACAGCGGCGACGACGGAGTTGTCCTCGTCATCGGTCATCGTGGCACTCTCACCGGTGGTGCCCAGGGTGAGGATGGCATCGGTGCCATTTTGCAAGTGGAAATCGATAAGGCGCTCGAGCGCGTCAAAGTCGACGCTGCCGTCCTTTTTAAACGGCGTGACGAGGGCGACGATCGAGCCCTCGAGGTTGCGGATATCCATGTTCTTCTCCTTCGCCTCCGCGATCTGGATGCGTTTGTTCCATTGAGCTGCGACTGCCAGGCGCTCGTCTTGGGCGCGACGGCGGGCACTTTCGGCGCGCGACTTGGCCAGCAGCTCGCGGCCGCACGGCAGCACGTCGAGCGTGGCAAAGTAATCGCCCGGGCGCTCGGCGCGGCGGATGAGGTCGGCCGCGCCATCGGGGCGCAGCAGGACCTCGGCCGAGCGCAGCCGTCCGTTGTAGTTGTAGCCCATGGAGTAGCCATGCGCACCGGTATCGTGGATTACAAGCAGGTCACCCATGTCGATATGCGGCAGCTTGCGATCGATAGCGAACTTGTCGTTGTTCTCGCATAGGTTGCCCGTGATGTCATAGGTGTTCGTGACGGGCGCTGTGGCCTTGTCGGCGCCGCCCGGCTGACCCATCACCGTAATGTGGTGGTAGGCGCCATACATGGCAGGGCGAATCAAATCGACGGCGCTTGCGTCCACGCCGATATAGTCCTTGTAGATCTGCTTCTCGTGGATGACCTTGGTGACCAGGCAGCCGTAGGGGCCCATCATAAAGCGGCCCATCTCGGTGCAGATGGCCACATCGCCCATGCCGGCGGGAACCAGGATCTCGTCGTATGCCGCGTGTACTCCCTCGCCGATGGCGCGAATGTCGTTGGCCTGCTGCTCGGGCAGGTAGGGGATGCCGACGCCGCCGGACAGATTGATGAAGGCGACGTGTGCGCCGGTCTCGCGCTCCAGGCGTACGGCAAGCTCAAAGAGGATGCGCGCGAGCTTGGGGTAGTAGTCGTTGGTGACAGTGTTGCTGGCAAGGAATGCGTGGATGCCAAAGTCCTCGGCGCCCTTGGCCTTGAGCATGCGGAAGGCCTCGAAGAGCTGCTCGGTGGTTATGCCATATTTGGAGTCGCCCGGGTTGTCCATGATGCCGTTGGAGAGCTGGAACAGGCCGCCTGGATTAAAGCGGCAGCTGACCGTCTTGGGGATGGGCCCCGCAACGCGCTCAAAGAACTCGATGTGGCTGATGTCGTCAAAGTTGACGATGGCACCCAGCTTGTCGGCGAGCTCAAAGTCGGCAGCCGGCGTGTCGTTGGACGAGAACATGATGTCGTGTCCCGTGATACCCAGCGAACGGGCGATCATGAGCTCGGTATAGCTCGAGCAATCGCAGCCGCAGCCGTATTCGTTGAGAATGGAGATGAGCGCCGGGTTGGGGTTGGCCTTGACGGCAAAGTATTCCTTAAAGCCCGGGTTCCATGCAAAGGCGTCGCGCACTTCTTGCATGTTGCGGCGGATGCCCGCCTCGTCGTATAGATGAAACGGCGTGGGGAACTGCTCGACGATATGCTCGAGTGTCTCCTTGTCCACAAACGGCTGCTTGGCCGCATATGCCTCGTTGGGGGTCAATGCCATGTCCCGTAAACCTCGCTATCCAGACGGCGCCATCTGCGCATCGAATCCGCATAGCGTGGACCCAATGTCCGGATAGCGCTCCCGCATTACTGCAGACAGTCCTGTGGGTGTTTCCCACAGGCCCACCAGGTTGTTCGTGCCCGAAAAACCCAGTTCGGCGGGTTTCGCCTCCCCACGGGGTCAAAGCCTGCCGGCTCGCCCGCGGCTCTTCGTGCCCGCGCCTCTATCAAGTGGTAAAGACCCTATCACGTTGCACTTTACCAAACAAGAGTATTCGTATATAACGTTTAAAAAATGCAGGGATATGCTGGAAACATGTGCGCCACAATCTTGTATCACAATAAGTTGCAACAGATGTGCCTCACGAAGGGATCCTCTATGACCGAGCTCCAAGAACTCCGTCGCTATCGCCGCGATCTCCATCGCATTCCGGAGCTCGATTTCGATCTTCCGCAAACCATTGCCTATATCGAGGGCGCGCTGGCACCGCTCACCTGCGAGGTGACCCATCCGTGCCCCAGCTGCGTCTGTGCTTTCTTCGACGCCGGCGTTGATGCCGCGCATGCCACGGCGATTCGCGCCGATATGGATGCGCTGCCCATCGCGGAGGCGACGGGAGCGGCCTTTGCCTCGACCCATCCCGGCAAGATGCACGCTTGCGGACATGACGGACACATGGCCATGGCGCTTGCCGCCGCGACGTATGTTGACCGTACGATTCGCGAACAGCCGGGCGCCATTAGGCGCAACGTGCTCTTTGTGTTCCAGCCGGCCGAGGAAACGACCGGTGGTGCCAAGACGGTATGCGAGAGTGGTGTGTTCGAGCGCTATGGGGCCGACCGCATTTTTGGCTTCCATGTGTGGCCCGATCTGCCTGCCGGCGCGTTGGCGAGTTGTTCCGGTCCGCTGCTGGCGCGTTCGAGCGAGACGCATATCCATATTCACGGTACGAGCATCCACATCGCTAAGACCTATGGTGTGCCGGTTGGGGAGTCGCACGACGCCGCGTTGGCGGCAGCAAAGTTTTTGGTTGCCGAGCGCGAGCTGATGGACGAGCTGGGCGCCGACGAGCCCTGTATCGGTAAGTTTGGTCTGCTGCAGGCCGGTACGGTTTGCAACGCGGTGGCGGGGGAGGCCCATGTGGCCGGAAGCCTGCGTGTGTTTACGGACGACATGTTCGACCGGGCGCGCGAAGGCGTGTGCCGCGTGCTGGATGATGCCTGTGCCGCAACGGGCTGCACGTACGATCTCGACTTTGCCGAGGGCTATCCGCCGGTCGACAACGACCCCGAGCTATTTGCCAGCGTCGCGCCTGCCTTGCCCGGGCTGCAGCTTATGGAGGAGCCGCTGTTAATTGCCGAGGATTTCGCGTTCTATCAGCGCCATTTGCCGGGCGTGTTTTTCCTGCTGGGCACGGGTATGCCAGAGGGCCAAGACAACCCGAGTGATTCGGATGGCTGCCCCGCCTATGCCACAAGCGCTCTGCATACCGATAGCATGCTCTTCGACGAGGAAATCCTACTCAAAGGCCTCGATGTCTACAAACGATTACTTTCGCTTGACTAAGGCGTGAAGGACTATTTGTTCTAGAAAACACGAACAAACGTACGATATAATAGAGATGTAAGTCTATAGAAACGTTTGACGTTACTAACGTAAGGCGATACTATGATTGCATCGTATAAAGATGAGGATACCGAACGCTTTGCCATGGGTGTGCGGGTCAGGAGGTTCGTGCCCTTTGAGCGTGTTGCGTTGAGGAAGATTCGCCAACTGCAGGTTTGTGCTTCACTTGATGATCTTCGCGTTCCACCGGGCAACCGCCTGGAAGCTTTGAAGGGCGATCGTGCCGGTCAATATAGCATCCGTGTTAACGAGCGCTATCGGGTCTGTTTTGAGTGGAGACAGGAGATGGCTTGGAATGTCGAAATCGTCGATTATCACAAGTGATGAGGCTTCGGCCGATTTGCTGTCGCCGGTGACTCCTGGTGAGCTTCTCAAAGAGGAGTTTCTTGTTCCCATGGGCATTTCTCAATATCGTCTTGCGAAAGAGACTGGGATTCCGGCTCAGCGTATCGGGCAGATTGTCTTGGGAAAACGTCGCGTGACGGCCGACACCGACCTCCGTCTTTGCCGCTACTTTGGCCTGACGGATGGTTATTGGCTGCGCGCTCAGGTGGCGTTTGACCTTGAGGCCGAGAAAAGGCGGATCGAACCGGAACTCGGCAAGATCGTTCCTGTTCAGCAGGCCATCGCACTGTAGTGCTCAAAGCTGATGGGGGTGGCGCGGCGATGAGGCGATGCCGACAGTCTGCCGTTTATAGTCCCGGTGGGTGTGGCTGCGGCTTGCTGCTGCTTCCGGTTATTGCTGTGAGCATTGGCGTGATGTTTGCGCTTGCCGGGCTTGCCGCGGCAGCACTTGTGCTGTTTATCACTGCCATCGGCGTGACGATTTGGCTTTATCGCAGTCGTGAACAGCGCCGCGCCGACGGTAAGACCAATGTAGGATGGATTGCCTTTTTGGTCATCGCCTACCTGCTGAGCATCAGCTATTTGGCCTTCTTTATCCTGTTGATGATCAGTGCCTTTACCGGGGAATCCGTCACGGTGGGTTGATCGCTGCCGGCAGACGGTCGCGCGCAGTGCGTTTGCTCGGCGTTTGGATAACTGCATTGGTCGTTTACCGCAGCCTTAGCTCTCAGCTAATGAATTCAAGTTCAATCCTTCCTACGATGTGCTGTGTACCGGCACGGTAGCCGGATCGTAGGAAGGATGAATAATGGCAAAAGAGGGAAAGAAGCCAATCGGTAAGATTGTCCTAGGCATCATCGTGGTGCTGGTTATTGTCGGTGCCGTGGGCTCTATGGGCGGCAACTCAACCGATTCGTCTGCGAGCGATTCGGCAAAACCTGCCGAGACGACACGGCAGGCTGAGGAGCAAAAAGAACCGCAAGAACCGTATACCATTGCTGACGAGGCTGAAGACACTTCCAATCAGTTTACCTATAAGATCACGGGCACCCTGACCAATAACACGGACAAGGAAAAGAGCTACATTCAGATTGAATATGTTCTGTATGATGCCGATGGCAACCAGGTTGGAACGGCTCTTGCAAACACCAATCATCTGAAGGCGGGCGGCTCCTGGAAGTTCGAGGCGCTGGGTACGGTGTCTCCCGACCAGGTTGCTAGCTGGGAGCGTTCGGACGTAAGCGGTTTCTAGCATGTTGCATGCACTGGGGGAGGTGAAGTCGTATGTCCGATAAAAAGCTGACCGAGGAGTTGCTCAATGAGCTTCTCGATGCGCCGAACATCGATGACTATATCAGGGAGCACGACTTTGCCGCCCCGTCGCTTTCGGACTACCTGAAGCAGCTACTGTAGGAAAAGGGCTTGGAGCGCTCGCGCGTGGTCCGTATGGCTGATCTCAATGAGACCTTTGGCTATCAGATCTTTACCGGTGCGCGTCATCCGAGTCGCAATAAGGTGCTGCAGATTGCCTTTGCGATGGCGCTGACGCTCAAAGAGACCAACCGTGCGCTGACGGCTGCCGGGGTAAGCGTCCTTAACTGCAAGGACCGCCGCGATGCGATTATCATCTTTTGCATCGATCGCGGGTGCAGTCTCCAAAAGGTCAACGAGGAACTGTATCGCTTTGGCGAGGAGACGGTGAGTTAGCGGCTGATATCTGAGCCGGTAGAGCTGTCGAACAACGATGCAAACGAACGGGGCGCGGATGCCATGGGGTGTCTGCGCCCTGCGCTATGATGGAGGCTATGGATACTCAGAGCCCAACATATTCCGATGACGAGCTGACCGCAGCGCTTGCCGAGCACCTGGCGTCGCTCGATCGCGACGACAGCTATCGCGTGGAGCGTGTACTTAAGCGCTCGTCCGTTGAAGCAACCGAGCTCGTGTACTTTGAAGGAACCGGCGGTGGTTCGCTCGGCCCCTTTGTCCGTAAACGCATCGATGCTTCGGCTCAAATCGGCGGGGCATACGAGCGTCTGTTTGCCGCTCAGCGGGCAGGCAGGCGTTTTGAGCACCTGCCCAGAATCGTCGATTGTCGTCGTGTGGGCGACGAGCTCAACGTGGTTATGGAATACATCGAAGGGGAGACGCTCGGGGCGCTGGTGGACCGTCTGGGAGCCACCCCCGATTATGCGCGTGAATTGTATCCTGCCCTATGCGATGCCGTGGGCGAGCTCCACGTCGGTTTTGCAATAGCGGGGGAGACGTCGGCGCCGGTGATCCATCGCGACCTCAAGCCGTCGAATATCATCGTGACAGGTGCCAACTATACGCCTGATGACGGCCTGACATTTTCATCGCTGGTGATTATCGACTTGGGGATCGCGCGCGTATGGCGCGATGGCGCCGATGCCGACACCGTCAAGTTTGGCACGCGACCCTATGCGCCGCCCGAGCAGTATGGGTTTGGGCAGACGAGTGTGCGAAGCGACGTCTACGCACTCGGCGCCCTGTTGTTCTTCTGCTTAACGGGAGTCGACCCTAAACCAGGGCTTGACATGCGCGAGCAATGCGAGGCGCGTGGCATTCCCACTCCACTGGCCGATGTCATCTGCATGTCGATGGCGCTCGACCCGGCCAAGCGTTTTGCGAGTGCGGAAGCGTTGGGACGGGCGACGCGCGCGGCATACGACCTGATTCACCCCGTGCGGCCTCCTGCGCCTGCGCTTGTCCATACTCCGGCCTTGGAGACGGGGTTGACGCCCCAAGGGCTCCGAAACCCCGCAGAGCTTCCTAGGCCTGCCACCTCCGCTGCATGCGGTCTGCTCTCTCGTGTTCCGGAGTCTCTGGGGCGCATTTGGAATACGCTCGTCTGCTTCTCGCTGCTTGTGTTCTTTGCCGGAAGTCACTTTGCCGTCTTTCACCCCACCGGAGCAAACCAAAGCTACCCGACGTGGTTTCTCATAATCGAGTATTTTTTCTTTGTCGATGGCCTTATGGTGCTTATGCATTTTGCGCTGCTCGATAAGCGCCGTCTTCGTCGGCGATTCGCACTGCTCGACAGCTATCGCGGCAAGAAACTCGCGAAACTCTGGCTCAAGGCATTGGGTGTGCTGCTCCTATGCATGATCGTCATAGTCGCGGTTGCCAATGCGACCGGCGTCGTCGATACCTCCGCTACCTAAAAGAAAAGGGCCCCGTTGGGGCCCTTTGCAGTTGCACTTAGATGCGGTTCATCTGAGCGGCGACTTTGTTGTACCAGTCCTGCCACGTGGGCGGGCAGTACTTTTTGGCCGCAGCCGGGGTAAGGGTGGAGCCGTAGTTGGCGCCCAGATAGGCAACGTGAGCGGAGATGCCCTCGCTCCAGCTGCCAAAGCTGCGCCAACCGCCGCCACGTGCACTCCAGCCCCAGGCGTTATAAGAATTGGCGCAATAAGCACCCTTTGTGCTCTCGATGCAGGCGATGGCGGGGGACCAACGGGGGTCGACACCGGTATTCCAAGCGGCGACGGCAAAGTTGTAGCCCTGGCCTGCCATGGGGGAGCCGGCGAGATAATTGTCGATGCGGCTCGTCCACTCATTAATGAACGAATCGTAATCGGAGCTACCGGTATTGGCGTTGTTCACCGTGGTGTCGATGGTGGTGTTGGTGTTGGTGGCCTGGCTGCTGGAATTGCTGCCGCTTACGCCCTCGCCCGAGAGCTTCTCGGCGGCAGCGGCCTTATCGGCCTCAAGCTTGGCAAGCTCGGCGGCATTTTCCTGCTCTGCTTTTGCCTGTGCCTCGCTGCGGAGCTGCTGGGCCTGCGCCAGCGCATCCTCGGCGTTTTTCTGCTCTGCCTCAAGCTGAGACTTGGCTTGCTGGAGCTCGGCCTTGTTCTGCTCGAGTTCGGTTTGCATGTTATTGAGCTCTTCGATCTCGTCGACGCTCGAGCTCGTGATCTGGTTGGTGTATTTGCAGGTCGTGATGAACTCACCCAGGCTCTGCGCGTTGACCAGGAAGCTCACGATGGGATTGGTGCCCTTCTGATACTTGTACAGATCGCGCATGGCGGAGCTTGCCTTGGCCTGCTGCTCGGGAAGCTTAGCCTCGATTTCCTCGATGCTTGCCTCATTGGAGTCAATCTGCTTTTGCAGGTCATCGAGTTTGGTGCGGGCGTCGTTGTAGGCGCTCGTGGCGGCTTCGATCTTCTGCTGGGCTGCGGAAAGCTGGTCCTGCGTTGCCTGCGAGGCGGCATACGCCGCAACGGGGGAGAGCATCGGCGAGGCCGTCAGCGCAACGGCGAGCGCGGCGCTCGTGATGATACGAGCCGGCTTCGACGCAATGAGCGCTGCGGTGCGATGATTCGAATGCTGCATCCAGTCCCTCTGCAATCAATCGTAGGTTATGGTTCGAACGGTATTCTACTACTGCTTTCGACCTCAACTTGAACCTTAAAGGTTCCAAAGGGTCAAGTTGAACTTGAGGCTTTGGCTTTGACCTGCAGTTATGATGAATTGTTGAGAAACCATAGAGTTCAACTTTAACGTTACGGGGGCCTGTTTAAGAGGAGCTTTGGGCTGTAAAAGCTATCTCAACGTGGGGTTTTACAACTACAGCGTGCCCTCCTGGCGAGCCTGCTCAATCTCTTCGAGCGCCTCGGCGGGGGTGAACGAGCAAGTGCCGTCGCCGAGCTTGACCACCTGGATTTCGTCGCCGGTATGGACCTCTCCGCCCTTTAGCACCACGCCAAAAACGCCCTCGTGGGGAAAGATGCAGTCGCCGGCGAGATAGTAGATGGCACAGCGGGTGTGGCAGACCTTACCGATCTGACTGATTTCGACCAGGACATCGTTGCCAATCTTGAGCTGCGTTCCCAGGGGGAGCGAGAGTAGATTGATGCCTTGCGTGGTGAAGTTCTCTCCAAAGTCACCCTCGTGTACGTCGAGCCCGCGTGCCTGCGCCGTCTGGATGGACTCCGCGGCTAAAAAAGAGACCTGGCGGTGCCAATGTCCGGCGTGCGCATCGGTAGCGAGGCCAAATTGCTCGATGACGGTGTCGCGTCCATCGGCGACGGGCGACTTGCGAGTGCCTTTGTGCTCCGACGTGTTGATTGAGACGATACGGGCAGGCCCGTTGTAAGCATCGTTTGCGGTGCGTAGGGGAACTGCCGTCTGGGCACGATCCGCAAGTTCGCGCTTGGCGGCGTCAATGATGGGGTTGTTGATCGGATGAGCCTGGGGCACGGTGCACCTTTCGACGGGGCGGGCAACATGTTGAATCCTACAACAATGATAGGTTCATTGCCCATTGTCATACAACGGTGAGCGCCGTCTTCGTGCTGGCCTTCGTGCTGGACAATTACGTTGATTGCCATAGATACGGTGGAGCTTTGGGCGCCGGCGGCTTGGCACGCTAGAATAAATCAGTTGCGCAAAGACCGCCCGTTGTGTGGGCAGTTCATGATAGGAAGTTTCCATGGCATTGCAATTTACAGAGCGCGAGTTCATTCCCGTGCTGCTTGGTGGCGACATCAACGCCTATTCGGTGGCGCGTGCCTTCTACGAGGAGTACCAGGTCAAGAGTCTGGTCTTTGGCAAGTATCAGACGGGTCCCGCGTACCGCAGCCAGATTATCGACTACACGCCCAACGTGGATATCGATACCATGCCCGTGATGCTCAAAACCGTCAACGGCATTGCCCAAGCGCATGCCGATAAGACGATTGTCCTTGTGGGCTGTGGTGACAACTATGTCGCTCTCGTGGCTCAAGCCAAGGATGCCCATGAGTTGGCGGATAACATCGTCGCGCCTTACGCTCCCTATAGCATGCTTGAGCAGTGCCAGAAGAAGGAGATCTTCTACGAGCTGTGCGAGAAGCATGGCGTGCCCTATCCGCACACCTTTACCTTCACCATGGCGATGCTGAACGCCCAGGGTGAGGCGCCTGCCGAAGTGCTCGACCAGATCGATTTTCCTTACCCGATGATTCTGAAGCCTTCTGACGGCATCATGTGGTGGCAGCATGAGTTCGAGGGCCAGAAGAAGGCCTATGAGATTGCCGACCGCGCCGAGCTGGAACAGGTCATTCGCGATTCGTATGCCAGCGGCTACACCGACGACCTGATCTTGCAGGATCGCGTGCCCGGCAACGACGAGTACATGCGCGTGCTCACCAGCTATTCCGACCGCAACGGCAAGGTCCGCATGATGTGCCTGGGTCACGTGCTGCTCGAGGAGCATCAGCCTCACGGTGTCGGCAACCATGCCTGCATCATTACCGAGCCCAATGACGAGCTCATGGGCGGCGTGCGCAAGCTGCTCGAGGACCTGAACTTTGTAGGTTATTCCAACTTTGACGTTAAGTACGACGAGCGCGACGGCTCGTTTAAGTTCTTCGATTTCAACACGCGCCAGGGCCGCAGCAACTACTACGTTACCAACAGCGGCTTTAACGTTGCCAAGTATGTGGTGGACGAGTATGTGTTCGACCGCCCGTTTG
Organism: uncultured Collinsella sp.; assembly: GCA_900548515.1. GTDB lineage: Bacteria > Actinomycetota > Coriobacteriia > Coriobacteriales > Coriobacteriaceae > Collinsella. The sequence goes on along the minus strand of URKU01000022.1, from coordinate 7,994 downwards.
AGCCGGAGTTTGTGACGGCACAGGACGAGGCGCTGTGGATGGTCGTTCCCATGGGCGTCGTCGACAAGTACGTCAAGGATCCCGAGCTGCGCGCTAAGGTGCATCGCCTGGACAAGGAAGGCAAGGGCGCCGACCCTTCGTTTATGAAGGGCGACTTTGTCTTTAATCGCTGGCTGCGCATGTGGCACACCAAGCTGCGCCACTTTAAGCTGTTCAAGACGTATTACAAGTAGATGAGCGCGGCGCCCGTCCGGTTTGCTTCGGGCGGGCGCGGGTATGATACGCGCAATTGCGCAAGCGTCACCAAGGAGGCGGCGATGGAAAAGCTGGGAGTTATCGGCGGTATGGGCGCCGAGGCCACGTCGTATTACTACGACCAGGTGGTGCGTCATACGGCTGCTGCCTGCGATCAGGAACATATCGACATGGTGGTGCTCTCCAAGTCGACCATGCCCGACCGCACGTTGGCCATTAAGACCGGCGAGCATGCCAAGCTGCTGGCGACCATGAAAGAGTGCGCCCAGGCACTCGAGTCGCTGGGCTGTGCGCACATTGCCATTCCCTGCAACACGTCGCACTACTTCTACGACCAGATCCAGTCGTTTACGAAGGTGCCGATTATCCACATGCCGCGTGAGTCGGTGCGCTATGCTCTGGCCGGTGCGGTGATGGGGGAGTGCGAGTTCGATCCCAACCTGAGTATGCCGGCCGAGCCGGTGCACAAGATTGGCATTATGGGAACCGATGGCACCGTGGGCGCGGGCGTCTACGGCCGCGAATGTAAGGCTGCGGGTGTTGAGGTTGTCTATCCCAGCGAGAAACGTCAGAACGATGTGATGTCGCTTATCTACGATGATGTGAAGGCCGGGCGTGAGCCCGATATGGATAAGTTCGACCGTGTGATGTGGGAGTTTGCCCGTAGCGGCTGCGACCGCGTCATTCTGGCCTGCACCGAGCTCTCGGTGCTGCAAAAGTACCGAGAGATGCCCGAGATCACCCTCGACGCCATGGATGTCCTGGTGCGCGAATCCATCATCCGCAGCGGCGCTCCCTACCGCCTCTAGCTTCCGACCTGTCAAAAAGGGACAGGTTAATTTTGGTAGGTTTTATCTGGTGAAACAGTAAAGGCCTCGGCTCGTTTGGTGCGAGCCGAGGCCTTTTGCGTTGGGCGGTTGCTGTCGGTGGTGAACTAGAACAGGAAGCCGATGGCGATGAGGGCGATGCTGACGATGAGTACGGCGATGTCCAGGCCCTTGATGGGGTAGCGCTTGTACGAGCTGGCGCGCGTACGCAGATAGAAGCCGCGCTGTTCTGCCGCCAAGGCTGTGGCATCGGTCTTGCCCACGCTCGAGATGAGTAGTGGCACACACAGTGGCAGCATGAGCTTAAGCTTCTTGATGGGGTTCTTGGTGTCGTACTCGACGCCGCGTGCGGTCTGCGCCTCCATGATGGCGTTCATCTCCTGACCAAACACCGGCACAAAGCGCAGCGCCGTGGTAAAGGTGAAGGCATAGCGATACGGCACGTGCAGCACCTCGACGCAGGCGTTGGCAAGGTCGTTGAGCTTGGTCACCATGAGCATGAGGATGAGTGGTAACGCCACGCCCAGCAGGCGCAGGCAGGCCTTCGATCCTGTGATGAGACCCGTGTCGGTGATAAAGTTCCACACCACGTTGCCATCGCGCATAAAGGCCAGCTGGAGCACCAGCATGATAAGCGCGAGCGGAATCAGCAACTTGAGCAGCGAGAGCAGACGGTCGATGACACCGGCATAGGCACCCAGCGCAAGGGTGAGTGCCAAAAAGCCCAACAGCGCCACGTAGGTGTCGGACAAGAAGATGCCGACGATGATGGCGGCGGCGAGGCCCAGTTTGACGACGGGGTTCAGGCGATGCAGTAGCGTATCGCCCGGCATGTAGTCGATGACGTTAACCACGGTGGACCATCTCCTTGGTAATTCGAACGACATCGGTGACCTCGCTCACCTGCGCAAAAGCGGGCGAGACGGAAGATGCCAGACGGCGCGATAGTTCAATAACCTGGGGAGGCTCCACGTAGGCACGCCGCATGAGATCGATGTTCGAGAATAGCTCGTGCGTGCGGCCGCGGTCGAGGATGCGACCGTCGGCCATTACCACAATGCGCTCGGCAAAATCCGAGACGACTTCCATATCGTGGCAAACCATGATAACGGCGCAACCGCGCTCGGCCATGGTGCGCACCGTTTCCATGACGGTCATGCACTCGCGGTAATCAAGGCCGCTCGTGGGCTCGTCGAGCACGACGATCTTGGGCTCAACCACTACGACGGAGGCAAGCGCCACCATTTGTCGCTGACCGCGCGAGAGCGAGAAGGGCGCCTCGTCGGCCGGCAAGCCAAAGCGGTCGATGACGAGTTGGGCACGACGCAGAGCCTCGGCACGGTCCATGCCGCCAAGCTCCAAGCCAAAGGCGACCTCGTCGAGCACGGTGTCCTTGCAGATCTGGCGGTCGGGGTTTTGGAAGAGGGTCGCGACCTCGCGAGCGATGCGGCTCGTGGGAACGGCTGCGGTATCCAGTCCCGTGACGCGCACGCTGCCCGAGGCGGGCTTAAGCAGGCCTGTGAGCAGTTTGGTGAGCGTGGTCTTGCCGGCGCCGTTTTGGCCGACGATGCCCACGAGCTCGCCAGGATAGAGCGTCAGGCTAAGGTCGTGTACGGCGGCTCCGCCATTGGGATAGGCAAACTCAACATGGTCGAAGGTGAGTACGGGTTCGGCGTCCTTGGCATGAGGACGCAACGACGGTGCATGCGGGGAACCGGCGGGCGCCTGGGCTTCGATAGCCGCGTGTGCGGGGTCGACGATGCCCGAAATCAGGCGCTCGGCCTCATCGACATCCAAGCAGGGGGTGCCGCTTACCAGGCCATCGGTTTCGAGGCTATTGAAGATACGCGTGACGCGAGGGCAGTCGACGCCGATGGCACGGAGCTCGTCGGTATGCGCGAAGACCTCGTGTGGCTCGCCCTGCAGCGCGATTTCGCCATGATTGAGCACGAGCACGCGGTTGCAGTACTCCGAAAGCAGGGCGACCTTTTGCTCAACGACGACGATGGTGATGCCGAGTGCACGGTTGGCCTCACGCAGGGTCTCGAAAACCAGCGTGGAGCTGGCGGGGTCGAGTGCCGCGGTGGGCTCGTCGAGAACCAAGACGCGCGGACGCATGGCGAGGATGGCGGCGATGGCCACTTTTTGCTTCTGTCCGCCCGAGAGGGTGGCGATCTCGCGGTCGCGCAGGTCGCTGATGCCGACGGTCTCGAGCGTTTCGCTCACGCGCTGCTCGATCTGGTCGTGGGGAACGCCAAAGTTCTCGAGGCCAAAGAGCATCTCGTCCTCGACGACCGAAGCGACCATCTGCGTGTCGATATCCTGCAGCACACTGCCGACGATTTGCGAGACGTCGGTGAGCGAGACTTCGCAGGTGTCGTGGCCGTCGACCATGACGGACCCAAAGAACGTGCCGGTGTAGTGGTGGGGCACGGCACCCGACAGGCAGGCGGCAAGCGTGGACTTGCCGGCGCCCGAGGGCCCGATGATGCCGATGAAATCTCCCTTGTTCACGCTGAGCGAGATGTGGCTGAGCGCCTGCTCGGTCTGCGTGCCATAGGAGAACGAGACATCGTCGACGTTGATGATCGTTTCCATGGATACCTTTCATAGTCATTGGGGACGTTCTTACATGACCAGTCGTTTAAGAACGTCCCCAAATGCTAGCTGTTTGGGACAGTCTTTGGTGATGGGGCCGCTAACGCGCGGCCCGTCCATCATATCAGGCTATTTGTTGAGCACCTTGCGCAGGGGGAAGAAGAGAGCCTGGACCACGACGGCGTTGAAGACGGCGGTGCCGAGCACGATGGGCACCTTGGCGAGCGCGGTGGGCAGCGCGGCACCCATGATGACGGTGCCCAGGACGGCGAAGAGGGCACCCGAGACCAGGGTGGTGAGCAGGCCGGCGATGAAGGGGTTGACCTTGTTGCCGCCGATGTTGGACTTGACGAGCGCCGCCATCGTCAGCGCGCCGGCAAGCTCGGTCACAAAGTTGAGGCCGGGGATTGACGTGGTGATCTGGATGACGGCGGCTGACAGGATGCCAAAGATGGCTGCCTGGGCAAAGCTCGCCTGCGTGAGTGCGATGGCCAGGGCGTAGGCGGCAATGATGAACTGCGGCTTGATACCCGTTGCGGCAAGCGCGTTGCCCACGGTCATGTTGAGGATAAAGCCGGCGGCAAGGAGGACGGCGAGCAGGACGAGCGAGGTGATATCGAGGATGCCCTTGTTGGAAGCGGCGTTGGCGGAGATGGTGCGAGCCTGAGTGTCGGTGGCCATGATGTTCTCCTTAAGGTGGGATTTGAGATAAGAGTGTCCTAGACCCCCACGAAAGGGGTTAAATCGAAAAGGGGATTAATTTTGAATAATGGAGCATGGAGACGGCTTTACGAGGGCCCCAGGTTGGCGCGAAAGAGGAGCGAAGCGTACTTGGGTACGCGAGCGACGAATGAACGCCAAGATGGGGTGGCTCGTAAAGCCGAGCGGGTTAGTTGAGCCTAAGGGCCTTCTGGATGGGCAGGTAGAGGGCGCCGACCAGAATGGCGTTAAAGACGGCGGTCATGGCGACGACGGGCAACATGGCGGCGGCGAGCTCGCCTACCACGCCGAGCATGGCCATCTTGATGACCATGAAGATGACGCCGGAGACAAAGGTGGTCAGGAAGGTTGCAACAATGGCGACGGCAGGCTTGACCTGACCGTTCTTGCCGGCGGCGTTGACGATGCCGGCCATGAGCATGGCGGCGATGCCCTCGGCGGCAAAATCGACGAACGGCGAAGTGGTGGTGATCTGGATCACGGCAGCCGAGATGAGGCCGATGACGAGCGCTTGGCCGATGTTAGGGCGAACGACCAGGATGGTGAGGCAGAAGGCCGAGATGATGAACTCGGGGCTGATCATGCCGCCCGAGATGCCCGAGATGGCCTTGCCGACGGTGAAGTTGAGGATGAAGCCTGCAGCGAGCAGGATGGCGAGCAGGACGAGAGCGCGGACGTCGAGTTTGCCGCGGTCGGCGGTCTGGACGGTGCGGGGCTGGGCGGCGGTGGTGTTCTGAGACATGGTGAAAATCCTTTCGGAGTGGGGGTGCAAGAGAAAAGCGGAGGCGCGTGATGCGAATGCGATCGGGCTCGAGATAGAAAAAGGCCCCCGGTCGAAACCGGAGGCCTTCCAATCACCTAGAGCGCAAAAACAGGCGTGAGGGACTCACTGTCGACCGATCGTATTCGCATCACGCCACCACCAGTTGTTGAGAGACTTCATCGTGTTCTTCATGTCGGTGGCTCCTTTCGTGATGCCGTGGCGCGGTCGCACCTAGTTGCTGTTGCGCTGCACTATAGCACAGCGAAGTGTGTGCGGGGAAATCTTTTTAAAAAGATTTCAGGCGGGTTTCCCGCCGGTCAAAAGAGCGGGCTGAGCGGGCGAGACTGCCATTGCTGCCTTGCCCGCTCAGCTAGGACGTTACTCCTTATTGCGACGGTAGAGGAAGTAACCGCCCGCGGAGATGACGGCAACGCCAGCGATGGCGAATGCAGCCACCACGCGGCCATCAAAACGATCACCGGTGGTGGGCAGGCCGCCCTTGGTGTTCGTTTTGTTGGTGGTTACTGTGGTCGTGGTGTCCGACTTGCCAGGCTTCTCGGGCTTGGTGGTGGGCTGCTCGGGCTTAGCGGGCTGCTCGGGGGTGCCGGGCTGCTCGGGGGTGCCGGGCTGCTCGGGGGTGCCGGGCTGATCCGGGGTGACCGGATCGGTGGCAAGAGCGTCCTTGGCGTAGGTGATGGACACCTTGAGGCCGTTGGTCTCGGTGTTCAGGTCGCTCGGGGTGAAGGGCTGGTCGAAGTTCTCAGCCTTCAGATAGGCGCGCATCTCCTGGAGCAAGGCCTTGCACTTGACGTAGGTGTTCTCGGTGGCAGCATTGCCGGCCTTGTTTGCCAGGGCGGTACGGGCCTCGGTGCCCTCGGTGGCCTGCATGACCTCGTCGACTTCCAAGTTCTGCTCGACGAGCTCGTTCTGGAGGGCGTCGAGGTAGGTGCGAACGCCGGTGCCGAGCTGCTCACGGTGCTCGAAGCACAGGGAGCTGATGTCCATGAGGACATAGTTGATGGAGTTCTCGGGCTCCTCGTTGTTCACGATGTCCTCCTCTTCGCAGTGATCGAAGGAGACGGTCTGGTCGCTGTAGTACGGGCTAACCTCGGTGAGCAGTGCGGAGTAGTAGGGGATGGCGACGGAGTAGGCGGCGCGGGAGAGCATCTCCCACTGGATGGTCGCGATCTCGGGGTCCATGCCCTGACGGATCTGGAAGAGATTGACCTCGGTGTTGGTCTCGGTACCAATGGCGTAGGCGCCGTCGGTGTTGGCGTTGAGGCCCGGGACCTTCTCGCCGCGGTTGCCAAACGCGCGGATCATCTCAAAGGTGTTCCAGTCGGACTTGCCGGGCTGGAAGAACAGCGGCTGCGCCTTGCTAACCAGGGCGCCGGTCGTGGCACGAGCATCTTCGCGCTCGTCCTTGACGATCTCGTAGTCGGTGCCCTCGGTGAGCGGCACACCGAAGTAGGCGCGACCCTGGACATAACGGGCCCAAGAATGCATGGCCTTTTCGCTAATTGCCTCGCCGTAGGTCTGGGCAACGTCAAATTGACCGTCATCGAAGTACTTGGCGAAGCCATTCTCCTTAGGCATGGACTCGATGGTCGCAGAGTGGAGACAGTTCGCGGTGTCGGTGAGGTCAACCTTGTAGTTGAGGTTGCCGATGTTGGGGTTGAGCGAGGCGATATCGTCAGTGAGCCTCATGGCGATCCACTGGTGGCCGGAAAGTGCGGCAAACAGCCAAGTCTCGTTGCTGTCGGCGATGATAATCTGATCGTTGCCGCAGGCGCCCTGCTCGTCGATGATCTTGCCGAGGAGCTCGACGCCCTCACGTGCATTGGCGCTTTCACCTAAGATAACGCTGCCGTAGCTGTACTCGCCAATACCGGTTTTGGTCAGGGGGTCTGCTGCCTCAGCATCAGCATTCATGCCGGTGGTCAGCGTTGCGGAGCAGGACACGCCCTTCTCATTGATGCCTGCCTCAGAGTAGGCATCATAGCGCCCGTGCCACTGGGAGGGATGGTCGCGTACATAGGTGTAGCGATACGTGGTCTTGGTCGAGGTATACATGAATGCGGACTCGTCCGAGCCGTACGTATGCCCCGGGCCGTGAGAAGGCTCAATGCCAAAGTGCTTGAGGTAGCGCTTATCGAAGTCCTCGGCGCGGCCATAGTACGTGTCACCGTCGGCCGTCAGCTTGTTGCCCATGTACATCTGCGTGCAGGCGAGCGCAGATGTCGGCATGGACATGATGGTTGCAGCTCCAAATGCAAGGCCTATGCCAAGCTTCTTGAGCGCGTTGACGGGATGAGTTTTACTCATATTCCCTCCCAGCGTGCGAAAGCCCTCTGTCTCCAGAGGGCTTCACCCAATAATTACACCCCCTTAGCGTAACGAATTCGAAACAATATACATTCATGAAAGTTATTTACTCGACCTTGATTATCAACTTCATCCGAACACTTCCCACATTCATCCGCACATGTGCGGATGAATGTGGGAACCCGATACCCTGAGGGCCGGACCGGCCGGCCCCGGGAGATCGGAGGACGGCATGTCCGGAAAGAAGAATAGGGGCTCCGCGAGGGCGGTCCCGAGGGCCTACGGAAGGCTCACGAGGCACGAGCGGGACACGGTCCAGAGGATGCTGGAGCGCGGGGCCTCGTGCAGGGAGATCGCGAGGGAGCTGGGCAGGTCGCCCTCGACGGTGAGCGCCGAGGTTGCGTCGCACAGGTTCGTGACGGCGCCGAAGCCCAGGCGCGGCGAGCGCGTGGACGCCTCCGCCGACCTGTCGGCGGCCTAGATCGGAAGAGCACACGTCTGAACTC
>URKU01000021.1 GCA_900548515.1 uncultured Collinsella sp. | reverse complement strand
AACTGCGGGAATGGCCTATTTGCTCAATGTGTTCGGCTGAGATCGGAAATCAACCCTCCGCCGACGTCTTTGCCCCATCGATACCCGTTTTGCTGATTAATCCTCGATGAGTCCCAGATGCACGAAGGCATTCCAGATACCATCGTCGTCGACATTCGTGGTCACGAAATCGGCGGCCGGTCCGGCGTTCGTCAGAACGCAGGAACTCAATCGCCGGAACTCAATTACTCCAAGCCCTCGGTGCCGTTGGACTTGATGATCTTCTGGTAGGCGTAGAAGCTGTCCTTGCGGCGGCGCTCGTAGGTGCCGGTGCCGTCGTCGTACTTATCGACGTGAATGAAGCCGTAGCGCTTGCGCATCTCGCCGGTGCCGGCGGAAACCAGGTCGATGGGGCCCCACCAGGTGTAGGCGATCAGGTCGACGCCGTCGGCAATGGCCTCGCCCATGGCCTTGATGTGGCTGCGCAAGTAAGCGATACGATACGGGTCGTGGATGGAGCCGTCCTCCTCGACCTCATCGTAGGCGCCCATGCCGTTCTCGACCACCATCAGCGGAATCTCGTAGCGGGCGTAAATCTCGTTGAGCGCGATGCGCAGGCCCAGCGGATCGATCTGCCAGCCCCAGTCGGTGGACTCCAGATAGGGGTTCTTGCCGCCAAAGGTCATATTGCCCTCGGTCATCTCGTGGTCCTTGTGGGTGCCCACGGTGCCGGACATGTAGTAGCTAAAGGTGTAGAAATCGACCTTGCCGTCGGCGATATCCTGCAGGTCGCCGTCCTCCATCACGAGCTCGACATCGTTCTCGGCCCAGAAGCGCTTGGCATAGAACGGGTACTTGCCGCGCACCTGCACGTCGGAGCAGTACCAGTTCATGGTATTCATCTCCTGCTGCGTGGCGAACACGTCGGCCGGATCACACGTGGCGGCATAGGAGAGGATGAAGCAGTCCATGTTGCCCATCTTAAACTGCGGGTAGTGCTCGTGGGCATAGCGCACGACGCGGCCGCTGGCGACAAACTGGTGATGCAGCGCCTGCATACGAGCCTGCGGCGTAGTATGGACCGCCGAAGCCGGGCCCTCAAAGCCCTGAATCATGCTGGTCTCAAAGAGGTTGCCCATGTCCTGAGTGCCGCAGTTGATCTCGTTGAAGGTGAGCCAGAACTTGACCTTGTCCTGATAGCGGTCGAAGACGGTCTGGCAGTACTTCTCAAAGAAGCCGATGAGCTCGCGGCTCGCCCAGCCGTTGTACTTCTCGACCAGGTGATAAGGCATCTCGTAGTGCGACAGGGTCACGAGCGGCTCGATATTGTGAGCGCGCAGGCAGTCGAAGACGCGATCGTAGAAGGCGAGGCCGGCCTCGTTGGGCTCGGCGTCGTCGCCGTTGGGGAAGATGCGGCTCCAAGAGATGGACATGCGGAACATGTTGAAGCCCATCTCGGCGAACAGCGCGATATCCTCCTCGTAGTGATGGTAGAAATCGATACCGTCATGGTTGGGGTAGAAGCGGTTGGGGTCGATGTCGATCGTAATCTGGCGCGGCTCCTTGTAGCTGCCGCCCAGGAAGTGGTCGTCGACGGAAGGACCGCGGCCGTCCGCGTTCCAAGCGCCCTCAAACTGATTGGCGGCGGTGGCGCCACCCCAATAGAAACCCTCGGGGAACTTGATGTTTGCCATGAGCATCTCCTTTGCATCGTGGGTCGATAAGCCGAGTATCGCCCACGCGGGAGACATGCGGAGGCGGGGGCGCCAAACCCGATACTTCTTTTCGCAGCGGCACCCCGCCGCCTGCCCGCCCCTGACACTTCCTGACACCTGCCAAAAAGGGACAGGTTTATTTTGGTCGGTTTTATCTGGGAAAACGCTGACGATAGGCAGCCGGCGTGCAGCCATAGCGCTCGGCAAACTTTTTGTAGAAGAAACTCATGTTGGCATAGCCCGCCTCGCGCGCAGCCGCCTCTGCCGTGGCACCGGCGTCGAGCAGTGCCGCTGCGCGCGCCAGGCGGCCCTCCTGCACGAGCTGCATGAATGTGCGGCCTGTCTGACGCTTGAGTAGGGCGCTTGCGTAGTTGGGGCTCAGGTGCAGATGGCGGGCGAGGTCGTCGAGCGCGCAATCGCAGGCGTGACGCTCGATATAGCCCATAGCAGCCGCGACCTGCGCCGATGGCAGCGCGGGCGCGTCCGATCGCAGAAGACCGGCCTCGTAGCTTTGCATGAGCTCGACCAACAGCAGCTCAAACAGCCTCGAGACAATCTGGGGGCTCGCTGGCGTGGGGTCCAGACGCTCGCACAGCATCTCCTGCATGTAGCGGCGCACGCGACGGCTGCCGCCCGTATGGAAATGCACGTGTCCGCGGTGGTCGGTTTCATCGTTGAGGGCATTGAGCAGGAAGCGCGACACCGCGCTTGTGGGCGAAAGGCTTTGCTCCAGGCTGCGGCTGAGCATTGGCCGCGAGATGATGACGCTCAGCATTATGTCGTGCTCACCGAGCTCGCCAACAGCATGCGGGCAGGCGGCATCGAGCAGGAGGACCTCGTTTTGAGCGAGCATGAGCGGCGCGCCGTTGACGATCTGCGGCGCTCGTCCTCGATAGACATAGCTGATTTCGACATAATCGTGCACGTGTTCCGGCACAGGATTGAAGCGCGAGTTGCGAACAATCGATAGCCCCTCGGGCATGCCTTCTTGGTGCAGAGCGAGCGTTGGGTTGCCAATTTTACGAATGAATCGGCCATCAATATCTGCCTGATTACCTTGACCGAGTGCATCGCTCCAGTCGTAATGGGCGCCCGCGCGATAGGCGCGTTCACTGTCGGTCAGCTCGAGTAGCAGGTTATCCAAGCGCGCGAGCTCCATAGTGCTCCCATCGTTGATTCGGTCATATTCTGCCGTGGTTTTGATATTAGCAGGGCGGCACGCTCGGCGTACTCTGACTTCAATGGATTTGAAAGGCCGGTTTTGGAGGAGCGTATATGGCGGCGTATTTTGAGCAGGTGCTTGGCGGCACCTACGACAACCACGTGCTTCCGTTCTTGTGGCTCAAGGGCGAGGCGCGCGAGACGATTACCGAGTATCTGGAGCAGATCGCCGGGGCGGACATCCACGAGGTTTGCCTGGAATCGCGCACGCATCCCGATTTCTGTCGCGACGGCTGGTGGTCTGACCTGCGCTTTATCATCGGCGAGTGCAAGCGCCTGGGGTTAAAGATCTGGCTGCTCGACGACGCCCACTTCCCCACAGGCTATGCCAACGGCGCGCTTGCGGGCGATGGCGTCGACCCCGCGCTCAAGAAAACCGTGCTCAAGCATCGCACGATTACGGTTGTTGGTCCCCAACCGTCCACGACTATCAAGCTCGGTAATCTCATGGACCCCACCGAGCGCTTTGTGGGCGTGGCAGCTTTTGATGCCGCTGGTGCGCCGCTCGACCTTGCGCTCGCTGTTGAGCAAGGAGACGATGGAACGCCCGCCCGCTTGCGTTTTGACGCCCCCACCGGCGTCACTACGATCGTGCTGTACGCCACCAGCCAAAAGACCGGCTTTCGCGATGAGTACATCAACATGGTCGACGCCGCCTCGTGCCACGCGCTCATCGACGCCGTCTACGAGCCCACGTTTGAGCATCTGAGCGATGAGTTCGGCAAAACGATCTTGGGCTTCTTTACCGACGAGCCCGGCTTTATGAACGAGAAGGGCACCGCGCCCGACGATGCTTCTACCAGCAGCTTTATCGGGCGAAGCGACTTGGCGCTGCCGTGGTCGGACGAGCTTGCCCGCCGCCTACACGATGCGCTTGGCGAGAATTGGCTTACCAAGTTGCACGGCCTTTGGACGCGCGAGGCAGACGGCGCCCAGGTTCGCCACGCCTATATGGACCTTGCTACGCAGCTCTACCGCAGCTGCTTTGACGAGCAGATTGGCGATTGGTGCCGCGCGCACGGCGTTATGCACATTGGCCACGTGATCGAGGACAAGAGTTGCCACACGCGCCTGGGCCAGGGCGCCGGACATTACTTCCGCGCGGTCGCGGGGCAGGACATGGCTGGCGTGGATGTGGTCATCAACCAGCTTGCCCCCGGAATTGACCGCGGGCGCTACAGCTACTTCCACGGCGCATGGAACATGGAGTTCTTTACGTACGCGCTCGCCAAGTTGGGATCTTCGGCAGCGCGCCTCGACCCCAAAAAGCAGGGGCGCTGCATGGCCGAGGTCTTTGGCGCCTTTGGCTGGCACGAGGGCCTGCGCGAGATGAAGTGGATCGCCGACCATATGCTCGTCCGCGGTATTAACTGGTTTACGCCGCACGCGTTTAGCATGGCGCCCTTCCCCGATTGGGACTGCCCGCCGCACTTTTACGCGCACGGCAACAACCCGCAATGGCCGCACTTTGGCCAGCTCATGCGCTATATGAATCGCACGGCGACGCTCCTTTCGGAAGGCGCTGCCGCTCGCCCCGTCGCCATTCTGTACCATGCCGACGCCGAATGGGCCGGCAACGCCATGCCCGTCGAGCGCGTGGCGGCCGAACTCACGCGCGCGCAGATCGACTTTGATTTTGTGCCGGCAGAGGCTTTTGAGAATGAGGAGCGTTACGAGGTTTCGATTGCCGATGGAATGCTGGCTGTTAACGGCTGTCGCTACCAGGCGTTTGTCATGCCAGGCGCCTCGTTTATTGGCGCGGCTACAGCGGAAGAGGTGAGGCGCATGATGGCCGCGGGTGTCACGGTGCTCGCTGCTGACGAAGTGCCCGGCGCTCTTTATGACGCGGATGGCGCAGCCGATCTGGACGGGCTTACGACAACGCCACTTGCCGATGTGGCGAACGCGCTGGCAGACGCGGGGCTGCAGACCGTTGTGACCGATAGGCCACAGCCCTGGCTGCGCGCACTTCGCTACAAGCGTGCGGGCGAGACCTATGTGATGCTAGTCAACGAGCATCCGCGTGAAAGTATTTGCTGTACGGTTGCACTTGCTCGAGGCGAGCGCCTTTGCGGCACGCGCCTCGACCTGCTGAACGGCACCGAACCCGTTGCGTTTGATGGCGCGTTGGAGCTGGCGCCCTTCGAGAGCTGCGTTGTTGTTCTGGGAACGGGCGACGAGGTCGGACTCGATGACGGGGCGAACACGAATGCGGATGATGCGGTTTGCCTTAGCATCGACGGACCGTGGACCGTTGCCCTCTCCCCTGCCGGCAGCGATGGAACCTTTGGCGAGCCGCAAAAGCTCGAGCAGCTGTGCGACCTCACGGCCGAGCAGTTCGCCGGCATCTGCGGCACGTTCCACTATCGCACGTCGTTCGAGCTGACCGACGACCTCGCCCACACCGCCATTGACCTGGGGGATGTCTACGAAGTCGCAACACTCACGCTCGACGGACAAACGCTCGGCACGCGCATCTGCCCGCCCTATCGCTTTGCGACAGGCGCGCTTGCCGCCGGCACGCACGAGCTCACCATCGATGTCATCAACACACTCGACCATGCGATTCCCGACATCTTCGCCCTCACCGAGCCCGTCGCGCCCAGCGGTGTCCTCGGCCCCGTTACCCTTCTCGGGCAAAACCTGCCAAAATAAACCCGTCCCTTTTTGGCAGGTTTGGCGAGTGCGGGAGTTCGAATGGATATCAAACGCAAGATTACCGAGGCACAGAGCCTAACCCCTACCGAGCAGCAGCTCGGCATCTCGGCCCTCGCCATGGGCGAAGACATCCGCGGACTCTCCATTAAGGAGTTTGCCGCCCGCGCCAATGTTTCGGTCGCAAGCGTGCACCGTTTTTGCAAAAAGCTCGGCCTCGAGGGCTTTAAGGATCTCAAGGTCGAGCTCATCCGTCTGGCGACCGAAGCAGGCAACCGCCGCGACGTAGATATCAACTTTCCCTTCGATGCCACGTCCACGCCTGCGCAGGTTATGGAGCGCATGGAAGGGCTCTACCAGACCACGCTGGCCGAGACGCAGGAGCTGCTCGACCCCGCACAGCTCGACCGCGCCGCCAAACTGATCGCGAAGGCACGGCAGGTCGACATCTACACCGGATCGCACAACCTCTATCCAGCGGGGATGTTCCGCGACCGCTTGCTTTCGTCCGGCAAGAGCGCCACATGCTACAGCAGCACCGAGGCCCAGGTGCGCACGGCGCTCGCCTCGGATTCCGGCAATGTGGCGATCGTCATCTCCTACAGCGGCCTTGCGCCCAACCTCAAGGAAATCTTGCCGATCCTCAGCAGCCGACATGTTCCCGTCATTGTCATCGGCACACCTTATTGTGCGCGCCTGCACCCCGGCTTTGCCGCCTACCTCACGGTGAGCGACCACGAGAGCATGACGCACCGCATCACGCAGTTCGCCAGCCACATCGCCGTGCAATACGTGCTCGATTCGCTCTACAGCAGCTACTTTGCCAAAGACTACGCCCGCTGCGCCGAGTTCCTAGAGCGCTCATTCCCCTACACCCGCCTCCCCGGCCTCAAATAACAATCCGGCCCCACCGCGCCTCCAATCGCCCTCCTAAGTTGCGGTGAAATAGCTCCTGTTTAGGCTCTAAACCAGCACTTTCAGGAACTATTCCACCGCAACTCGTTGGCGCAGGGGCATCGGGCGGACAGCGGGCTTTTACTTGCGAGGCGTCGGCAAAACAAAGAGTCCGTGCTGGTTGCAGTAGAGGTACATTCTGCCGCGTCCGGTGATATGAAAACGCGGTTGCACCGATTGCTCTGGATAGAGCTTCTTGAGGCAGATGCCATCCATAGTCGCATATGCCACAAAGCTAATGTAATGATCCTTGGTCATGGGATGGTCGAGCGTGACGTACCAATCGTCCTCGATGCGCTCGATGGAAAAGGCGTGATCCGCGTCCGGCTCTTCGGCCTCCTGGGGAAACATCGTGGAGCCGCAACAGCTAAAGCTGCCTTCTCCGAGCGCGTGCACAACGTTTCCGCAGATAGGGCAAACGTAAAAGACGCCTTTGAGCATATTGCCTGCACGGTTGGCGTTGGCCCGAATGTCACCAGCCAAAAGCTCAGCCACGCTTATGCCGAAGTCTCTGGGCCAAAGGCTCAACGAGGGAAATGTCGGGAAGGCCGCGGCCGGACTCCCACTTGCTGACGGCTTTATCGGTCACGCCAAGGCTTTCCGCCAGGGCGCGCTGGGTGAGGCCGCGATCTTCGCGCAGCCGCTTGATGGCATGTGCTGCCAAAAAAGTATGGGGGACATTGCTTTGCGGTGTCTGGTTCATGAGATGTCCGATCAGATTGGAAGAATGGAGCGAACCGGTTCAAGAGCCAGTATCCATTTGAAGACAGCCCTCGACAACCTACGCTGCGTAGACATGCACCGACCAAACGAGCGTGGATTTTCGGACACTCAAATCACGAGCGTGGATAATCTCCCACTTTGAGCCCCCACGCAGGCCAAAACCGGGAGATTACCCACGCTCATCTCTGACTAGTCATTGGGGACGTTCTTAAACGACTAGTCAAACAAGAACGTCCCCAATGACTACTGCCGCATCCGGGGCAAGACAACGCCGCAGGTAGAGGACGGACAGCGAGCGACGTCCAGAGCGAACAAGTTGGCATGAAAAAGGCAAGGCATAGACCTTCTGGTCATGCCTTGCCTTTTTGAATGACAAATTGTCGCTCTGGGCGGCGCGCAGCGTCGAGCCGTTACGCGGTTTGGAAAACCGCGTAACTACTCCCGGACTCCGTACTGCTCGTAGTAGGCGTCGATGGCGGTCTTGAGCTCATCGTCGATGACGACCTTGCCGTCGATCTCGTGGTTGTAGAGGGTCTCGACGACCTCGGCCATAGAGACGATGCTCGCGACGGGGAAACCGTACTTGGCCTCGATCTCCTTCTGTGCGGTGGTCACGCCGCCCTTGCCGACCTCCATGCGGTTGAGGGACACGATCAGACCCTTGATCTCGACATCGGCAGCAGCCTTGACCTTGGGATAGGTCTCATCGATGGACTTACCGCTGGTGGTGACGTCCTCGACCATGACCACACGGTCGCCGTCCTGGGGCTCGTAGCCCAGCAGGTTGCCCTTGTCGGCACCGTGGTCCTTGGCCTCCTTGCGGTCGCAGCAGTACTTGACCTCCTTGCCGTACAGCTCGTGGTAGGCAATCGCGGTCACGACGGCCAGGGGAATACCCTTGTAGGCAGGCCCGAACAGCACGTCAAAGTCGTCGCCAAAGTTATCGTGGATGGCCTGGGCGTAGTACTCGCCCAGCTTCTTGAGCTGATAGCCCGTCACGTAAGCGCCGGCGTTCATAAAGAACGGGGACTGACGGCCGCTCTTGAGCGAAAAGCTGCCGAACTTAAGAACGTCGGACTCGACCATAAACTTGATGAACTCTTGCTTGTAAGCCTCCATGCGGGCTCCTCTCGTAATCGCGTACGTGCTTCACAGTTTAGCGCAGGTAGGACGTCGATGCGGGCGCGCTTTGAAGCCATGGCGCTCTGTAAGGGCTTTGTCAGGGGCGATGATTTTCCGAACAATGGGGTTGACACGGCAAACCCCCTCGTCAAAAATACCGGCGGATTGAAACGGGTACGAGATACCCAAAGCGCGCCGCGCCCGGCCTTAAGGAGGTGTGCCATGGAAGGCAGCCATAGTCGAAAAACCTGCATGTCGCCCTCGGCACGCCGCGAGGATTCCGCGCACGCATAAGCGCCAACAGTCGATCACCAAAACCACCACAAAGGTGCCTGCCCCCCTTGTGGTGATTCGCGAGCATGACGTGAGCGACATCTAGGTTTTTTGAAGCAAATACGACACGTACGCTAACTCCCTTTAACAAGGAGGACCCTATGCTGATGCTCAAAACGGCCACGGTGCTCGAAGCAATCTCCAAGCGCCGCCACACGGCGCGTCCCGCCGCCCACGCCGGCCTGTCCAAGAACACCATATTCGCCGCCACCCATAGCGCCGAGGACGCTCTCGTACTGCTTGACGCCACGGCAAACGGCCTCACCGCCGAACAGGCAACCGAGCGCCTGGACACCTCCGGCCCCAACACCATCGAGGCACCGACCAAGACGCCCGCCCGTCGCATCGCCGACGCCTTCATCGATCCCTTCGCCGGCATCCTCGCCGCGCTCGCGCTGATCTCGCTCTATATCGACGTGCTCGCCGTGCCCGAGCCGCAGCGCGACCCCTCCGCGGTCATCGTCATCGGCATCATGCTGCTGGTATCGGGCGGCATGAAGTTTATCCAGGAAGCCCGCAGCGGCAATGCGGCCGAGGCCCTTAAGGACCTGGTCTCCAACACCTGCACCGCCCTGCGCGACGGCGAGCGCATCAAGATCCCCTTCGACGAGCTCGTCCCCGGCGATGTGATCCGTCTCTCTGCCGGCGATATGGTGCCAGCAGATGCCCGCGTCATCACCGCGCGCGACCTGTTTGTCATCGAGTCCGCACTCACCGGCGAGAGCGAGGCCGTCGAGAAGACCGCTGCCGTCACCGTCGTCGAGGGCGCCGACGGCTCCGCGCTGCCACTCTCTGCCTGCAAGAACATCGTCTTTACCGGCACCTCCGTGCAAAACGGCACCGCCATGGCGCTTGTCGTTGCCACCGGCTCGGACACCTACCTGGGCGGCATCGCCAAGATACTCAACGGGCGCGGCGAAAAGAGCGCGTTTGACCGCGGCGTCTCGAGCGTCTCCATGTTGCTCGTACGCCTCATGCTCGTTATGGCGCCGGCCGTCTTTGCCATCAACGCCGCCACCAAGGGCAACGTCATCGACGCGCTGCTGTTCGCCACGAGCGTGGGCGTGGGCATCACGCCGCAGATGCTTCCCGTCATCGTGACCACAAGCCTGTCGCAGGGCGCCAAGGACCTCGCCCGTCGCCAGGTTATCGTCAAGGAGCTGCCGGCGATTCAAAACCTGGGCGCCATGGACGTCCTGTGCTGCGACAAGACCGGCACCCTCACCGAAGACCGCATCGTGCTCGAGCGCTACCTCAACACCGATGGCAACGAGGACGCGCGCGTGCTGCGCCATGCGTTTTTGAACAGCTTCTTCCAGACCGGCCTCAAAAATCTTATCGACCTGGCCGTAATCGACCGTGCCGATGTGACACCCTCGACCGTCGCACCCGATTCCATGCTGGGCCAGAGCCTGCGCGACCGCTACACCAAGGTCGACGAGGTTCCCTTCGATTTCTCGCGCCGTCGCCTGAGCGTAGTTGTCTCCGACGCCCAAGGCAAAACCCAAATGGTTACCAAGGGAGCTGCCGAGGAGATGCTCGAGATCTGCTCCTTTGTCGAGGTCGATGGCATCGCCCGGCCGCTCGCCGAAGACAAGCTCGCCCAGATTCGCAAGCAGGTCGCCGATCTTAACGCCGAGGGCCTGCGCGTGATTGCCGTGGCACAGAAGACCGATCCGCGCTGCGTGGGCGAGTTTGGCATCGCCGACGAATGCGACATGGTGCTGATGGGCTTTTTGGCCTTCCTCGATCCGCCCAAAGCAAGTGCCGCGGGCGCCGTCGCCACCCTCGAGGCCAAGGGCGTGGCGGTCAAGGTCCTGACCGGCGACAACGACCGCGTCGCCGCCACCGTCTGCGCGCAGATCGGCATCGATGCGAGCAACGTCTTGCTCGGCTCCGAGATCGATGCGCTCGACGACGCCGAGCTTGCCGAGCGCGCCGAGAAAACCCACCTCTTCGCCAAGCTCTCGCCGTTGCAGAAGGCGCGCCTGGTGCGCGTCATGCGCGAGCTACTCGGCCACACCGTGGGCTTTATGGGCGACGGCATCAACGACGCCGCCGCCATGCGTGCGAGCGATTGCGGCATCTCAGTCGATTCGGCCGTCGACATTGCCAAGGAATCCGCCGATATCATCTTGCTTCAGAAGGACCTGGGCGTGCTCGAACGCGGAATCATCGAAGGCCGCCGCACCTACGGCAACCTGCTCAAGTACCTCAAGACCACAGTGAGCTCCAACTTTGGCAACGTGCTGTCCGTGACCGTCGCGAGCCTGTTCTTGCCGTTTTTGCCCATGAGTGCCCTACAGCTGGTGCTGCTGTCGCTCGTCTACGAGATCGTGTGCATCACGCTACCGTGGGACACCGTCGATGACGCCTGGACTGCCCGCCCGCGTGCCTGGGACGCCGCGTCCATCAAGGGCTTTATGCTCGAGCTGGGCCCCGTGAGCTCGCTGTTTGACATCGTGACCTTCGCCGCGCTCTTCTTTGCGGTGTGCCCCGCCACCGTGGGCGCGAGCTGGGCCGAGCTTGCCGCCGCGGGCAATGTTGCCGGCATCGCAACCTTTGCGGCGATTTTCCAGAGCGGTTGGTTCGTTGAGTCTATGTGGTCGCAGACGCTCGTAATCCACATGCTGCGCTCCCCGCACCTGCCGAGCCCGCGCGACCACGCCGCGCCCGCGCTGTGCGTGCTCACCGTACTGGGCCTGACGCTCGTCACTTGGCTGCCGGCAAGCCCCATCGCCGAGGCTCTGGGCCTCATGCCGCTGCCGGCGAGCTTCTTTACGCTGCTCATCGGCATCGTCGCCGCCTACATTGCGCTGACCCAGCTGGCCAAGCGCCACTACATCGCCCGTCACGGTGAGCTGCTGTAACAGACAGCCCTAAGGCAAAACCACCACAAAGGTGCCTGTCCCCTTCGTGGTGGTTTTGGGGCGTTACGAGGCGTTGGCCAGGCGGCTCCAGAGCTCATCGATATCGATCTGGTCGCCGCCGCTCAGGTAGCCGGTGCGAATAAAAGACTCACTATAGATGTAGATGTCATGGGCACCGTCGCCATCATCTTCGGTGTCGTAGGCCGAAATCACATAGCGGCTGCCGTCGAGTGCCTTGACCAGCCAATACGCGGAATCGTCAACCGTGCACTTCTCCTGCACCATCGCCGCATCGCCGATCGCGCCGGCGAGCGCGCGATCGCCCGTCGTATAACCGGCCACCGAAAGCAAGATCGCCACGCTATCGTCTCCGCCGCCCGGTTCAAGCTCCTCGTACTCGGACTCCGAAAGCGGTATCGCGCTATTTGCAAGTTCGTCCACATCGTCCGAAACCTTGGAAAAGGTAAAGGCGAAAAATCCCGCGTCATCGACGGCGCCGTAGCCCACGTTCTCGCCTTGCCACTCATAATTTTGATGTTTGAGCAGGCGCACCAGATCGGCACCACCCAAGTTGATCGCGGCATAGACCGTCACGTTGGCATTGTCGTCCACGCAGGCGGCGTCCGCCGTGCTCGCCGCCTTGACGCCGCCCATAGTGCCCGAGCAGCCAGCCAGCGCGCAAGCCGCCGCGCCCGCGCCCGCCACAAAGGCCGCGCGGCTCATCGTCATCTCATTCATCATGTTCATCCCTCGCTGCGATGTCGGTCGCGTCGCGCTTAGCCGAGTGCGCGCCCGGTCTTCTCCTGCCAAAATTCGTCAATCGTGGGGGCACCGCCGCCCTGGGTAAACGTACCGGTCTTGATGGCCTCCTCGGTAATGAGATCCAGGCGGTAGTCGCCGTTTTCCATCGGACCCACCATGGCGACGTGCCGCGCCATGTTGGACCCGTATACGCACGCAATCCATGAACCCGAAGTAATCTGCGCCCGGTCCTCAACCGGCACCGAAAAGCCCGCGATAACATCCTCGCAGCTCGAATAGCCCGCAAGTTGCAGCGTAAACATCACGGTGCTCCCGGTTCCGCCCTTGTCGAGCTTTCCGATTTCGTCCTCACCGAGCCATTCGGTTGCACCGTCCTTGCTGATATTGCAGACGCTGAGCACACGACCGGCCTCGTTCTCGTACATCCCGAGCGCATCTTGCCAGATATAGCCCTGTTGCGAGGCAAATTCCTGCAACTGCCAGCCCTTAAGCTCGAGCAACGCCGCAATGCTGATGTTGCGGTACGCATCCCAGCAGTCGTCCGACCACGTATCGAACGCATCCGTCGAGCTGCCGTCCGTATCCGCACCGCCGCCCGCATCGCCGGAATCGCCCGATGACGAGCCCGCGTCCATCTTGTCCTTCACCGGGCGATCATCGTTAAAGCTCGTCGCATCCTGCGCCTGCTGTCCGCCGCACCCCGCAAGCGTCAGCAGCGCCGCTCCCGCCGCCGCGACAAACGCCGTGCGCGAAATAACCGTCTCCCTCATCGTTGTTCCTTTCCCGTTCTTTATCACAATGCCGAGAAACACGCCCGGCATCGATTCACCCATAGCCTGCTCACGCTATTGACGGGGCAGTTCCGTCCAGCCAAAACCAGGCTCAAAGCCATCGCGCGTGCCGATTACATCGCCCGAGCCGTTCACCCAAGCCTGGTCTGCCATCACCGAAACCTCGACATCGGTGCCGTCGGGCCTGGTGTAATGGTTGACTCCGCGGATGGCATCGGAATACGAGGCAGCGCCCGTTCCCACACCCGCATTGGAGAAATTGGCCGCGCTGGCGGCCATGTTCGCGGCGTGCTGACGATCGCTGCGGTCGAACCATGCCTGTTGGTAGCTGTCGAACGCCGCCTGCTGCGAAGCATGCATCTGCTGCCAGGCTGCAAACTGCTGTTGCTGCTGGGCGATATTCATCTGCGTACGTTGGCGCTGCTCAAGCACCATCTGCTGCTTTTGAGCGCATGCCTCGCGCGCAAGCTCCGGGTTGAGCCGCAGGGTCGATGCCATTGAAGCGAGCGCCGTAGAGGCCGCCTCGTCCAGACGGCCCTCTGGCGCAACCAGGCAGAAGCTGTCCCTGATACGCCACTGCAACAGGTCGGCCGCTCCCAGCTTGAACGGCGCCTCGTCTGGGCAATCGTCCTGATCCGAGGTCTGCTCTTGCGCGACACCCTGCCCCGCCGCTGCAGCCGCCTGACGCTCGCGCAGGCGCTTGCCCAGAACGCCGCCGATGAGCCTGCTCGAAAAGCCTGCGCCCAGCAGCGCCTCGGCCCCGGCGGCGATGCCTTTACCCATAGAGCCCGCGATTCCGCCAATCGAGGCCACATAGCCCTCGACTTTGGCAGCCACCGCAAGCTCGGTGGGCACTGGGGCGCCCGCAAGCCGATATCTACGCATGCGGCACTCATAGATCACATCGCTCGGCTCCATCGAAAAGCCCTGGATCGCAAAGTCGTTTGCAGCCTCGCGCTTTACGCGGGCACGCTCGTGCTCGATATCGACCGCCGCGCTCGATGGGTACGGCTGCTCGGCAACGACCTCCGCCCGTGCGCCCAGCTGTGCCGCACAGGCCTGGGCCAACTCGTCGCAAGCTGCCTCCACATGCACAAACGCTTTGCGCTCGGTTTGCGTGGGAATGCGCTTGGCAACGGCGCCCGCATCCACGTAGCAGAGCTCGGAGCGGTACATGATGCGTTCGCCCGCCGGGCCCGCCGCCGTCACGCCAACCGAAATCGGGCAGTCGAAGCTACCGCTACGCTCAAGATGTGCCTCTTCGATACTCCAACCCCGCGGCAACGCCACCTGCGCGAGTGCCTGGCCTCCAGAAGCATCGCATGCGGTATGGAGCTCAAGTTCGCCGGCGCGAAGAGTGTCCGCTGCGGCTGTACCGCCAGACGGCGACGCGGCCTCGGCACTCCGCGTTGGCGCATCTGCCGGCACGGCCACGCTCGGCTCGCAACCTTCACCCGCGCTATCATCGTCAGCCGCATCATTCACAGACCCCGTGGCGTCCGGGCCGCATGCAACGCCCTCGAGCCGGACGCCGCACCCCGGGCAAAACCGCATCGGCACGCCGGCAACCCGAGGCAGCTGCGCTCCGCACGCCGGACAGAATCTCAAGTCACTCATCCCGTACACCCCTCATTTCATTGGCTGTTCTTGATGGCGGCTAGCTGTCGCCACAGTTCGTCGGCACCGTCGAGACGATATGCCGTCTTGTCGAGCACGATGTTCTTGCCTTCGAGCTCCACCGATCGCTCCGAGCCGTCCGCATAGGCAAAGACGAGCGTGCGACCGGCGTCGCTCATCCGCTCATCCACCGCATCTCCCACGGTGCAGCCGTCGAGCGCGGCGAAAGTCGATGCGACCAGCTCGGCATCGTCGGTCTCATAGACCGTCCGTGCCTCTCCGTCCTCGATAAGCTTGACCGCCACCGGAGCGGCGGCACAATCATTGAGCGATGCTTGTGCGGCAGTCTTTCCCTGAGCGCCATGGGCGCCGGCGCCGTAAGCTCGCATGAGTGTCACCGCTGCGGCAACAACAACCACGGCGATAAGCGCGCCCGCAATTTTATTAGACGCGCAACCCCGAGACGCCATAGGTGCACCCCTTCCGTTCTGCTTCGCTCAACATCACATTCATATGCCTTTGAGCGCCAAAACGGCAGGTGACAAATGTCTCATATTCATATTTTTGCAGGTAAAACCACCACAAAGGTGCCTGTCCCCTTCGTGGTGGTTTTGGCTAGTCTTGGGGTGTCCAGGACCAGAAGAAATTGATGAGGGCCACGCGCGAGGCGGCACCGGTCTTTTTGTTGATCGAGGCGATATGGCGGTAGAGCGTAGAACGCGAAAGGAAGAGCGCTGCCGCAACGTCCTGCACGCTGTCGTCCGATACGACCAGCGCCTCCAGTACATCGCGCTCGCGCTTGGTAAGTCCAAAGGCGGCTACAAAACCGTCGAGTCGATCGTCAAACGAAAGCTCCGGTGTCTCCAGGGACACCGTGTCGACCTGATCGGGCGCACGGCTCACGCCAAGATTGTCGGTGGCAAACGCCAGCCCCCTGTGACCCGCTTCGTCCTCAACGCCTTGTCTAAACTGCCCCAACAGCGAGATCGCAATGCCGACAAACAGCACGAGTACGACACCCACCGCCATCAGCACGTTTTGGCTCGAGATGATCGCCACCGCCGGAGCCGTCACAAGCATTGAGCAAATGTTGTTGATGACGCGGCCCATGCACGGCCACAGATACGACCAGCGGGCATACATCGAAATCGCGGCGAACTTCGCGGTGAAGAACACCACGAAAAAGCCCGTGCCCAGGTAAAAGATAATCGTGGCGGCGAGCGCATTGCCGCCGTTGCCATCGGTGATAAGCACAAAGAACGAGAGCGTGGACAGCATGGCGGCGCACGTCATGATGATATTCATATACGAGCGTCCGCGCAGGTCATACAGGGCGCCGGCAGCAAGCGCACTCACAACCAGCAGCAAGCGCGGCCAGTCACCCAGATCGATAGCGCCGGCGGCATGCGAGGTCGTAAGACCGGCATTGAGAGCCGCGAATACGCCGGTGAGGCAGGCGGTCGCCACCGTCAAGCGCACTACGGCACCCTGGAAGGCCGCCTTTGCCTCGGGATTATCGCGCCACTTGGCGCCATGCTCCGACGCATCGACCGATAGCTCGGCAATCTCGGCTTCGAACTCGGGCGCGGACTCATCGCGTAATTTAGCTCGGCGGGTACCGTGAAGCAGCCCAACCAGCGCAATCGCACAGGCAATAAGGACAAACTGTTGAGGAATGCCCGCAGGCATCACCATATGGTTGAGCACCTGTACCAAAATGCCCGCAGCATAAGAAACCGCCACGGCACGTGCCAGACAAGGCGTCTGCGCAAAACGCCGCGCCAGATTGGCATGAGCGGTCGATCCGCAGTAGCCCAGGGCGCAGCACGCCACCAGACCGCCCGCAATCACAACCTGAAACTGCGCCGCCATAATCAGCAGCAGCAATGCCGACACCAGCAGCACGCCCGTCATATCGCTCGTTGCATCGATTGTCTGGGGACGGCGATAGTACAGGAGAGGACGCACAAAATAGCCGATCACGCTCGCGCCGACGACGATGCTCTCGTAGATAACGACCTCGTTCGCCGGCACAAACTCGGCCACGCGCACGTCAAAGAGGTACTCGCCGGCCAAAAACGTGAAAAAGAAAAGCGCCAGGCACAGAATCTCCCGTATGCCCCGGCGCAAATATGCGGTTGTGTCTCCCAGGGCCCTCATGGTAACCCCCACCCGCTTAGATGTCCGGAAAACCATTTTAATGGAGAATGGGTCTTAGCATCCACGCAATGCCCGAACTGTTACGCATCCGGCGCAAATGCCCCAACAGCAGTTGCGGTGAAATAGTTCCTGTTTGACCGGCCCGGGCTGTCATTTAGGAACTATTCCACCGCAACATATAAAGGGGACTGGGTTGTTGATATCGGAAAAGGGAGGGAGGTGCCCGGGCCGAGGGAGCAACTCGGGATCGAAGCTCGAGCGTTAGTGCTCGGGCGTCAGGATCACCAGGGCGTCGTGCTCAAAGGAATGCTGGGCTACGCGCACGGTACCGTCGCCGTTGTCGCGCACGGGCAACTTGGCGATGCGTTTGTCCTCCATGTCGAGCGCCGTCGCCGTCCAGCCGCGAGCACTATCGAGCTTAAATGTAAGCGCCGTGGTGCGCGGCAGATAGGTAACGACACGCTCGCCGATACGCGCCACACGGATGGCCTCGCGCGCGTCGTCGAGCAGCTCCTGTGCGGGGACCACAGCAAGGGCGTCGTCGCACGCCGTGGCACCCAGGCCGGCAAGCACGTGCTCGATGGCGGCAAAATCCCACACGCCCGCAAACTGCAGACACTCCTGCCAGCGGAACGGCATGTCAAAGCCCTCGCCCAGCACCGAACCCTGGCTGCGCGATGTCTGCCAGTTCCAAACGCCGTGGGCGCCGTAGGTCACGCCCGCGCTGGCGCCGGCAAGGATCGAAGACCACACGCTCGCGCGACAGTCCTGCGCGGTAAAACGCCAGTACACGTTGCGCGACGCACCCATCTGCTCGTAGCAGGGCTCGGAGTTGACCATCGGCTTTTTGGGATAGTTGGCGATAAAGTCCTGCGGCAGGTGCCAGGCCTCGGGCTGGCCTTCGTAGTTGTGGCCGGGCTGGAACATATAGAAGTCCAGGCGGTCCAAATACTGCGCGGGAATCGTGCGGTTACCGCGATTGATGTGCATGGTACGCAGGGCCTCGGGCGCGCGCTTCGCAACCTCGTCGAGCGCATCCTCGTAATAGGCAATCGCCTCGTCACCGGCAAAGTCCGTGTCGCCCGTCACCACATAGACGGGATCGAACTCGCCCAGGTTCTCGACGACGCGGGCAACGTGGGCACGGACCTCCTCGCGCGGCATAACCTCGGCACCGCAACGCTCGGCGATCTTAGCGCCCCAGGTACCGGGCACGTAGTTGCACCACATGAGCACGAGCGCCGGACGAATGCCGTGCTCGACGGCAGCGCGGCACATGGCGGCGGCGCGATCCCAATACGCCTGGTTGGGTTGAGACCAATCAAAGCGCACGCCATCCTCGCTGGCATAGGGCCAAATGCCCAGATCGGGGCAGCAGCGATCCCACTGCGGCAGCGTGTTAATCTGCAGCACGTTCATGCCCTGCTCGGCGCGGCGGGTCAGATAGTAGTCCCAGTCGGCCTCGGGGATGCTGGTAAACGCACTCCAGCACGTATCGGCAAACCAAAAGAACGGCTTGCCCTCGCACAAAAAACCGTCCTGACGACCGTTGACGGTCAGTTTTCCCAAACTCATCTGCATGTCCTTTCGCTCGATAAAGGAATTGCGAACCGGCAGAAGCTTTCGCGGTAACCCCTGATGCGAAAGCCCCCGCCGTTTAACAAACCCCTGCGGGCGGACACCACTTGCCCACTCCAGTCTACCTTGCAAGAAGGGCCCCGCCGGGCTTGCGCCTGACGGGGCCCTGTCGTGTAGGTAAGGTCGTATGCGACCGAATGGCTTGGCCTTAGGCCTCCATCTCGGCGAGCTCCTCCTTGGAGAAGCCGGCGACGAAGACGACGGCAGCGGCGATGACAAAGGAGATTGCCATACCGACAATAGCCCAGACGGTGTTCATCTGGCCACCCTGCAGGTAGTTGGTGAAGACCAGGAAGTTGGAGGCACCGCCAGCGAGGTAATAGGTAACGCCCATGAGGCCGGAGAACACAGCGCCGATGGCACCGCCGATGAACATACCGAACATGGTGCGACGGAAGCGCATGAGGATACCGAAGAGTGCGGGCTCGGTGACGCCGCCGGCGATGGCGGAGATGACGTAGCCCAGGGCAAGACCCTTCTCGTCGGGGTTCTTCATCTTGAGGAAGGCACCGAAGGCGCAGCCCCAGACAGCGGCCATAGCGCAGTTGGTGGAAACGAAGACGAAGGGATCGTAGCCGGCAGCGATGATCTGAACCTGAGCGAGCAGGATGACGGGCATGTGCATACCGCAGACCACGAAGAGCTGCCAGAAGGCGCCGAGGACGGCCATGACGAGCAGGATACCGATGCCACCCATGTCAGCGAGACCGAAGAGGGCGTTAGCGATGAGGCTGCCGATCTCGTTGCCGAGCGGGGCGAGGACGATGAAGGCGATGGGGATGGTAACGATCATGGTGCAGAACGGCGTGAAGACCGTGGAGAGCACGTCGGGCATGACCTTCTTAAAGAACTTCTCGACGAAGTAGAGGACAGGCACCGAAAGGATAATCGGCAGGACGGACTGCTGATAGTTGGCAGCGGCGATCTGAATGCCGTAGACGGAGATGATTCCGCCGCCATCCTGGGTCGCGACACTCACGACGGACGGGGCCATGAGGGCGCCGCCGAGGAGCATGCCCAGAACCGGGGAGGCGCCGAGCTTCTTAGCGGCGGCATAGCCCAAGTAGATGGGGATAAAGGTGAACGTGGCCTCGTACAGGGTGGTGTAGAGGAACGTGTAGGTCGGATCGGTGTCAGAGAGAACGCCGAGCATGGTGGGACCGAGGACCGCAGCGATGGTGCGGAACAGACCGCCGGCCATGAGCAGCGGGATCAGCTGGGTCATGGAGCCCGACAGATAGTCGAGGATGATGTTCGGCAGGTTCTTGAGCTCGAACTTCTCCTTGGGAGCATCGAGGTTCTCGTCGACCGCGGCACCCTGCTTGACGCCGGACATGGCGACGAACTCGGCGAGCACCTTGGGCACGTTCTGGCCGATGATGACCTGGAGCTGGCTGCCGGCGAACTGGCAACCCAGAACACCCTTGACCTTCTTGATCTTCTCCACGTCGGCCTTGTTGTTGTCCTTGAGCGTCAGACGCAGACGCGTCATGCAGTTGGTGGCGACGGAAACATTCTCCGCACCGCCCACAAGCTCGAGGACATCGGTGGCAATCTGCTTGTTATCTACTGCCATGGGACCCCTCCCCATATCATCGTGTGCCTACTCGTTTGGGCGTAGGCACGCCTTTGGCTCGGCGACTATAACCCCTTACGGCCACCGAACCCTTGGATACGCTGTCGTAAACAATGTGTTTACTGAACGTTTACGGGCTTTAGTTTACACGGAACGTCTAATTTGTGGCAATTTTGCCGTCTGTAGTCCGGTGAACGGTAGGAAATCGGGGGTGAACGTACTTGAACGGTAAGGGATTGTCTATTTGACGCTCTGCTGCTAAATGCCTATTTACGTGGTCTTTTAATTTGGTAAACACCTCTATTCTTTGTTGACCCATCAACAAAAGCCCTGCTAAATGGTGATAAACGAATGTTTAGTAATTTGTTGAGTGTTCATTTTGACCGTTTACCGAGTTCATCTGCCTGTTCTGTAGCTCTGCATTAAACTAAACATGTTTAAGTTGTATTGCCGCTGATGTTTACCACTCGCGGCGCAGAGGAGGCAGCTCATGGAACTCAAATCGTGCACCTACGCAACCGTCACCACGCTGGGAGACTTTGGCCCCTGGATCAGCAAAGTCGTGCTCGACCTGCCGTGCACCGTTCGCGCCAACGATATCGATGCGCGCACCTTCCATATATATGTAGAGCGCCATGAACGCACGGGCGAGATCCTGATGCGCAAAGAGCGCGGCGCCGACCACGCCGCACCTTCCGTAGGCTATGTCGACGTCCTCGCCGCCTATCCGTGCGATGAGTGCGGACGCAAGCTCGCCTTTGGCACCCATGTGGCGCTCGAGATCGCCGAGCAGCGCCTGACCAAGAAGATCGAGGGCAGCGTGATGGGCTCGCGCTTGCTCGACGACCAGCTGCGCATCACGCAGCTCGCGGCCCTTCCCGGCAATGACGGTGACGATCCAACCTGCGGCCTGGTCTTTGACACCTGCCGCGGCGACATCTGTCCCGCGCTCAAGGGCTGGAGCAATGCCACGCAAAAGACCGCCGTCAACGGCATCGCGCTCGAGTACGGCTTCTTTGAGCCCAGCTTTAAGGCCGAGGACTCCGCCTGCTTCAACCCCTTCGCGCCCGAAACGACAGTCGTGCCCCAGAAGGCCCCGCTCGTGGTGTACCTGCACGGCGCTGGCGAGGGCAAGGGCGCTACGCAAGGCGAGGGTGCCACGCGCGCTTATATCGGCAACCGCGTGACGGCCATCAGCCAGGCGCAGATCCAACGCTACTTTGGCGGCTTTGCCTGGGTTCTCGTGCCGCAGTCGCCCACGTTTTGGATGGACAACGGCACTGAGCAGCTCGGCCACTCCAACCAGAGCATCTACTCCCCCGTCATTAAGGCGCTCATCGACGAGTTTGTCGCCGAGCATGCCGACCGCATCGACACCGACCGTATCGTGGTCGCTGGCCTTTCCAACGGCGGCTTTATGACGCTGCGCCTGTGCGCCGACTACCCCGATTTCTTCGCGGCGGGCCTTCCCTGCTGCGCGCCGTGGTACAACGCCACGGACGAGGACGTGACCGCCCTTGCCAAGACGCCGCTGTGGTTTACGCACTCCAAGGGCGATGAGCTCGTGATCCCGCAGGAGACCGTGCTGCCGCTCACGGCTCGCCTGCGCGCTGTCGGCGCCAACGTGCACCTCACGTACTTTAGCCATGTCGAGGACCTGACCGGGCGCTACCGCGAGGCCGACGGCTCGCCCAAGAAGACGTTCAACCATGGCGTGTGGATCCACCAATTCAACGACCTGTGTTATCAAGACTTCGACGGGGGCAACGTACTCATCGACGGCGAGCCGGTGGGCTGCTGGGAGTGGTCGGCCAGGGTCGACAGGTAATCCTTTCCCGACGCGGGGACCGGGGCTTAGTTTTGCAAACGTCCTCGGGCATGCATGGGTCGGCGCTTTGCGCTTCGCGCTGCGCCGACCCATGCCCCCTGCGGAATATTTTCAGAGGTAAGCCCTCGGCCCCGCTGCGTTTCCGTTGCTGTTGACCCTGGGTGAGCGCTTCCGGCGGGCCGCCGGGTTGACGGCGATGGGGACGTGGGTCCCGTCTTGCCTTGCGCGTAACTGGCTGAAATGATTTTGGTTGGAGCTTTCTTATGACTCGCGATTTAACTCGGGTGATTGTTACTACTGATATGGAAGTCGATGATATGAACTCGCTCGTTCATTTGGCTCTGTATCTTAACGTGCTTGATGTGCAGGCTGTGGTGTATACGGCTTCGCAGTATCACTTTCTTGGGGATGGCGTCCATACGCTCGGCGAGGTGAATCCGCATTGGCGGACTAAAGGGCGTCGCTCTTATGAGTGGAATGTTGTGCCCCATGAACCTGATCCCACGGCTGGGGAGCTTCGTGAGTATCGACCGTTTCCTGAGCATTGGATCGAGAGCCTCTGGAGCAATGAATATGCCCAGGCTTGGCCTCAGCTGCAGGCTAATGCGGCTGCCGCCGGCGAGCCGGCGTTTCCCACGCCGGCTCAGATGATTGAGCGTACGTTTGTTGGGAATGTTGCCTTTGAGGGCGATGTGCGTGAGGAGACTGAGGGCTCGCGTGTGATCGCTCAAGCGATCTTGGATGATGATCCGCGCACGCTTTGGCTGCTCAGTTGGGGCGGTATGAATACGATCGTTCGTGCGCTCATGAGTATTGCTGAGCGCTATCGCACCACACCCGAATGGCCTTCTGTGCAGCAGCGTGTCTATCAGAAGGTGCGCGTGATGGGCGTTGCCGATGGTGTGGGACAGGACAATTCTTGGCTCGACCATGGGCGCGAGCTTTTTCCCGAGCTCATCTTTTGGTGCGTGCCTTATATGTATGGCGGCTACGTTGATGCCAAGATGGCTCAGCCCGATTCGTTGCCGTTGTTCCAGGCTCCCTGGCCTGCACAGAACCTCACCCAAGGCAACGGCCCCCTTATGGCGCGCTACATGCTCTATGGCGATGGCAAGGTGTACGAAAACGAACCCGAGCGATTCCAGTTTGGCAAGCACGCCCGTCTGGATTGGGGCTTAGAAGGCATGCCCGCCATGCAGTTTGAGCGCGGCGATTTTATGGCCGAGGGCGATTCGATGACCTATATTCCGCTACTGCCATTTGGTCTGCGCGGAGCCGATGACCGTGGCTTTGACACGTTGCTCGGCCGCATGTTTTTGGACGGGCATCCCGACTTGGATGCGCCCGCCGGTTTTGCTGCCATGGGCACGCCGATGGACGGCAACCTCAATCCCTACCTGCGGGCCTATCAGGAAGACTTCGCCGCCCGCGCGCAATGGTGCGCCTATGATTCGGCGGCCTGCTCGCATCCGGCGTATGTTGCCGAGGTCACGGGCGACATGAGCGCCG
>URKU01000020.1 GCA_900548515.1 uncultured Collinsella sp. | reverse complement strand
AAGGATATAGCCTAATCTCCATATCGGACTAAAATCATGGCAGCAAACCACCTTCTCATGCGAGGACTCTATGACGGCAAGCGACGCGACCGCGACAATTAAAAAGGGGAATTCGGAGCCCGGTTTCGATAAAACGGCTCAGCGCATCCTCAATCTTTTCTTTGTGCTCAACAGCTCCCCCGAACCGCTGACGACCGAGCAGATCGTCTTGGATTCTGACCTGGGATATGGCTCGGGCAATATCGACTCGGATAAGCGCAAGTTTCGGCGCGATCGTGACAAACTGCTCGAGCGTGGCATCTTAATCAAGGAGGTTCGCCCCGCCGGTGCGCAGGAGACCGAGGAAAGCTCGTGGACAATCGACCGCGAGCACACGTTTGCTGCAGGCGGCCTCATCACCGCAGACGACGCCGATATCCTACTCAACGCCATCGACCAGACGCTAGCGGCCGGCTCTTCCACCTTTGCCGCGCCGCTTGCCGATATTCGCTCCAAGATTGCCTATCTCACCGGTAGGACGACGGTGGACGAAGCACCAATCCGCCGCTCTCCCACCGTCGATGCGGTATGGAGCGCCTTTGCCGAGCGATGCGCGCTGCGATTTTTATATCAGAACGGACGCGGCGAGCAGAAAGAACGTACCGTCTGTGTCTACGGCATGTTCGAACGCGAGGGCGTGGCGTACTTCTGCGGCCTCGACAATGTCACCGACGACATCAGGACATTCCGCTGCGACCGTATCGTTCGCGCTTGGCGTCCTTCGAAGGCCTACGCCATCCCTACGGACTTCAATCTCAACGACTATCTGTTCTTTGAATTCGATTTCGCCGACCGACCGCCCGTTGCAGCCACGTTCTCGTTCGCCCCTCAGACGCAGATCGATATGATCAACGGCCTCACGCGCGGGCGAGGTGAGCTCGCACACACCGATGCGGGATGGATCTGGACCGTTGACGTGCGCGACCTTGAAGCCGCCGCCTCATTTTGCATGGCCCACGCCATGGACGGCATGAGGCCCATGGCCCCCAAATCGCTCAAGCAGGCGTGGAACCGCCTCATTGAAAGGACGGTGCACGAGCATGCCCGTGCGTAAACTCACCAGCGAGCAGAGACTCTCGCGCGCCATCGACATCATGGAGGCCCTCTACGCCGCCGGCGAGAGCGGCATGACACGAGCCGAGATTTGCAGCCGCTTTGACATCACAGGGGTGTCGCTCGACGAGATTCTCGAGATCGTCTCGACGCTCGCGGACCGAGAATCGGGCGCGCGCATCATCTGCGAATGCCGCGGCGAGCGTGTGGTCCTCACCGGCGACGCAGGGCGTGTTCTACCGTTGCGCCTGAGTGCCGCCGAGGGCGCTGTGCTCAACCACGAACTTGAATCGTTGGGGATCGAGCCACAGACGGCAGCCCGGATTCGGCATGCTCTTCTACCCGAAGAGCTCGGCTATAACCAGCGCGTCTTTGACACCGCCAACCACGGGTCGCACTGGCAGCAGCTGAGCTGCGCCATTCAGGACGGCGTTCGCTGCCGCATCTCGTATCGCTCGATGGACGATGCACGGCCACGCGAGCGTCTGGTCGACCCCTTGCGCATTACGGCAAACGGCGACCAAACATACTTGATTGCCTGGGACATCGCAGTCGATGAGCAGCGCACCTATCGCATGGATAAAATCGAGGGACTCACCTTGACGGAAGACTCCGTCGTGTCTCACGCACCGGACGTCGCATCCCTCCACGATTCCCTTGCCCGGACGCAGCGTAGCGCAAAGCTCTTGATGCCATTCGATATGGCGGAACATCTGGACTGGGCCGGCATCACCCTAATCGAGCGCAGCGGGGCAGACATGGCAATGGTAACCGTGCATTACGGCTCCGAGCGTTGGCTACTGAGCCAGGTAATCGCAGCGGGCGGAGCCATCCGCATCTTGGATGACCCCGCCCTGTCAAAGCGTCTGTGCGATATGGCAAAAACCCTCGTTTGTCCGCTTTAGCGCCGCCGCTCGTGGCGTGCACGCCACAGTTGCAGATAGTGCCCGATCTGCGCCGATTCGATGCGCTGGTAGGAGCTCGTGGGCAGCGACGTTAAGAACTTCTTTCCGTAGCCCTTCGTCACCAGGCGCGGGTCGGCCAGAATCAGCACGCCGCAATCGGTCGACGAGCGGATAAGGCGGCCGGCCGCCTGCTTGACCTCGAGCACCGCCTCGGGCAGCGAATAGCGCGCCCAAGCGCGGTCTTCGCGCAGGTTGCGCTCGCACGAGAGCGGGTCCGTGGGACTCGAGAACGGCAGCTTGGGAATGATGACGCAGCGCAGCGTCTCGCCGCTGGCGTCGAACCCCTCCCAGAAGGCCTTAAGCGCAAAAAGCGACGAGGTCGGCTCGTTGATAAACCGATCGCGCAGGCGACGAGGAGATGAGTTGCGCTGCTGGCAGTTGAGCTCCAGACCCGCACGGGCCATCTTGGGCTCAACGCGGGCGTACAGGTCTTCCATGTCGCGCCGATTGGTGAACAGTGTGAGCACCGATCCGTCCATGGCAAGATGGGCGTCGACCAGCACGCGCTCGAGCGCCGTAAGATAGCTCTCGCGATCGCGCGGATCGGGGATATCGCCCGCAACGACTACAGCCATGTTCGAATCGAAGTCGTAGCTCGAGTCCAAGTGCAGCGATGAGGATGTTGAAGCGCCGATGCGATCGAGGCCGACCGCGTGGTTAAAGTGTTCGAAGCTTTTGGACACCGTCATGGTCGCCGAGGCAAAGATAGCCGTGTGAACCTCGGGCAGCCACTCGGTTGCCAAGGCCTCGCCAATGTCGATGCGCTCTGCGGTCATTGACTCTCCGCCGGCACGCAGCCTGCGATTGACCTGCAGCGAATACACGTAGTGTTCATCGGTGCCATCAATGATGAGTTTGAGGTTCTCGGCCAGCTCGTGCAGGCGGCGCGAGATATCACCCAGGTCGACAACAACCTCGGGCTTGTCGGCGGCGACGGCTTGCACCAGCGCGTCGACGCTCTTGTCAGCCTGTTCCAATACGTCGATGGCAGCGTAGGCCGACTGTAAGAAATCATGCCAGTCGTCAGATTCGCGCAGCTCGGGGCCAATCCATAGATTGGCATTGTCATAACCCCCACGGGCACGGCGGCCGAGCTCGCGAACGCCATCGAACACGTCGGCGATTGCCATGCTCGCGCGCGCAACCGTCGACGTCGCCTTGGCAGTAAGGCCCAGATAGAGCGTAGAGCCCTCGGAGGTTGCCAAATCACGGGAGACCTGGCTTAGCGCACCGGTGCTCGAGCCACCCAGGCGCTCAAACAGAACGCGTGATTCGTCCGCCGACACCACGCGCGCCCACTGACGGCGCGCCTCGCGCTCGATGGAATGGGCCTCGTCGATTACCCAATGACGAATCGGAGGTAAAATCCTGCCCTCGGCCGCGACATTGCGGAACAGCAGGGAATGGTTGGTGACCACCACGTCGGCATGCGCTGCACGACGGCGAGCGCCGTGGACCAAACATTTATCAGGGAAAAACGGGCAGAGGCGACGAGCACACTCGCGCGAGGCCGTCGTAAAGTCGGGGCGGTTGACGCTGCGCCACCGAATGCCGAGCGAGTCGAGGTCGCCATCGGCTGATTGGCAGACGTACGCCATAATGACCGCGACCGCCGTGAGCGTGTCCGCCGGATCGCGCTTGGTGGTAATCTCGACCTGGCCGCGGCTCATGCGCTCAAGCTTGCGCAGGCATGGATAGTGGTCATACCCCTTGAGAGCGCAAAATGACAGACCACCGTCCAGTTGCTCGGCAAGTTTTGGCAGCTCATGGTACATGAGCTGGTCGGCAAGATTGTTCGATTTGGTCGCAATACCAACCGTGATGTTGTTACGGCGCGCTGCCTCGGCAAAAGGCACCAGATAGGCCATCGATTTGCCGACGCCCGTGCCCGCCTCAATTACACGATGAGTGCCCGTGACCAGCGCATCGCGGACCTCGAGCGCCATCGCGATCTGCTCATCACGCGGCTCGTAGGTGGGATACATGCGATTGACCAGGCCACCTGGCGCATAGTCTGCCTCAATCTCCTCACGACTCGGCATCTTGAGGACCGGCAGTTCGTCGGCGTCCACCCGATCGTCGGCGCGATCGGCCTTGAGAACGTCAGCACGAGCGGCGCTGAGAGAGAAGATAGAACCAGGGTTCTGCCCTGCCAAGAATGAGAAGATAGGACGATAGGACCAAGGCACATCCGGATGCATGTCGGCTAGGCGCGCCATGAGGCCCTGAGGCAAGTCGGTGAGCGCCACGAGCAACACGCGCCATACGCCACACAGGGCGTCGACGTCGGCATTGGCACGGTGTGATACCGAGTCACAGCCAAACAGATCGGCCATAAAAGACAACTTGTGCGATGCCAGGCGCGGAAGCGCGATGCGCGACAGCGCCAGCGAATCGATCCAGATATCGCTCACGTTGACGCCGCCTTTGACCGACTCGATAAACGAGCGGTCGAACGTGGCGTTATGTGCGATTACCGGGCAACCACCGACAAAATCGGCGAGAGCGGCTACGGCCTCAACGGCCGACGGGGCATCTGCCACATCGGCATTTGTAATGCTCGTGAGCTCGGTGATCTCGGCGGGAATCAGCTGCTTGGGATGCACGAAGGTATCGAAGCGGTCGACGACCTCGCGGCCCGAAAGACGGGCCGCCGAGATCTCGATCAGCTCATTGTCCTGCACCGAAAGACCTGTGGTCTCGGTATCGAGGACAATCACATCTTCCTCGATAAGGCCGAAGGACTGCGTTTTGGCGCGTTCGGCAAGCGTGGCATAGGAGTCGATGACAAACTGCGGCGTTCCTGACGAAACCGCGTCCTCGATTAGCATGCAATGCCCGCTCGACGAAGGCCCATACGAATCAGGCTGTCACAGACCTGCGGGAACGTCATGTCGTCGGTGTGGCGGATCTCGTCCGGATACAGCGACGTATCGGTCATGCCGGGAATGGTATTGGTCTCGAGGATAACGGGGCCGTCCTCACTCACGATAAAGTCGCTGCGCGAGATACCCAGGCAACCGAGGGCCTTGTGAGCAGCACAGGCAAGCTCCTGAGCGCGAGCGTAATTCTCGGGTGAAATCTGCGCCGGAATGCGATGGATGTCCGTAGGGTCGACATATTTCACGTCCAGATCGTAGAACTCGCAGTCCTCGGGTTTGCGAATCTCGACAATCGGCAGAGCGCGCACGTCGTCCTCGCCGTACACACCGACGGTGATCTCGGTACCCTCGATGCACTTCTCGACCAGCACTTTGTCGCCGTACGCAAACGCCTTGGCGATTGCCGCGGGCAGCTCGGAGGGCTCATGGACCAGGGAAATGCCATAGCTGGAACCGTTGACGGCCGGCTTCACAAAGCAGCGCTCGCCACAAACCTCGACGATATGATCGATATCGACTTCATCGCCCACCTCGAGCGCGAGGCCGGGGGCAATGGGAATGCCCGCCTTGGCGTACAGGAGCTTAGAGACCTCCTTGTCGGCACCGCAGGCGCTGGCAAGCACGCCCGAGGCCGTGTAGGGGATACCCAGGGTCTCCATGGCGCCCTGCATGGCGCCATCCTCGCCGCCGGCACCGTGCATGGCGATAAACGCCACGTCAAAGCCGCCGGTCGCCATGGTTACCATAAAATCATCGGCAGCCGTGTCGAGCAGCTCCACCGAAGTGTAGCCGGCCTCCTTCAAGGCAACCACGACGTTCTTTCCCGAATTGAGCGAGATCTCGCGCTCAGCGGAATGACCGCCCGCCAAGACCGCTACGTGCATGTTCTCTAGGCTTTTACCCGGCATGGGCAGACTCCTCCTCTATAATTTCTGCAGCTGATACCATATTGTAGCGATACCCTCTACGTTTCCCCAAAATCGAAAGGCTTCCATGAATCCCAGGACTAAATCTCAGGACATTCGCGACTTGAGCCAAAACGATATTCGCGAGCTCGTGGCCGAGCTTGGCCAGCCCGCCTTCCGCGCGAAGCAGCTCATCGAATGGGTCTTTGAGAAGAACGTTTGTTCGTTTGACGATATGACCAACCTTCCCAAGGCTTTCCGCGAGCAGCTTAAAGAGGCTTTTGCCTTTGACACGCCGACTGAACTCACCAAGCAGGTTTCCAAAGATGGCTCTCGCAAGTATCTGCTCGAGTACCACGACGGCGTTTCCGTCGAGACCGTCGGCATGCCCCGTCGTAACAAGCTTTCCGTCTGCGTTTCCACCCAGGCAGGCTGTGGCATGGGCTGTGCCTTTTGCGCTACCGGTCTCAACGGCCTCAAGCGCTCTCTGACCGCTCAAGAAATCGTCGACCAGGTACTTCATGTATCCAACGACTTTGGCGAGCGCGCCACGAGCGTTGTCTTCATGGGCCAGGGCGAGCCGTTTGCCAACTACGACGAGGTTCTCAAGGCGCTGCGAATCCTCAACGACCCCGATGGCATCGGTATCGGCGCTCGTCACCTCACCGTCTCTACCAGCGGCGTTATTCCCGGTATTCGCAAATTTGCCGATATCCCCGAGCAGTTCACGCTTGCCGTTTCCCTGCATTCCGCCATCCAGTCGACGCGCAATAAGCTCATGCCCGGTGTTAAGAAGTACACGCTGCTTCGCCTTCACGAAGCGCTTCAGCTCTACACCGAGAAGACCGGCCGCCGCCCGACCTATGAGTATGCCATGATCGAAGGCGTCAACGATACGAATCCCGAAATGCAGGCGCTCTGCGACTTCTGCGTGGGAACGCTGTGCCACGTTAACCTCATTCAGCTTAACGACATCGAGGGTAGCCCGCTCAAGCCGTCGCCGATTCATAAGGTTGAGGATCTTCAGCGTCGTCTTGAGTCCCGTGGCATCGAGACCACGATTCGTAACTCCCGTGGTAACGATATTGACGCCGCTTGCGGACAGCTGAAGCAGCGCTTCAAAGTTCAGAAGAACGCATAGGGGAGTCGCATCCCAAAACGTTTCATGTGAAACATCGAACGACCCCGGTTACAGAATATGCAACCGGGGTCGTTTCATTTATTGACCTTAATTTTGAATCAGCTGCTACCTGTCCCATTTTTTACGGCCAAAATAAGAGGTCCTTGTCTCGTGAATCAGACAAGGACCCCTAAAATTATGCTGAGTAATTGTTAGGTACCTAATAACCTACATTTTCCCATTGGTTGCTAACCCAACCTTGATTAATCTTGGGATTCTTCGTTACCTGAGCAGTACGCATGGCAACATCTTCTGTCATAACATCCATTTTCTTCTTGGATGTATCAACGATATCTTGCGCGCCACGAAGCAAACGACCTCGAAGTTCATCGTCTGTCGCGATCTTATACCCAGCAAAGGCACCAGCCGCGACAGTCGTCACCAATGCAATCGCAGTAAAAATCTTATTCCTCATCTTGGCCTCCTTGATCAAACTGAATCATTTCACCAAGAATACGAGAGAGCTCTTCCTCGTCTTTAAACTCAATCTCAATCTTATTCTTTCCACGCGAGCTCTTCACACGCACGTTGGTATTAAATACCTGGCGGAGTACACGCGCAGCCTTTTTAAAAGACTGAGGCGTTGCAGGCCGCGGCGTCTTAGGTGTCTCTCCGGCAGAAAACAATGGAGCAAGATTTTCTGTCGCTCTTACGGAAAGGCCCTCCGCAACAACCTTCTCTGCAAGTCGAATTCGAGCATCCTCATAGGGAACTGCAAGAATCGCACGTGCGTGACCAGCAGTAAGTTTACCCTCAAAAATCATCTGCTGAACTACTTCAGGGAGATCGAGAAGGCGCAGCGAGTTTGTAATTGCAGAGCGTGACTTGCTTACGGCCTTCGACAATGCCTCCTGGGTCATACCGCTAGCATCGATGAGCTGGCGATAGCCCTTAGCCTCTTCGACGGGATTCAGATCAGAACGCTGAAGGTTTTCGATAAGAGCAAGAGCCAGCATCTCTTCATCATTTACATCTTTAATGATGACAGGCAGTTCCTCAAGACCAGCAAGCTTTGACGCCTGGTAACGACGCTCACCAGCGATGATCTCATAGCCGTTTCCATGCTTGCGAACCAAGAGCGGCTGCAAAACGCCATGTTCTTGGATTGACTCGCTCAACTCGCGAAGTTCAGTTTCATTAAAGTGAATTCGCGGTTGATTAGGGTTGGGAACGATATCCTCAATAGGTAGTTTTGTTTCAGATGCGGCATTTGAAGCAGATGCAGCAGAACCGCCGGTCTCATACTCAGCCTCTGAGACCAAAGCATTGAGTCCGCGTCCCAATCCACCACGTTTCTTTGCACTAGGCACGCTTGATCACCTCTTTTGCAAGGTTCATATACGCTTTTGCACCCTTGTTTTGAGGTGCATAGGTAATTACCGGTTCACCAAAAGACGGAGCTTCAGAGATTTTAACCGTACGGGGAATCAGTGTCTTAAACGCCTTATCACCAAAGTACGATTGAACTTCCTCAACAACCTGATTCGACAAAGAAGTACGTGAGTCATACATGGTCATAAGCACGCCATAGGTGTCTAAACCCTTGTTCAGACGTGATTTGACCATCTTCATTGACTCAAGCAGCTTCGTAACGCCCTCGAGTGCGTAATACTCACACTGGATTGGAATCAAAACGCTATCTGCTGCGGTCAAGGCATTGATAGTAAGCAGGCCGAGCGAAGGAGGACAGTCAATGAAAATAAAATCGAACTCGTCCTGAATCGGCTCAAGCAAATCTTTGAGGCGGGTTTCACGAGCAATTGCGCTTACGAGCTCAATTTCGGCACCTGCAAGCTGAATCGTAGCTGGAATTACGAATACCTTTTTGCAATTTGTATCAAGAACAAGCGATTCTGCCGGCACATCATTCAACAATGCATCATAGATGCAGTGATCAAGGTCTTCTTTTTCAATTCCAAATCCACTGGTGCTGTTTCCCTGCGGATCAAAATCGACAATCAGTGTCTTACGACCCTGCTCACCCAGTGCTGCTGCAAGGTTTACAGCCGTCGTTGACTTACCGACGCCGCCTTTTTGATTGATGATTGCAATGATACGCGTGTCTTTTGCGCTCTTAGAACGCTTAACGTCGCGAAATCCCACGGTCCCTCCTGGTGTGTATTAAAGCTGTCAAACGGAGGATGTTTCACGTGAAACATTCCGATTCGATATCAACCGCCATGTTTCACGTGAAACACTGCAAGTTGTTAGTATCAATTATGTTTCACGTGAAACATCTAGGCAAGCGGATTCTTCTTTGCCATGCCATTTGCACGAGGCAATGAAACGGATGCTGGATGACTCTTCTTAAGAACAATGAACTCCCTGTGGCCCAAGCCCTCAGGCAAATCGATTGAGTCATTCAGAAGCAAAGTGAAGCCGCAAATCTTAGCTGCTGACATGCCGGAAGCAAGCTCCTCATCCGAAGGATTGCCCTTGGTGATAACAAATAGACCTCCATCCTTGAGGAACGGAGCCGCATACTCAACAAGAATCGGTAGAGGGGCCAGTGCGCGGGCGGTTACGACAGAGAACTGCTTCTTATGGCTTCGAGCATATTCTTCAAGGCGATCATGAACCGCATGAGCATGTTTCAATCCAAGGGCATCTACAAAAGAACTAACAGCATCAACCTTCTTACCAACAGAGTCAATAAAAGTAGCTTTACGATGCGTGGTTATGGTTAAAGGAATACCAGGGAAGCCCGCACCCGTTCCCATATCAAGCAAAGCTCCCTTAGGAGCCTTATTGATATAGGGGAGCAACACAAGTGAGTCGAGGATATGAAGCACTGCAGCATCTTCTACGTTAAGAATACGGGTAAGATTGGTTGTCTTATTTGTTTCAAGAACCAAATCCAAATGCTGAATACATTTCCTCAGCTCAACATCAGTTACGCTCAAGGAATACTCTTTGCAATAGGAAGTTAGACGACTCAACATCTCGTCAGCCTGCTGATCAGTAAGTACTAACAACGAAAGCTCCTTTCTGACAAAAATCAGTGTATCGAGAACTTTTGACAAAAAAAGGGGACGTGGAAACCACGTCCCCTAAGCATAAGCTCGAGTAGATTATCGAGCAACAATCACCACATGGCGGTCGGGGTCAGAACCCTCAGAATGAGTATCGACGGCATTATTGCCACGAAGTGCAATGTGAACCAGTCGGCGCTCGTAGGCATTCATGGGCGGAAGCGAAACACTCTTATGAGTGCGGATGGCACGTTCGGCAGCAGACTGAGCCATGGAGGCAACCTTGTCCTGACGGCGACTCTTGTATCCCTCGACGTCCACTACAACCGGATACCTAAAGCCGAGCTTGCGGCTCACCAGCAAAGAGAACATAACCTGAAGGGCATCAAGAGTGCGACCATGACGGCCAATGAGAACAGCAAGGTCGGGAGCCGTTACATCCAAAATCAGCTCACCCTCGTCGCCCTCATACTCATCGATAGGAGAGTTGGCGGCATCGAAGTGCGAAAGGATGGAACGCAGGATGGAAATCGCAACATCGGCAATGGTGTCGAGCTCCTCATCGGTCAGCTCTTCACCGGCCTTGTAGCGCTGTGCAATCTCGGGATAATCGCCCGCGACCTGCGGGGCAACCTCCTCAAGCATATCCTCGATGATCTCTTCAGACATAACGTACTCCAAAAGTTAGGTACCTAAATAAGATTGATATCCCACTACTTCTTCTTGTGCGGGCGCGGCTTCTTCTCACGACGAGTGACCTCAACCTGCAGCGGCGCGTTCTTAAGACGCTCCTCCTCATCGGCCTTCGCCTTGTCGATGACCTTCTGCGTCACAAAAATCTGCTGGATAACCTGCCAAGCAGACGAGACGTCGTAGTACAGCAGAACACCAACGGGAAGGCTCCAGCCCATCCAAAGCATCATGACCGTCATGACAACGGCCATCATACGCATGCTCTGAGCCTGCTGGCCGGTCTGGTTGCGCGACATATAGAGCTGCGGAATCAGGGTCAGGACAGCGAACAGGATCAGGCAGACCAGCGCAGGCAGCGCGACCATAAAGCCATCGGCAAAGGAGGCACTCGGCGTGGTGGTCAGGTCGGGCAGAATATTAAAGAACGAGAACGTGCCGTCGTTAAAGTAGTCCGGCAGGTTGCGCAGCAACGTAAACAAGGCGAACAGGACAGGCATCTGGATCAACAGCGGCAGACAACCAGCCATGGGGTTGAACTTGTTCTCGCTGTAGAACTTCTGCATCTCCTCGGCCTGACGCTGGGGATCGTCGGCATAGCGCTCCTGGATCTCGAGCATCTTGGGCTGCAGCACCTGCATGCGAGCCGTCGACTTGGTCGACTTGAGCATAAGCGGCGTCAGCAGCAGACGGATGATGACCACCAGGATGATGATGGACAGGCCCCAGTCGACCGCAAAGGTCTGGATGAGCTTGAGCAGCTCGAAAAGGATGTTAACGATCCAATCCCACATGTAAGTTTTCCTCCGATAGCGAGTGCCCGCTAGGGCACAGGGTCATAACCGCCGACGTGCAGGGGATTGCAGCGAGCGATGCGCCTCACGGCAAGCCAGCAGCCTCTCAAAACACCGTACTTCTCAATCGCCTGGACGGCGTATTGCGAGCACGTTGGGTAATAAATGCAGGCGTCAGGCAATAAGGGCGAAATAACCTGTTGATATATGCGAATAGGAGCGATGGCAACACGTCGCAAAACGTGATTGCTCATCGCTCCTCCCCGGCAACGCCGGCGCGTTTCATAAGCGAACGCAATGCATTGTCCATCTCCTGAGGCGAAGAAACCCTCGTCTTGGGAGTTGCGAACAAGATGATGTCATAACCCGCAACGGGAAATCCACAGCTGCGGGCGGCCTCGCGCATCACACGCTTAGAACGGTTGCGCACGACAGCACAACCGAGCCGTTTAGCACCAACGAAGGCGACCCTTCCGGAGTCGCCTTCGCCAACCGATTCACATATGGTCATTCGAATCAGAGGGTGATTGAAACGACGCCCCTGACTGAACACATGCTCGAAATCTTGCCGAGACTTAATAGTCTTCATGCGAGATGTGTGTATCGCTGCTAGACAGTGAGACGCTTGCGGCCCTTGGCACGACGACGGGCGAGCACGGCACGACCACCCTTAGTGGCCATACGGGCACGGAAGCCATGGGTCTTGGCACGCTTACGCTTATTAGGCTGATACGTACGCTTCATCTTAAGTTCCTCCTGCTGCATTTCGAGTGTCCGCGGGGGCGCGGACGCAGATATAGACACGTGAGCTTGAAGATTGT
This sequence comes from uncultured Collinsella sp., assembly GCA_900548515.1. Taxonomy (GTDB): domain Bacteria; phylum Actinomycetota; class Coriobacteriia; order Coriobacteriales; family Coriobacteriaceae; genus Collinsella. Next base: position 12,647 of record URKU01000020.1, on the reverse strand, counting down.
AGGGAAATCGATGTTCAAATGTCAAGAAATCAAAGGTAAAAGGTTGCGCAGTTCACACGGTTCCCCCATAAGCCGAGCTCGATTTAGCGGTGCATGGCAACTTTTCACGATATTTCATCGAGTTTTCAACAGGTCATGTTGGCAATGTTGAGAACTTTTCGTCCGTTTTCCAAACTTTTCAACAGGTTTTGAAAAGTTGTCGAAAGATGAGAAACATTGCACGGTGAGCTACTATTTGTTCGAAACCTTTTGAAAGATTGCGAGCGGCATGTCTGACGACTTTTACACCATGGTCGATTCCGGAGACCCGGCACCCGACAACGAGCACATCACCGGCGTGCGCGAAGAGCGTGAGGAGGGCGAGCAGACGACCACGCAGGCGCCAAAAGCCACGTACGCCGCGCGCATCGCCGTCTATGACGACATGCTGTCGACACCGCGTGTGATCGTCATTGATCCGCAAGATGTCCGCACGTATTTGGAAGAGACGACCAACACCGTCTACCAGTGCATGAAAGAACAAGGTGGCCATATCTCGCTCATGGTCATCCGCGAGATTGTCGAAAACTTTATCCACGCGCACTTTGCCGAGCCCATCATCTCGATTCTGGACGGCGGAGACACCATCCGCTTTGCTGATCAAGGACCCGGCATCGACGACAAGGAGCGCGCTTTCGACTTTGGCTTTACCAGCGCAAACAGCAAAATGAAGCGCTATATCCGTGGAACCGGAGCAGGGTTTCCCATGGTGCAGGAGTATTTGGAAAACGCCGGAGGGGCCGTGTCCATCGAGGACAACATGGGCAACGGCACCGTGGTTACGGTAAGCCTGGACCCTAAACGCGTGCAGGAAATAGAGCGTGCCGGCGGACGCGGTGCCGCCGTGCGGCCCGAGACGGAGCATCCCACATATCCCCTGCCGGGAGCTTTTGCGCAGCAGCCCATGGCAACGCAACAGATGCAGCGCCCCGTGGGACAGATGCAGCAGCCCGGAATGCTTCCTACACAAGAGCCCCAGGCGGCATCGATGTCGATGCCGTCAAACGCGCCAGAGGCCATGCCGCTGGCGGATCAGGATGCAGCAGCAATGCAGCAGGCGACGGGGGCACCGGGCGGCCAGCAAATGGGCTATCAGCCGTACCAACAGGGATATCCATATCAGCAGATGCCGCCACTGGGGTATGGCCAGCAGTTCCCACAGCAGTACCAGCAGGGATATCAGCAGCCGTACCAGCAGATGCCGCAGCAGCAGTACAACCCCTGGGCCCAGCAGATGCCTCCGCAGCCTTACCAACAGTGGCCTCAAAGTTTTCAACAGCAAATGCCGCCGATGCAGGGTTCTCAACAACCAGCAGCTCAAATGATGTATCCTAATGCAGCAAATCAGTATGCGCAGCCACAACCGGACGTGTTCGTAAGCGATCGCGGCAACGCCGCACTGGGCTATCTGGCACAAAATCAAGCGTGCGGTGCTACCGATCTGGCGAGGGCGTTTGGAAACTCGGCCCCCACTTGGTCACGCACGCTCAATGACTTGGCGCAGGCCGGCTTGGTCATCAAGCATGGCCAGAAATACCATCTGACCGAACTCGGCGCCGCTCGCGTGCGAGCTCAGAGCTAAAGAACGGGAGAGACAGTGGACGAGGAAGCAAGCATCATCCTGGGGGATGCCATCGCCTTTTGCCAGCGCGACGGCCAAGATGCACGCCTCATCAACATGCTGGGGCAATCGCGCGCCATAAGCCTGACCGAAGATACGCTCACGATCGAGGCCCCCTCGCGCTTTGCCATCGCGCAGCTCAAAAAGCATCAGCCGACTATTGAGGCCTATCTGGAAGAAATCGCCTTTGCACCGATTGCGCTCGACATCGTGGCACCGCAAGGCGCCGCAACGGAATCCGCTGCCGCGACGGCGCCCGCCACGGCTCCCGCCGCTTCCCCGGCGGCACCGACCTCCGCAGGCGACGTGCCGACAATCGAGCACCAGCACAGCGATGTTTCCCGTGAAACCATGGCACCGTTGCCGACCGCGGCGGCGACGTCAACGAACGCACCCGTCACGCACATGCCTATCGCTCACGACGCAGCGGCGGGCGCGGATTCGGGCATTGTAATCAAGAACACGCTCTCGGCCGATGATTTTCGTCGCATGATGAACCAGATGAAGGGCGGAGCGCCGACTAAATCCACGCAAGCTGCGACCCCCGCTTCACCCATACCGGCGCCGACCGTGCCGGCCGAGCAGAATACGGATGGAGCCCCGCTCGCCGCGAACTCAAAATTTACCTTTGAGAACTTTGTCTACGGCCCCGAAAACAGCCATGCCTATCGCTCGGCACTCAAGTTTGCCGCCCTCGCGGACGAGCGCGGCACATGCACATCACTGTTCATCTACGGCAAATCGGGCCTGGGCAAGACGCACCTGCTGCTTGCCATCAAAAACGAGCTCGCCGAGAAGTCGCCCGAGATCAAGGTCAAGTATGCCAACTCCCAGGCATATCTGGACGACCTGATGACCGAGTTCGACCGCCAAAAGAAGAGCAACGCCCCCATCATGCAGGCGTACCACGGCGTGGACGTGCTCATCATCGATGACATCCAAAACATCATCGGCAAGCGCGCGAGCGTGGACTACTTTTTCCAGCTCATGGACGAGTTCATCCGCAACAACAAGAAGGTCGTCATCGCGGCAGACCGCGCCCCCAAGGACCTGAGCATGGACGAGCGCCTGACCAGCCGCTTCAACGCCGGCATGCTCTGCCTGGTCGCAGAGCCCAGCTACGAGATGAAATACAAGATCTTGCAGCGCTATTACGAGAACACCATCGTCGCCGCTCCCGAGGCAGGCGACGACTCGCTGCTGGCGGCCTATGGGGGCGACGGCGGACACCTGACCGACGAGCACTTTAAACACATGGCCGAGGTCTCGGGCACCAACATCCGCGAACTCGAGAGCTTTTGCGAGCGCTGCGCCGGCGAGGCGGGCGACCGCGAGCGCGAGGGCGGAGAGCTCACCTTTGACGATATCGACGCCATCGCCAGCCAGTACTTCGACACATCGGCCAAAAAGATCAACGTCCAGACGGTTCAGTCCGTCATCGAAGAGCAGTACGGCGTGACGCACGAGGAGCTCATCGGCCCGCGCCGCAACGCCAATATCGCCAAAGCACGCCATATCGCTATCTACCTGGCCATCGAGATGTGCGAAATGACGACCACGGCGGTGGGCGCCGAATTTGGCAACCGCAACCACTCGACCGTCAGCACGAGCTACAAAAAGGTCCAGAAGATGATCCAGGAAGACCGCACCGTCACCGAAGACCTCAAGTCGCTGCGCGATAAAATTACACTGCGCTCGTAGGGAAATAGAGACACCTGTTGAAAACTTGTCGAAACCACGGGCATAAGGTGTTTAAAACCCAACCCGCGGTGATGAAAAGTTTTGCGCAGGTTTTGAACGTGGAAAACCACCCCCGTTGCACACAGGTTGCTGTCGATTCTCTTTCTGGGTCTGACCTGCGTCTTTGGGAGTAATCAACAGTTTCGTCAGTGCTATTACTATTATTAAGATATTTATATCTATAGAAAGGTATTAAAAGATGAAGTTCACCGTCAGCCAGAGCTCGCTTACACAAGCCATCGGCGTCGTTATGAAGGGTGTCGCTTCGGCATCCACCCTTCCCATCCTGTCGGGCGTGCTCGTTAAGGCCCAAGACGGCATCTTGGAATTCCTGACCTCTAACTACACCATCTCGATCCGTCATCGCATCGCTGCGCATGTCGAAGAAGAGGGCGAGATGGTTATCCCCTGTAAGATGCTCTCCAATATCACCAAGACCCTCCCCGACGCCCCGGTCACCTTTGAGCTGTCCGAGCGCCAGGTGCTGATTGGTTGCGAGAAAAGCTCTTTTAGGCTGAACACGCTCGATGCCAATGACTTCCCCGAGTTTCCGGCCTATGCCATCGAGAGTGCCGTGGAACTGCCGACCGATATCTTGTCCGAGATGGTCGGCCGCGTATGGCGCGTCACCTCGACCGACAAGGCCCGCCCCATCCTGGGCGGCGTGCACATGAAGGTCGAGAACAACACCGTGCGCCTGGTGGCGACCGATTCCTTCCGCTTGGCCGTGTGCGATACGCAGGTCGAGACCTCGACCCTCGAGGGTTCCTTTGAGCTCAACGTTCCGGCTGACGCTTTTAACGACGCACTGAACATCATGGCCAGCCAGGCGACCATCATGATCGGGGCTACCGACACCCAGGTCGTCTTTGAGGCCGGCAACACCACCTACGTGTCGCGCCGCATCGAGGGCGTGTACCCCAATTACAAGCAGCTCATCCCCGATTCGTGCGTGACGAGCGTCAAGATCGACGTCGCCGCCTTTAACGCCGCCCTCAAGCGCGTGGCCGTTATCGCGAGCGCCAACCCCGCCGTCAAGTTCGAGATTGATGTCGAGAACGGGCAGATGGGCCTGTCCTCCATTTCCAATGACCAGGACCTTGCGCAGGAGACGATCGATGTCGAGGCCGAGGGCGAGTCGGGTACCATCGCCTTCAACTACCACTACATCTTCGGCTGCCTCAATGCCCTGTCCAAGGAGAAGGAGATCACGCTGGAGCTCAAGAGCTACTCGCAAGCGGGCATCTTCAAGTCCTACGACAAGATCAACTACCTGTACCTGGTCATGCCGGTCCGCATCTAGCGCTGCGCTATGACCATGTTCGCCCGCGATCTTTCCGTCGCGCACTACCGCAGCTTCGATAGCTATCGCCTTGCCTTGGACGAGGGCGTGACGATACTTGCGGGACCCAACGCGGCGGGAAAGACCAATCTCATAGAGGCGCTGCAGCTGCTGACGAGCGGCGCCTCGTTTAGGCATCCGACCGCAGCCGAGCTCGTCCGTGACGGCGTGGGATCGTGCAAGGTCGAGCTGAGGCTCGAGGGCGACGGCCGCGTGCTTGATATGGGATTGAACGCGGAGGACGGTAAGCGCTCGTTTAGCCGCAACGGCAAGAGATGTTCTGCCGCCGGTGTGCGCGGGGTTCTGCCGAGCGTGCTGTTTTGCCCCGACCATCTGGACATGGTTAAACGAGGCGCCAGTGTGCGCCGCGCTGCCCTCGATGACTTTGGCATGCAACTGAGCGCACGCTATGCCGATCTTGCGAGCACCTATGGGCGCTGCGTGACCCAGCGTAACGCCTTGCTCAAGGAGACCTGGTGCTGCCGCGAGATGCTCGGCGCGTGGAACGATTCGATTGCCCGCGCGGGCTCGGCTCTGCTTGTGCACCGGTTGGCCCTGCTCGACCGGCTGGCGGGCCATGTGCACACTGCCTACGGGCAAGTGGCATCCGGTGAGGCTGCCAACGTGACCTATACGTCCACGCTGGGGGATTTGCCCCAGGTCGAGGATCGCGAAGAACTGAAGGGCTGGGCGTACGAGCGCATGCTGGCTGCCCTTGATGAGCACGCCGACGAGGAAATTCGCCGCGGCGTGACGTTGGTGGGACCGCATCGCGATGAGATTGAGTTTACCGTGGCGGGTCGCTCCGCCCGTTCATTTGCCAGCCAAGGTCAGCAGCGAACGTTGGTTCTGGCCTGGAAGGTGGCGGAGGTGGCCGTGGCTCGCGATGTCCTGGGCACCGCCCCACTGCTGCTTTTGGACGACGTGATGAGCGAACTCGACGGCGAGCGCCGCGGTGCTTTTCTGCGGCTGATCGGCGATGATATCCAGACGGTCATAACCACGACCAACCTGGGGTACTTTACCGATGACCTGCTTGATCGAGCCAAGGTGGTGAGCATGGGTGAGACGTGCTAATTACGAGCGCGAGAGCGAAACGGTCGCCTTCAGTGGCTTTTTGAACGCAGAGCGCCAACGCATCCTGGCGGCTGCGACCCCTGAGCGCCGTGCGCAGATGGAGGCTGCCGAGGAGTCGCGCGCGGTCTATCGCGCGTGGAACGCGGTGTGCTCGGGCACGCGCGAGGGGCGGCATGTGACGGGGCTGCGTTACCTGCCCGAGTCCAATGAACTGCTGGTGTATCTCGACTCGCCCTCGTGGACGCAGGAAATGACGCTGTTGCGCGAGATCATCCGCGCGCGCATGGAGCGCGCCGGTGCGCATGTGGACGGCCTGGTGTTCAAAACCACCGCACCCGGTCACACGCCGCCCGCCGCCAAGGAGCGCCTGCGCCCGCCGACGACAGAGCGCCCGCCGGCCCCGCATGCCGACCTAAGTGAGGCCGAGCGCACCGAGATTGAGTGCCAAGCGGCGCCCATCGAAGACCAAAAACTGCGCGAGGCCCTCGAGAACGCCATGAGAGCCAGTGCCGAGTGGGCCAAGGGCGTGCAAAGCAAAAAAGAGCCTTAAATCGCATCTGGTGGCCTTGTAGAGCCAAATACCCTCGTTCCCGAGGGTATTATTTTACGATAAACTAGTAAGGCTGTACACATTTTCTTGACTGAAGGGGGACGTGTGGCAAACGAAAACGATTACGATGGCGGCGAGATTAAGATTCTCGAAGGTCTCGAGGCCGTTCGTAAGCGCCCGGGCATGTATATCGGCTCGACGAGCGCCAGCGGTCTGCATCACCTGGTGTGGGAGATCGTTGACAACTCCGTCGACGAGGCCATGGCCGGTTTCTGCACCGAGATCCAGGTGACGGTCCACGCCGACAACTCCATCACGGTCGTCGACAACGGGCGCGGCATCCCCGTCGACGAGCACCCTGTTAAAAAGATCCCGACGCTCGAGGTCGTCATGACGATCTTGCACGCCGGCGGTAAGTTCGATAACTCGGCCTACAAGGTCTCGGGCGGCCTGCACGGCGTGGGCATCTCCGTCGTCAACGCCCTGTCCAAGCGTGTGGTCGTGCAGGTATGCCGCGATGGCAACATCTACGAGATGGAGTTTTCGCGCGGCAAGACCGTCAAGAAGATGGAAGTCGTGGGCACTTCGGAGACGACGGGTACCACTGTCAGCTTCTGGCCCGACGACGAGATCTTCGAGACCTGCATCTACGATTTCGACACGCTGCACAACCGTCTGCAGGAGACGGCATTCCTCAACAAGAACCTCAAGATCGTGCTGACCGACGAGCGCGAGGCAACTCCCCATGTGGAGGAGTTTTGCTATGCCGGCGGCATCATCGACTTCGTCAAGTTCCTCAACGAGGGCAAGGATGTCCCCGAGGTCTTTAAGGAGCCCATCTATATCGAGGGCAAATCGGATCCGGATGCGCCCGTGACCAAGATGGGCGAGGTCGAGGTGTCCCTGCAGTGGAATAGCGGCTACGGCGAGAACGTCATGTCGTTTGCCAACGACATCTATACCCCCGAGGGCGGCATGCACCTCGAGGGCTTCCGTACCGCGCTCACCCGTGTGATTAACGATTACGCTCGCAAGCAGAACCTGCTCAAGGAAAAAGACGCCAACCTGACCGGTGACGATGTGCGCGAGGGCCTATCGGCCGTTATCTCGGTCAAGCTGCCCGATCCGCAGTTTGAGGGCCAGACCAAGGCCAAGCTCGGCAGCTCCTATATGCGCGCGCTGACGCTCAAGATCGTGACCGACGGCCTTGCCGATTACCTCGAGGAGCATCCCAAGCCCGCTCGCGAGATCGTCAAGAAAGCCCAGCAGGCCTGCAAGGCGCGCAACGCCGCCCGTAAGGCGCGCGAGGCGACCCGCCGCAAGAGCCTGCTCGAGACGGCGTCGCTGCCCGGCAAGCTCGCCGACTGTTCGGTGCGCGACGCCGAGTTGACCGAGCTCTTTATCGTAGAGGGCGACTCGGCAGGCGGCTCGGCCAAGGACGGCCGCCGCCGAGACATCCAGGCGATCCTACCCCTGCGCGGCAAGATTTTGAACGTCGAGCGCGTGGGCGACCACCGTGCGTTCTCGAGCGACACCATCCAGTCGCTCATCACCGCGATCGGCTGCGGCGTCACGACGAGCGCCGGCGACGGCGGTGACTTCGATATCACCAAGGCCCGCTACCACAAGATCATCATCATGACCGATGCAGACGTCGACGGCGCGCACATCCGCATCCTGCTGCTGACGTTCTTCTACAAGTACATGCGCCCGCTGATTGACGCCGGCTACGTGTACGTCGCGTGCCCGCCCATCTTCGGCATCAAGGTGCGCAACAAGATTCACTACGTGTATCCCAACGGCCGCCAGCCCGAAGACGAGATCCTGCGCGACACCATCCAGAGCCTGGGGCTGAACCCTGACGACAACGACGAGGACGGCAAGGCCAAGGACGGCAAGATCACTAAGAAGCGCAAGGGTTACACCGTCCAGCGCTATAAGGGCCTGGGCGAGATGGACCCCAAGCAGCTTGCCTCGACGACGATGGACCCCAAGACCCGTATTCTGCAGCGCGTGTCGATCGAGGACGCCGTGGTGGCGGACCGCGCCGTGCGCGAGCTCATGGGTTCCGAGGTCGGCTATCGCCGCGAGTACATTGAAAAACACGCGCATGATGCACGATTCCTTGACGCTTAAGAGGAGGTAACGTGGCAGACGATATCAACAATAACGAGGGTATGGACGAGGCCGGCGATGCCGGCATGCCCGACGATCTGAAGCGCCTGCTTGCCCGTGCTGAGCAGGGCGAGGACGGCGACCCGGACGCCTATAACCCCGATGCCGATGATGATGAGGAAGAAGACGACGACGGCGAGCTCGAGGAGAGCTTTGGCGAAGTCGACCGTGGCGCCTCGGCCGGCGAGGATATCAATGGCGGCCAGCTCCAGATTTCGGAGTTCGGTCGCGAGATGAAGCAGTCGTTTATCGAGTATTCGATGTCGGTCATCACGGCGCGCGCCCTGCCGGACGTGCGCGACGGCCTAAAGCCGGTACACCGCCGCATCCTGTACGCGATGAACGAAAGCGGCATCTATCCCAACCGCCCGCACAAGAAGTCGGCCTGGACGGTCGGCGAAGTTATCGGTAAGTACCACCCGCACGGTGACTCCGCGGTCTACGAGGCCATGGTTCGTCTGGCACAGTGGTTCTCCATGCGTACGCCGCTCATCGACGGTCACGGTAACTTCGGCAACATTGACGGCGACGGCGCGGCGGCCATGCGTTATACCGAGAGCCGCTTGGCCAAGCCCGCCATGGAGCTCTTGCGCGACCTGCAGAAGGATACCGTCGACTGGCAGCCCAACTACGACGAGTCACTCGCCGAGCCCCAGGCGCTGCCCGCGCGCTTCCCCAACCTGCTGGTCAACGGTAGCCAGGGTATCGCCGTCGGCATGGCCACCAACATCGCCCCGCACAACCTCACCGAGGCGATCGAGGCCACCTGCTACCTGATTGACAATCCCGACGCCACCGTCGACGAGCTTATGCAGATCATGCCCGGCCCGGACTTCCCCACCGGCGCCATCATCATGGGCAGCGCCGGCATTAGGCAGAGCTACGAGACCGGCCGCGGCTCCATCACCGTGCGCGCCAAGGCCCACGTGGAGTCCACCAAGACCGGCCGTAGCCGCCTGGTCTTTACCGAGATTCCCTACATGGTCAACAAGGGCACCCTGCAGGAGAAGATCGCCCAGCTCGTCAACGACAAGCGTATCGAGGGCATCTCGGACATGCGCGACGAGTCCAACCAGAAGGGCATCCGTCTGGTTATCGAGCTCAAGAAGGGCGTCATTCCGCAGGTCGTGCTCAACAACCTGTACAAGTACACCTCGCTGCAGACGACCTTTGGCGCCAACAACCTGGCGCTCGTCAACGGCGTGCCCAAATGCCTGAGCCTGCGCGAGATGCTGCAGCACTACATCGACCACCAGGTCGACGTCGTCACCCGCCGCACCCGCTTTGACCTTAAGAAGGCCCAGGCGCGTGCCCACATCCTCGAGGGCTACCTGATGGCTCTCGACCATATCGACGAGGTCATCAGCATCATCCGCTCTTCGCAGACCGATTCCGAGGCCAGCAGCCGCCTGATCGAGCGCTTTGGCTTTACGCCCGAGCAGACCACGGCCATCCTCGAGATGAAGCTGCGCCGCCTGACCGGCCTGGAGCGCGACAAGATTCAGGAAGAGCTGGACGGTCTGCGCCGCGCCATCGCCTACTACGAGGACCTGCTGGCGCACGAGGAAAAGATCTTGGGCGTCATCAAGGAAGAGATGCGCGAGATCTCCAAGAAGTTCGGTGATAAGCGCCGCACCGAGATCAGCCAGGTCGAGAAGGATCTGGACGTTGAGGACCTCATCGCCGACGAGGACATGGTCGTGACCATCACCCACACCGGCTATGTGAAGCGTATCCCGGTGGCTGCCTATCGCGCCCAGAAGCGCGGCGGCAAGGGCGTGTCGGGCGTCAACCTCAAAGAGGACGACGTTATCGACGAGATGTTTATCGCATCCACGCACGAGTACGTGCTGTTCTTCTCGAGCAAGGGCAAGGTCTACCGCCTGAAGGTGCACGAGCTGCCGGTCGGTACGCGCCAGGCGCGCGGCACCGCGATCGTCAACCTGCTGCCCTTCGAGGAAGGCGAGAAGATCGCGAGCGTCATCAGCTGCCGCGAGTTCCCTGCCGACGAGTATCTGATGTTTGCCACCAAGAGCGGCATGGTCAAGAAGACCGTGATGAGCGCATATGACCGCAGCCGTCGCGACGGCCTGATCGCTATCAACCTGCGTGACGACGACGCGCTGCTGAACGTGCGCCGCGTGCGCGAGGGCGACAAGATTATCCTGGCCACCACCGCGGGCAAGGCGATCATGTTTTCCGAGGAGCAGGTGCGCGCCACCGGCCGCGATACCAGCGGCGTTCGCGGTATCGGTATGAAGGACGGCGTGAGCGTTCTGGGCATGGAAGTCACTAACGGCAACGGTGATCTGTTCGTCATCACCGAGCGCGGCTACGGCAAGCGCACGCCGGTCGCGGACTACCCGGAGCAGAATCGCGGCGGCCAGGGCGTCTACACCATCCAAATGACCGAGCGTAAGGGTAACCTCGCGGCCATGAAGACGGTGGGCCCGCAGCACGAGCTGTTCATCGTGACAGAGGGCGCGACGGTCATTCGCGTCAAGACCGACGAGATCAGCCAGACTGGCCGCGCTACCCAGGGCGTCAAGATGATGACCGTCGACGACAACGACCGCATCTGCGCCGTAGCCCGCATGACAGCCGCCAAAGAGAAGCCCGAAGGTGAAGCCACGGGAAACGGCTCTGCCCCCGAAGAAACCCCTGTCGATCTAGGCGACGGCAACGACATGCCAGAAGATCTCCTAGACGAGTAAGAGGCCCTAGCTGGTAAAAATTATCAGACCCCATATATCGGCGGTCGGCGCACCGCGCGCCGACCGCTTTTTTGAAAACCTTTGAACCCCACGTCGGCCCCGGCTGCCCGGCGGCATGCGAAGTTGATCGCGAGTTCCGCACGAGCCGGAGAGCACTTAATGTGCTCTCCGTGCGAGCAGGACTGTCCGAGCAGGCGACCTTATGCCCCGCCCCTCGGGACGACGGGACAGATTAAAGGAGCACCCATGGCAGGCAAGCCGCAAACACTAGCTACGACCTCAGCATTCGAGATCTTGGGCCCCGTCATGGTCGGCCCCAGCTCATCGCACACCGCCGGCGCCCTGCGCTGCGCCCAAGTTGCCGCCAGCCTGCTGGAAGGCCGCATCACCAAAGTCACCTTTGGCCTGTGGAACTCCTTCGCCCACACCTACCGCGGCCACGGCACCGACCGCGCGCTCGTCGCAGGCATCCTGGGCCTCGACACCGATGACGAGAACATCAAGCAGGCCTTCGACCTCGCACGCGAGCAGGGCCTCGAATATCACTTTGGCATCAAGGGCGACGACGCCTCCATCCACCCCAATACCGTCGACATCGACATGGTCGACGACACGGGCGCCACGGCACAGGTCCGCGGCGAGAGCCTGGGAGGCGGCAAGATGCGCATCAGCCGCATTAACGGCGTCGGCGTCGACATCTCGGGCATGTATTCCACGCTCTTCGTGGCGCACAAGGACGTTCCCGGCGTGCTCGCCGCGCTCACCAACCTGCTCGCCTACGCCCATGTAAACATCGCCTTCTGCCGCACCTACCGCACCGAAGTGGGCGGCCAGGCCTACTCCGTCTTTGAGACCGACGGCGCGCCCGACGACACCGTCGTCCCCATGCTCCGCAAGCTCGACAATGTCGATTACGCGACCTTTATCGAGCTCCCCGGTTCTGCCTCGTCGCTCTCCCCCGGCGTCTCGGCTAAGGAGATCTTCGACGACGGCGAGCAGCTGCTCGATGCGTGCGAGGAAATGGGGCTCAGCATCGGTGCCGTCATGGCCGTTCGCGAGGCACGTCTGACCGGCGAGGCCCACGCCGTCGCCGCCATGCGCCGCGTGCTCGACGTCATGCGCGAGGAGACCACGGCCCCCCTCGCCAATCCGCAGCGCTCGCTCGGTGGGCTCATCGGCGGCGAGGCCAAGCTCGTCGAAGCCACCGGCCGCAACGATTTGAGTGCAAGCCTGATGGGTGCTGTCCAGACCGACGCCGTGGCTCGCGCCATGGCCGTGCTCGAGCGCTCCGCCACCATGGGCGTGATCGTCGCAGCTCCGACGGCAGGATCCGCGGGTGTCGTGCCCGGCTGCGTGCTGGCGCTCGCCGATCACCTTCAGCTCGACGAC
>URKU01000019.1 GCA_900548515.1 uncultured Collinsella sp. | reverse complement strand
CTCGAGACCAAGCCGGCCATAAGAGTGCGAAGGGCATCCGCGCGATCGGCGCAGATGCCCTGTGAAATCAGTTCGTCATCAAGACGCACGCGTTTCATGAATGCCATCAACCATTCGTATCCGGAGATGCGGCCTAGCTATCCTGGGATTCGTTTGCCGCATCCTCATCATATTCCTGCTCGAGCTTGTCGGCCTCACGCGGCGTCAGCTCAAACTTGTCGACCATATCGACCGCGCGGGAGCCCAGCTCAATCGCCTCGTCAAACAAATCGAGCGAACGCTCCAAGGAGGTATCCTTGGAACGAACGGTAGCGATGATCTGGTCCAAGCGGTCCGAGATCTCGTCGAAGTTGCGGACGGAACCCTCTGGCATAGCTACTCCTCGACGGAGTCGACAACAGCCTCGGCGGCGTCCGCATCCTCGGCCAGCACGCCAGCCTCAGCCTGGGCAACCGCAACCTTGGCGGCAGGCTCGGCAGCCTGTGTCTCCTCGCGAGCGCGATCTTCGGCCAGCAGCTCTTGGTACAGGTCCTCGCCTGGCAGCTCCTCGCTGCGAGCGATCTTGCCCAGCACGCCGTTGACGAACGAAGCGGACTGGTCGGTGCCATAGGCCTTGGCAAGCTCGACGGCCTCGTTGATTACGATGGCGTCCGAGACGTCCTCGTCGGTGAGGAAGCGCATCTCATAGACGGCGATACGCAGCAAGTTGCGGTCGGCGCCGGGCATGCGCATAAGATCCCAGTTCTTGGCGACGGCGCGCAGAGCGCAGTCGATACGATCGATATGCTCGTAGGCACCGCGGCAAAGCTCCAGCGCATAGGGGTCGAGGGGACCCTTCGAGATCAGGAAATCGCCCTCGAGGACGCGCTCGAGCGGGCTGTCCGTGGCCTCGGCCTGGAACAGCAGCTGCAGCGCCTGACTGCGGGCAAGCGTGCGCCCGCGATAAACCTTAAGGCTCAAAGGTTACTCCTTGGGGAAAACGAGGCCGTCGATGCAAACGTCGACGCGCTCGACCTCAACGCCCACTTGGGCATCGATGGCAGCGACCACAGCGGCGCGAACAGCCTCGGCGAGTTTCTTGAACGGATAGCCAAAGAACACCACGACACGCACGGTGAGTGCGAGCTTGTCGCCGATGACCTCGGCCTCGACCGCCGGCTCGGAAGCGGGGGCCTTGGACGAGAGCATCATGGAGACAAGGTTGGTGGCAAGGTCCTTGACGCCAACGGAGGCGATGCCCTCGACATCGGACACGGCGCGCGAGACGATGGCGGTCAGAACATCGGGCGAAATGCCGATACCGTCAATCTTGATTTCCTGGGGCATGAGTCCTCCTAGAAGAGTTGGTTGCTAGACGCGGGAGACGAACTTGCCGTCGCGGGTGTCAACCTTGATGACCTCACCCTCGTTGAGGTACATGGGGACCTGGATGACAGCGCCGGTGTCGATCGTGGCCGGCTTGGTGGAACCCTGGACGGTGTCGCCCTTAAAGCCCGGGTCGGTCTGGACGATGGTGGTCTCGATGAACATCGGCGGGGTCACGCCCATGAGCTCATCGTCGGCGAAGAGCAGCTGGCAGATGTCGTTCTCGCGCAGCCACTTGGAGTTCTCGCCCACCATGTCCTCGGGAACGGGAACCTGCTCATAGGACTCGTTGTCCATGAAGATATAGTCGGTGCCATCGTTGTAGAGGTACTGGAACTCACGGGTGGTGAGCATGACGCTCTCGAACTTGGTGCCGGCGTTGCAGGTGTTCTCGACGACGCGGCCGCTCTTGATGTCGCGGGTCTTGTAGCGCACAAACGCGCCGCCCTTGCCCGGCTTGACATGCTGGAACTCGACGATGGTGTAGACCTTGTCCTTGATGCGGAGACCGAGGCCGTTCTTGAAGTCGGCGGTAGAAATGGTAGGCATAGCGACCTTTCTTGTTATGGGCAGAACGCACAAGCGTCCAAATTACATACGACAGAAATTATACACTTGCAGACGGCGCCTGCGGCGAGCGCATAAAAAGAGAACGCGGGGCGTCCGAATCGATCCGGACGCCCCGCCCCAAACTATCTACCGAAGTAGACTAGCAGTCGATGACGTGCAGGTCGTGTGGGGTCTTGGTGAAGGGCTCGTAGCCGTTCTCGGTGACCACGCCGTAGTCCTCCAGGCGCACGCCGCCCACGCCGGGCAGGTAGACGCCAGGCTCCATGGTGACAACCGAGCCGATCTCGATGGTGTTCTTGCTGCGGTTGAAGTTGGGCAGCTCGTGGATGTCGATACCGACGCCGTGGCCCAGACCATGGTTGTAGTAATCGCCATAGCCGGCATCGCCGATGATCTTCTTGGAAAGCTTGAAAATGTCGTTGCCCTCGACGCCCGGATGGATGGCGGCGACGCACTCCTCGTGCGTACGGCGCACGAGCGCGTACAGGTCAAGCTGCTCCTGCGTGGGCCCGCCCATCACGACAGTGCGTGTCATGTCGGAGCGATAATCGCAGTAGCCCGCGCCGTAATCCATGAGGACAAAGTCGCCCTTCTCGATCACGCGGTCGCTCGGGACGGCATGCGGGTTGGCGGTGTTGGGGCCGCTCGCCACGATGGAGCCGAAGGCAAGGCTGTCAGCACCGTTGGCGAACATAAAGTTCTCGAGCTCGTTGCGTACCTGCTTCTCGGTCATACCGGGCTTAATAAAGCCGAGCATGTGCTGGAAGGCGGCATCGGTGATCGACTGCGCATGGCGCATGAGTTCAATCTCCTCGGCGTCCTTGATGGCGCGCATCTTGCGGATGTCGTCGTGCATCAGCGGCAGCATACAGGCGACGGAGCGGTCCTCCAGGCCGCGCTGAATACCCTGGTAGAAATTAATCTGCATATCGTCCTCGACAGCGCAGACGCGGCATTTGTTGGCCGCGATCTTGCCGGCGACCCAACCGGGGATGGTGCCCTCATCCATGTCGTAGACCCAGGGGCTGCCGGCGGGCGTGTTCTCCTCAAAGCTGTTGAGGTAGCGCGAGTCGGTATGGAACAGGCACTGGTCAGCCGTAATAAACGCCGCGTGCGGGAACTCGAAGGTGTAGTCGAAGACGCCCTTCACGCCCGTAAGCCAACGAAGATTGGCCTCGTCGCGTACCACGATAGCGTCGTAGCCACGCTCGACCATCAGGGCACGGACGCGCTCGATACGACCGGCAGGACCGGCAGCAAACTCAGACATGCAGATTCCTTTCTTGTTGTCTCTATATAGACGGGACGGGTCTCAACCGAACGACGGAATCGCATGCGATCCGCAACCGATTGGAAACCCGCCCCTCAACATGATACGAAAGACGATGGAAGTCAATAAATCTTAGAGAAGTTCTTTACGAGAAGCCAAGTAGGCGTGAGCATGGCGCTCAAGAACCTCGTCCTCAACGTTCGTTAGGCGAATGGCGCCGAGTGCCGCGGGCAGCGGCAGCATGCTGCGGTTTGAGCGCGCGAACTGCTGCCTACGGAACTCCTCGATATATGCGACAGGCTCCAGATCGAAGGCAAGTTCCTCGATACCAAAGTCCTCCAGGCAGTCATCGACCTCAAAGACGTAATCGATATCAAAGTCGCAGGCATCATGTGCTAGGCGCGCCTCAAAGCGCATGCCCTCGGATAACAGCTGATAGGCAGGGACCTGTGAAGCGGCATCGCCCAAGCAGGCGCGCAGGGTACGCTCCCCCGTCTTGCCAAAATCGGGCGCATGGCGAGCGCTCGGGTTCGTGGCCATCAGTACGTCCTTGCGGGCAGTCTGAGACCATTGAACGGCATTAACGAGCGCGACCTCCTCGCCCGCGAGAATCTCGGGGACGGTCTCAGTAAACTGATTCCAGCGGGACTTGCTGCTCGAAAGCATGGTGCCAACAAGTACCACATAGCCGAGCTTAAGGTCCTCGGGGTCCGCCTCGCGAACAAGGTCGAGGTCACACACGACCAAGCCCGGTTCGGGACGGAAGGCGATAGCGGGAAGCGCATTCGCCGACGAGGCGACGAGCGGCTTCATGGTCGTCGCGACCGTGAGCATGGCGTCGAACGTCGTCGGCAACAGCGCGCACTCGGTTCGGCCGCACCACTGGTTTGCGCACCAGCTAACAACCGAGCAGGTTGCGGCATCGCCAACGGCGACAACCAGATCGTCGCAGGTAATGCCGTTGGCAGACAGGGCGCCAAAGATCGCATCGGCATCGGCCAGCGTGGCACCAGCAGGCGAAAGCTCAAGGACGAGCAGCGACACGGCAAAACCGGCGTCGACCAGCGCATGCTCGACAACCTCACCAAAACGCTCGGATGTGGCGTCGTTCCAAACCACCATAGCGCGCTTAGGCTTGCCAACGGCCGAGGCAAACATGCGCGACAGCTCATCGAACGCGCCCAATCCGACACGGACATCGACGCTGCGGTTTTGGAAATTGATCAGTTGACGGCGAATCATAGCAGCCCACGCTCCAAAAGCATCTCGGCACAAAGGTAGGAAACGTCCTCGAAGGACTTGTTGCGAATATCAAGGGTAAGGTCGGCGGCCTGTCGATACAGCGGACGGCGATGCTCAAACAGGCGCGCGGCATGCTCGGGCGAGCGGAAATCGGGGCGCGTGTCGGACCGACGAATCTGGCGAATCGAATCCTCGAAGTCGCCCTCGAGGTACACGCACGTACCCATTTCGTGCATCAGCTCAATATTCACCGGCGTCTCGACAATGCCACCCCCGCACGATACCAGCAGGCTGCGCTCACTTTGAAGCGAACGGAGTGCCGAGGTCTCGAGCTCGCGAAAACGATCCTCGCCCTCGGTCTCAAAAATCTCGGTTACCGACTTGCCGCAACGGCGGACGACCAGGCGGTCGGTATCGATAAAACGCCTCTTGAACATGGTGCCGACGTTGCGCGCGAGCGTCGATTTGCCCGCGCCCAAAAAGCCGATAAAGAAGATATGGTCGCAGCCGTGTTTGGTGTGCTGGGACATGACGAGACCTATTCCTCGCAGGGAAGGTCGCGCAGGGCCCGGCGCTCAAAGATACGGAAGATCTGCGTATACCACAGGTCCTGCGTGGCCTGCGGCTTTACCAGGATGGTATCGACGCCGGCGAAGTTGCCGCTCCACACGTCCGTGTAGAGCTGATCACCGATCAGCACCGCCTCGTCGGCCGTGGCGCCGAGGCGCTTAAGACCCGCCTTGAGGGCAAACGGCGCCGGCTTCATGGCGTGGCTGATGGCCTCGAGTCCCAGCTCGCGTGCCGATGCCATGACCTGGTCGCGATGCCAGTTATTGGACACCATGCACAGCTTAAAGCCTTTGGCGCGGGCGGCGTCGAGCCAAGCGGAAATCGCGGCGGGGACCTGCTCGGTGTCGCGCGGCACCAGGGTGTTATCGCGATCGAGCAGAATGGCGCGTTTGCCGTCGGCCCACAGGGTATCGAGATCGATGCGATCGACCGAGGCAACGTATCGTTTGGGGCTAAAAATCCTCATGCTAATTCCAAGACTGTTGATGCTCTTCGTAGGTTTGCGAGAAGTACTCCTCGTCCTGCGTAATGTAGAAATACAGGTCATCGGAGTCGGTCGGCTCAAGGGTAGCCTTGAGCGCCTCGAGCGACGGAGAGCAGATGGGCGTGGGCGGCAGGCCCTCATGCTTATAGGTGTTATACGGGCTATCGCTCTGCAGGTCGTCGGCGGTAACCTCGCCGCCGGTGACATACATCATGGTCGCATCGCTGTTGAGATAGTGCAGACCGTCGAGTTTGCCGGCAAGGCGGTTGTAGAAGACCGAGGCCACGTGCGCACGTTGATCGGCGTTGAGGCCCTCGCGCTCAACGATAGAGGCCAAGTTGACGATGTCGTAGTCGGACATCTCCACGCCATAGCGCTCCTTGATCTTGGCCTCGCAGCTGGCAAAGTCAAGCGACTTATACTCGGCGTTGAACTGGTCAAGCATAGCGCGAATCACATCATCGGCGCTTGGGTCCTTACCCAGCGAATACGTCTTGGGGAATAGGAAGCCCTCGAGCGAATCGTTCGCGGCGTCTTTAAGGAAAGCGTAATCATTCACATAATTGCTCGCCTTAGCCCGGTTAAGGAAGTCTTCCTTAGAAATGCTGTCGTACGCCTTGGCCACGCGGTCGGCGACCTGATCGACCGTCAGGCCCTCAGGAATCGTGAGCGCATCGGAGCCGGCGTTGGGACCTTCCATAAGCTGCTGGACGACCTTCGTGGCGTCCATAAGCGTGGTAAACGAATACTTACCCGGCTTAAGCGACATATCGGCGTTGAGCTTTTTGACCGCCGCATAATAATCCTTGGGATCTTCGACGATATGGTTCTCGGAGAGAATCGAAGCGATGGTATCACCCGAAGCACCATCGGGAATGGTCACCGTAACCTGCTGACCAGCCGTGACCTTCGTATCCTCACCGGCAAAGAAGCCCTTGACGGCCGGCACGACAAAGAAGGCGATCGCGACAAGCGCAAGCACGGCGACGACGCCACCGATAATCATAGGCACCGGGGAGCTTTTCTTTTGGGCACCACGGCGGGCGTGCGTGTTATAGCTCGAGCGCGTGGCCGGAGCAACACCGTGCGAGCCATGAGCGTGATGTGCGAGGGAGCGCGATTGCCGGGACTGCCCCTGCGTGCGCTGGGCAGGAGCCTGCTGCTTAAAACGAGCGCCGCCAGCAGGCTGCGCGGGACGAGCGGCGGGCTGCTGAGCAGCAAGCTGAGCAGGCTGAGCCGAACGCTGCGTCGGCTGCGCCAGGCGCTGGCCAGGCTGAGCAGGGCGCGGCACGGGCTTCCGTGAACGATTCTGCTGGCGCGGATCGGAAGCGCTAGGCATGCTGAACCTCCTCGTTTTTACGATCGAGCCATGTCTGCAAGAACAGGCTGGCGGCGATCATGTCAATCTTGCCCCTCATCTGCTTTTCGTTGAGCCCCTGCTCTCGCAGGATTCGTTTGGCCTCCTGCGAGGACAGACGCTCATCCTCAAACTCCAGCGGAAGTTCGAGCTCGTCGGCAATCTTTTGGGCCACGGCGGCGACGCGCTCGGCTTGGGGGCCGGGCTCACCGGCCATGGTCAAGGGACGTCCGCTTACCAAGATATCGGGCTCATAGTCCTCGACCAGGTAACGAAACGTCTTTGCCATGCCAGTGACCTCGGCAGCCGGAAGCACCTTGACAGGCATCGCCATCTTGCCATCACGGCTCGAGACGGCAATGCCAATCCTGGTCTCCCCTATGTCCAGTGCGAGCGCGACCACAGCGACTACTTAGGTTCTTAGGCGCCGAGCGCGGTCTTGGCGGCCGCGAGGGCATCGGCGATACCGGCGGCATTCTTGCCACCGGCCTGGGCCATGTTGGGACGACCGCCACCGCGACCGTCGACCAGGCCCGCAATCTGCTTGATCACGTTACCGGCGTGGAAACCGGCCTTCACGGCGTCATCGGAGCCGGCAGCGAGCAGAGCCGGGGTGCCCTTCTCGGTCACGCTGGCAACGACGCAGGCGACGGGGCCGGCGACCTTCTGGTGCACGGTATCCCAAACGTTACGCAGGTCTGCGGCCTCGAGACCCTGAAGCTCAGCGACAACGAGCTTATAGCCATTCAGCTCGACAGCGCCGTCGATGGCGCTGGAAATGGCGTCGGAGGAGCCACCGGTCAGAGCCTTCTTGAGCTTGTTGGAAGTCTCGCGCAGCTCGGCCTGCAGGTTCTCCACGCGGGCGGGAACCTCGTCGACGCGGCACTTGAGCGCAGCGGCGGCGGCGTCAACGAGCGCCAGGCGGTCGGCCATGTAATCGAGAGCGCCCTTGGAGGTCACAGCCTCGATGCGGCGGACGTTCGAGCCCGTGGAGGACTCGGAAATGATCTTGAACAGGCCGATCTCGGCGGTGTTGGCAGCGTGCGTGCCACCGCAGAGCTCGCGAGAGAACGGCTGGTCCTCGGCGCCCACGGAGACGACGCGGACGACATCGCCGTACTTCTCTCCAAACAGAGCGACAGCGCCGGCAGCCTTAGCCTCGTCGATGCCCATAACACGGGTCACGACCGGCTTGGAGGCGAAGATCTGCTGGTTGACCAGGTCCTCGACAGCCTTGAGCTGCTCGGAGGAAAGGGCCTCGAAGTGCGTAAAGTCAAAGCGCAGGTGCTCGGGCGTCACCAGCGAGCCGGCCTGGGAGACGTGCTCGCCCAGGACCTGCTTAAGGGCAGCGTCGAGCAGGTGCGTGGCGGTGTGGTTGCGGCGCAGGAAACCACGGCGCTCGGCGTCGAGCGCGGCGGTCACGGTAGCACCGACGGTCAGCGTGCCCTCGGCAACGTGCGCGACATGGGCATACAGGCCGTTGTGGTTCTTGGTATCGGCAACGGTCAGAACAACGCCCTCGGCGGAAAGCTTGCCGGCATCGCCCTGCTGGCCGCCCATCTCGGCGTAGAACGGGGTGCGGTCGAGCACGACCTCGACGTCCTCGCCGGCGGCAGCGGACTCGACCGACTCGCCGTTGCGAACGATGGCGACAACCTTGGCACCCTCGATCGCATCGTTGTCATAGCCGTCGAACTCGGTCGCGGCGACCTTGTCGGAAAGCTCGACCCACACGTCGTTGAAGCTGCCCCAGGCATCGCCCTTGGCGTTGGCACGAGCGCGGGCCTTCTGGTCCTCCATGCAGGCGGTGAAGCCGTCCATGTCGACGTCGTGGCCAGCAGCGCCGGCGATCTCGACAGTCAGGTCAATGGGGAAACCAAAGGTGTCGTGCAGCTTAAAGGCAACGTCGCCCGGAAGCACAGCGCCCTCGGCAAGCGCTGCCAGGGCCTCGTCCAGGTAAACACGGCCGTTGTCGAGCGTCGTGGAGAAGCGCTCCTCCTCGGAGGCGACGATACCCTTGACGAGGGCGACGTTCTTGAGCAGCTCGGGATAAGCCTCGCCCATCTGAGCGTTGACTTCGTCGATGAACTTGGTCAGGAAGGCGCCCTCGATGCCCAGCAGGCGACCGTGGAACACGGCACGACGGAGCAGGCGGCGAAGGACGTACTCGCGACCCTCGTTACCGGGAAGGATGCCGTCAGAGATCATGAAGTCGACGGCACGGGAGTGGTCGGCGATGATGCGCAGAGAACGGCTAGCACCGGAGTAATCATCGGCGTCATAGGTCTTACCGCTGATCTCCTCGCCCAGCTTGATGAGGTGCTGCATCAGATCGCCGTCGTAGTTGGCGGTCTTATGCTGCATGATGGCGGCCATGCGCTCCAGGCCCATACCCGTATCGAGGTTGCGGTGCGGCAGCTCCGGCATGGAGCCGTCCTCCTGGCGGTCGTACTGGGTAAAGACGAGGTTCCAGAACTCCAAGAAGCGGTCGCAGTCGCAGCCGGGCTTGCAGTCGGGGCTGCCGCAGCCGACCTCCTCGCCCATATCAAAGTAGATCTCAGAGCACGGACCGCAGGGGCCGGTGGGGCCAGCGGCCCAGAAGTTGTCGTCCTCGCCCAGGCGGGAGATGTGATCCTCGGCAACGCCCAGGGAGCGCCACACATCGTGGGTCTCGTCGTCCTCGGTAAAGACGGTGAAGTACAGGCGGTCGAGCGGCAGCTTGAACTCCTTGGTAATGAGCTCAAAGGCCCAAGCGCAGGCCTGCTGCTTGGAAACGCCGCCAAAAGAGAAATCGCCGAGCATCTCGAAGAAGGACAGGTGACGGCCGTCCTCGCCGATGCAATCGATGTCGTTGGTGCGGACGCACTTCTGGCAGGAAATCGCGCCGATCTCCTTCATGGTCTTCTTGCCCTGGTAGTACTCCTTAAACTGGTTCATGCCGGCGTTGGCAAGCAGCAGCGAAGGATCGTCGGGGACGAGGGACGAAGAAGGATAGAGCTTAAGACCGCGCTCCTCAAAGAAGTTGAGGAACTTGGAGCGAATCTCGGCCGTAGTCATTGACGGGTAGTCAGCACTCATAGAGGGAATCTCCTCGGTTTCACATCGAAACAGTTCAAACGTAACGATATTACCATCCCGCCGCGCCCATGCAAAAAAGAGGGCCGCCAAACAGCGACCCTCCAGCGAAAGTGCACGTTATTCAGTACTGTGCGATCCTTTGAAAAAGGACTGCTGTAGAATTACATATAAGAGTCACCCGGAAGGAGCGATCGATGAAAAGTAAACGATTTGTCCTGAATGCACTTCTGGTACTAGCACTTTTAGCGCTCTTGGCCTTCTCCTGCTGGTACGCAAACCAACCAGCATTTGGCTACGTATTGTATGCAGTAATGTCCGGCGATAAGGCTTATTACACTCTACGCGCAATTGACGTTCTCTTTTTCTATGTAGCCGGCCCCTTATCAATCGCTTTGGTCGCGTTTCTTGTCATTTACAACTTCAAGAAACGTTAATAGAACCTATTTAGAATCCGAATCGTCCATGGAGCCGTCGATGCCGGTTTTGGTGTCGTCCGTGTTGGAATCGTCATCCTTGGCAAAGGGGTTCTTGAAGAAGCCCGTGGAATCGGGTTGCAAACCCGAGAGCTTGATCCAGGGATTATCGAACTCGGGCTTAGGCATCGCCTGGGCCTCGGGCGCAGTCTCGTTACCGATGAGCTCGGACTCATAGATGAAGGTGTCGTCGCCGAGCGCGTCGTAGGCGGCGACCGGGTTGCCATCGGCATCGCGGTACGGCGTGCCCTTAAACACGGCACCGTCATAGGCCACAAGCTGGCGGCCGGTCTCATTCTCGAAGTAGTACACGAAGATACCCTTGAGGGCCGCACACAGCGGGATGGCAATAATCATACCGATGGGGCCCATGAGTGCTGAGCCAATAACGAGCGCCGTGAGGCTCATAATGGGATGCACCTGCACCGAGCTCTGCATAACCTTGGGCGAAATCACGTTATCGGTGACGTTTTGCGCGACCATCGTCACGATGAGCGTCCATAACGCCAACATGGGGCTGAACATGAAACCAAGCACTGTGGCGATTGCTGCGCTCACCCAAGGACCGACGACCGGAACCAAATGCATGATGCCGGTAAAGATAGCCATGAGCGCCGCATACGGATGGCCGATGATCATAAAACCGATAAAGGCCAAGATGCCGCCGCAGATAGACGTCACGACCATACCGCGCATGTAGCCGCCGACAGAGCGAGAAAGGATGGCGACCATAAAGCGGTACGAGGTCTCCTTCTCCTGACCGATGATGGTGCAGATCTCGTGGTGCATGCGAGGGTAGTCGCAAGCCATCCAGTAGGCAAGCACCAGACCAAGGAAGATCACGAATAACTGCGAAGCCGTATTGGTGATGAGCGGGAACACACCGCGGCCAAGCTCGGCAGCGATCTGAGACACATACTTCGATGCCACGGTAACCAACGACGAAAGATTATCGTCCAAATACTCCTTGAACGGCGTGTTGTTGAGCGTCTTGGCATGCGAGATCATCTCATTGAGGTCGCCTCCCGCAACACGAAGCTGCTCGGGCAGGCGGCTCAGGACTTCCATGATCTGACCAAAGAGAATCGGCGACAAGATACAAACGACACCGACGAGCACGGCAACAACAACAATAAGCGCGATAAGCGAACCGATGCCGCGATTCACGCCATGGTGCTCGAGCCAGTTGGTGATCGGGGACATCACAAAGGCAATGATGGAACCAACAGCGAGAAACTCGATAACCGGTGCCAGGATGCCCATAAGGTTAAAGATGACAGCAGCAATAACAATGCAGCCGACAACAGCCCAAATGCGCAGCGTCAGAATGCGGGTGTCGCGCAGCACGCGATCGGTTTGTTGGGGGTGCTCACTCATGAACGAATCATCACTCCGTCGGGGTCGATCTTGTCCTGAATCTTCTTAAGCGTGCGGCGCAGCAGACGCGAAACCTGCACCTGAGAAATACCCAGCTTCTTGGCGATCTCGATCTGGGTCATGCCCTTCACAAAGCGCAGCTCGATCACCTCGCGCTCGCGCGGCGAGAAATCACGGATGGCTTCCTCGATCACCAGGCGGTCATCGGTAAAGTCGAGCTCGTTGTCGTCGTCGGCGTAACGGTCGAGAATCGAAGGGGCATCGTCGGAATCGGACGCACCAGGAGCCTCGATGGGCACCGAGGTATAGGCCGAAGACGATTCCATAGCCTCGAGGACCTCATCGACAGTCACATCTAGATACTCAGCGATCTCCTCAACCTTGGGCGAACGCTGCAGCTCGTTGGTAAGTTTGTCAGTAGCCTGGTTGACCTTGGCCGAGAGCTCCTGCAGACGACGCGGTACGCGCACGCTCCAGCCCTTGTCGCGAAAATGGCGTTTGATCTCGCCAAGGATAGTGGGTGTCGCAAACGTCGTGAACTCGAGTCCGCGCTCGGGATCAAAACGGTCGATAGCCTTGAGCAAGCCCAGATAGCCGACCTGCATGAGGTCGTCGAGCGGCTCGCCGCGATTCTTAAATTTGTTGGCAAGAAACCTTACCAGGTTCATATGGGACATGACGAGCTGCTCACGGGCGTCCGGATCACCGGTCTCCTTGTAACGACGAAACAGCTCGCGGGTTTTCTCCTTGTCCCAAGCGGTCTTGCCGCTCCGGGAACGTTCGGTCATATTAGATATCCGCCTTGAGGTCGAGGGAAAGCGTCAGGGGCGCCGCAGTCTTTTCGTAGGAGTCGCACACGCTCGCGAGGATGAGCTCGGCATACACCGCAGCCTGGTCGTCTTCATCGACCGTAGCCTGGTCGCCAAAGGTAATAGTCATGCCAACGTGGGTCTCATCGACATCGAATTTGATGGTGATGTCATCGCAGTCGACCGCGGTGCAACCAAAGATGAAAGCCTCCTCAGCAGCCATGCGGATGTCCTCGATGCGATCGACAGACATAGAGCACAGGGCACCAACGTTGGCTGCCGTCATGCGCACAAGGCGAGCGAGACGCGGGTCACCGGCAACGGTCAGCGTGATAGGGCAGGTTGCTTCGCTACTCATCGCAGGACTCCTCAGAGTTCTCGGCGGGCGTATAGGTGTAATACTGAGCCGGCTTGGATACAGACTTCTGACCATCATCGTCGCCCGCGGCGGCCTCGTCCTCGCCAATTAGGACGCGCTCGGTAGGCTGCTCGGCCTCCGCAGCGGCAGCGGCGAGCTTGCGATCGGCGTCGGCTGTAGGAGCCTTCACCTTATTGAAGAGCTTCTGCACAGCACCGGCGGCAGAGTCGGTCACGCTAGACACAGCATTGCTGGCCTCGGCCATGCTGCCCGTAACCTCAGAAATGTCGCGAACCACGGCTTCGACCTCTACGAGATTGGAGGTAAGGGCATCAACTGCCGTCTTGCTCGACTTAAGCAGCGGCTCCATCTGGGCAAGCGCCGGCGTAAGCTCATCGACAGCGCCATCGAGCTTTGCCACCACAGGCTGAGCCTCGGCGATGGTGTTGTTGAGGTCGTTCACGGTCTTATCGAGCGAGTCGACAACATTGCGGGTCTTGCGCAGGGTAAGCGCGAGCTCAGCGATGGCCCACACGCCGGCAACGGCGAGCAGCAGCAGGGCGATTTGAATGGGACTCATACAAGCCTCCCGGAAGAATCGAAATACAGACGTTTTTCATGGTACCCCAAAGGGGACCGAACATGCCAAGAGCAGCAACGTGGGACAAAATTATCAGCAGCTACTTCGGTGCATTCCCGCTGCGGTCGCGTTCGCTTTGCTCTACGCGCCACTCTTCCCAGCCGCGCCCGGCAGGCTGCCAAAATGCACCGCGTTCCAAGCCTTCGGGCAAATAGCGCTGATCGACCCAGCCTTCGAGATAATCATGTGGATACTTATACACACCGTATTCATCGCTGCCCGGGCGATGGCGATCGCGCAGATAACTCGGCACCTCGCGAAGCCCACTAGAATGGATATCGGCCAGCGCCGCATCGATCGAAGCCTCACACGCGTTGGATTTTGGCGCCAAGCACACATAGAGTGCAGCCTGAGCCAGGTTAATGCGGCACTCGGGATAGCCGATGACCTCGGCAGACTTAAACGCGGCATGCGCCACCAAAAGCGCCTGCGGGTCGGCGTTGCCAACATCCTCAGAAGCGTGAATCATAATGCGGCGAGCGATAAACTTAGGATCCTCCCCAGCATCGATCATGCGCGCGAGCCAATAGATCGTGGCATCGGGGTCACTACCGCGCATGGACTTGATGAACGCACTGATGATGTCGTAGTGCATGTCGCCGTTTTTGTCATACGTAAAGCCGCGACGCGGGTTGGCAATCTTCACGTCATCCACGGTGATGGGATAGCGCTCCCCCGCCGCAGGCGCTGGCGTTCCCTCGGT
The DNA here is from genome assembly GCA_900548515.1 of uncultured Collinsella sp. GTDB lineage: Bacteria > Actinomycetota > Coriobacteriia > Coriobacteriales > Coriobacteriaceae > Collinsella. Next base: position 12,888 of record URKU01000019.1, on the reverse strand, counting down.
ATCGGGACGCGTGACGGCAATCTCGCTCGCAAGCTCGAGCGTCGTGAGCGCCGAGCGAGCGTCACCCGCTGCCAGCGTGCAAATGGTCTTGACCGTATCCTCATCGGCCGAGAACTTTCCGTTCAAGCCCTGTGGTGCCTCGAGCGCACGCTCGATGAGCGTCGCGATATCCTCGTCCTTTAAGTGCTCGAGCTCCACCACGCGACCACGTGAGAGCAACGCCGAGTTGACCTCGAAGTACGGGTTCTCCGTCGTGGCACCAATCATAATGACGGTACGGTTCTCAACCGCATGTAGCAATGCATCCTGTTGTGACTTCGAAAAGCGATGAATCTCGTCAATAAACAGGATAGTGCGACGGTCATACGTATTCAGGCGCGTCTTGGCCTCATCAATCACGCGGCGCAAGTCCTTCACGGTGCCCGTCACAGCGCTGACCTCGACAAACTCGCTCTTGGTATGGTTGGCGATAATGTGGGCCAGCGTCGTCTTACCCGTACCGGCCGGCCCATACAGAATCACGCTCGAAAGCACGTCGTGCTCGATCGCGGCACGCAACCATGAGCCCTTACCGACGGCCTTTTGCTGGCCCACGTACTCGTCGAGCGAATTGGGTCGCATGCGCACCGCGAGCGGCGCATTTTTAAAGGAACGCTCGCGCGTCGAGGCAGAAAAAAGGTCGTCCATAGCCATCCCGTGCATCAATCAAAAACGTTTTCAACTAACCAGTATACCGAAAGGATACGAACTACCGTTCGTTAATATAGGTACGATGCGGAAACTTTAGACCCGGGAACAGCTTGCTCGTCAGTTCGCAGAAATAACCGTCCGTCATGCTCGCAATGTAATCCACGACCGCCTGGTCCTTATCGTTCTGCCAGGCATAGGCGCGATCGTAGTAGGAAAGCTGCTGCTCGATGCGAGAAATGTGGTGTTTAAAGATATACGAGGACTCGTCACCTTCGTTTATATCCTGCAGGCAACGGTCGTAAAGCTTTTCGAAGGCTTCGCGCAGCTCCGCCTCGGAGTCGCCTTCGATACCGCCCTTGCTATAGATCTTCTCGTAGTTCTCGCGCTTGGCACGGCGGATCTCCTCAAACAGGTCCTCGCTCATCTCGATGCGCGGCTTACCATAGCTATGCTCAACGATATCGATGGAGGCATGCGTGAGGATCCAACTATTGTAGGCACCGCCCCGGCCATCATCAAAAGCGTCGGGTGACAGCAGGCCCGCCGCGATCGCATCCTGACGGTCACGACCGACGTAGGCAAGGATATCCGAGATGCGGACCACACAGCCTTCGAGCGTCATGGGACGCAGATGCCCAATTGCGCTATAGCCCGTGGCAATGCAATCCTCAGCCGTCTGGTCAAACTGGTCAAAGGAGCCCATGTCCGAGAGCTCAAACACACGCTGCTCGTACTCGCCGTTATGGCATAGCACGCCGTCGAGCGTCTGGAGCGACACGTTGCGGCCGTACAGTGCGTCGAGCACGCGGACCGACTGCACGTTATGGAAAAAATAACGCCCCGTACGCTCATGATAGATATCGTTGAGGAAGCGCTCGCCGGCATGGCCGAAAGGCGTGTGTCCCAAGTCGTGACCCAGGCCAATCGCCTCGATCAGATCGCAATTGAGCCCCAGGGCGCGACCGATATCGCGCGCAATGCGGGAGACAAGCTGCACGTGCAAACCGCGGCGTGACAGATCGTCATTGCTACGGAAGCTAAAGACCTGCGTTTTGCCTGCATAACGGGTGTACGCCGGAAGATGAAGTATCTTTTCGGTATCGCGCATAAACGCCGGACGCATAAGCGTACCTTTGTCGGCGGCGCGATCAATACGACGAATGACCTGATCGTCGTTGCAACGATACGGGTTGACATAGCCCGAAGCACGATCGGCGGCAATGCGCTCGACAAGTTCGGGCGACAACGCCGAGGGGATACGGTCCATGCGCGCCTTAATGACGGCCGTTTCTTGATTAGTTGCCATGGCATGCTCCTTAAGAAGGATGCGCAATCGGTTACAAAGTGCAGCCCACGACCTCGATTATGGCAAAAATAGGCACCAAAAACGGCAGCAATGGCAGGGAGCGTGATTTTGCGATGAGGCAAGCGACGGCAAGGGTCAGGAGCGCAACCGCAAACGCGACAACGCCGCCCAGGGGATCGAAGGTACAAAGGGCAAAGAGTGCCTTGACGTCCCCCATGCCAATGCCCGGGATTTGGCGAAGACGACGCCAGAGGGACTCAGTCAGCACGAGAGCAAGATACACAATGACGGCAAGACCCGCGTGGTCAAGCGCAGTGTTCAAACCGAGGTCGAGCCAAACACCCGCCAACGCCGCCACGGCACATGCGCCGGCAAGCCCATTGGGAAACCGCCGCTCACGGGCATCAATCCACGCGCCGGCAAAGATGCAAATCCAAAACGGGATATAGATCATCGAAAACCTCCTTGGGCAGCAGCTCAAACGCAAAAACCACCACAAAGGTGCCTGTCCCCTTTGCGGTGGTTTTGGTGGTGGTTATTTGGCGCCTTGCATGACCTCGTCGAGGGTGACGTTTACGGCATGCTGGGTAGGAACCCAGTCGACCTTCAGGAACAGCGCTGCCACCGTGATGGGGATATAGCTGAACATAAAGATCGGGAAGGTAAACAGGTTGGTCACCAGGCGCCACTTTTGCGCACAGTGAATATGCTTGTACTCAAAGATAGTCGTGAGCAGCGCCAAGATGAAGAACGTCTGATACATCATGGCGAAGGTCATAATGAGCGAAGCGGCGCACGCCTGCATCTCGACTTCGGTAGCCAAGAAGCCGTGCGAAAGACCGCCCACGATCAGGAACGTCGCATTGGCGAGCATGGAGATCAGGGACAGCAGCATACCCGGGGCGATGGTCATAAACATGTCGTAGGCGGCAAAGCGATGGTAGCGGAAGGTTGACTTGACCAGATGCTTACCGTAGGTAAAGAACACCTGGTAAAAGCCCTTGGTCCACCGCATGCGCTGTTTCCAGGACGCCTTAAACGTCACGGGCTGTTCGTCAAAGAACTCCGCCGGCGCATAACCGATGCGAATGCCGTGAATGGCGCAGAACGTGGTGAACTGAATATCCTCGGTCAGCGTATGGAACTGCCAACCGTGCATGCCCTCGATAACGCTGGCGGAGATGAGGTAGCCCGAACCCGAGACAGCGCAAGAAGTCTTGCAGATATTGCGCGCGTTGTTGAGAAAGCGCGCCTCGCGCAGGTACCAAGTAGCATTAGCTGCCGAGATCCACGAGCTGCCAAAGTTCTTGGAGTTGCGATAGCTCGTGACCACATGGAAGCCCTGGTCAAAGGCATCGTTCATCTTGGAGACGTAATCGCGGGAGATGACGTTATCGGCATCGAAGATAAAGTAACCTTCAAACGTATCCGGATACTCGTTAAGAATACGGTCGAAACCAAAGTCCATGACCCAGCTCTTACCCTTGCGGGCAAGGTCGTTGCGCTCATAGACAATAGCGCCCGCCTCGCGCGCAAGCTGTGCCGTGTTGTCGGTGCAGGCATCGGCGACCACAAAGACCTCGATAAGCTCGGACGGATAATCCTGGTCCTTGATGGAGCGAACGAGGTTGGCGATCACGGCCTCCTCGTTATGCGCCGCGATAAAGAAGGCATAGCGGTGGAGTTTTTTGGCCTTGGGAGGCGCGACCTCGCCACGAAGAGCACCGATGACAAAGAAGACCACCTGGTACAGAAAGCAGACCGTGAGCAGCGTGACGACAATCTGGTTGAAGATCACGATGGGCGTGTTGGTTTGTAAAAAGGCGAGCATGCAGGCTCCCAGGAACGCGTTACGTAAACAATCGTATATCTTACCGCAGGCTAGGGGCGTTCAAGAAACCACCTAATACTGACTAGGCTTCGAGAAGACCGAGCTGAGGAACGATCTCGTCGCCGGCAGCGGTGCGACCAAGCGAGCGCGGGGCCAGGTCGTCAAGAACCGCAGCGAGATCCCACGGCAGCTCGTCGCGGCACTCAATGCGCTCCCCCGTCACGGGATGGTCGAATGCAACACGCCAGGAATGAAGGAATTGCCTGGTCAGACCCTGATCGGCGCGTGCATCGCACTTGCCGTAGAGCGGATCGCCCACGCAGGCGTGGTTGATATGGCGCATATGCACGCGAATCTGATGTGTGCGGCCCGTAAACAGGTGGCACTCGACGAGCGTATAGCCGTCGTCAAAACGCGTGGAATCGAAGCGCTCGAGGACCTTAAAGGTCGTAATGGCCTGGCGCGCGAAAGGATCGTCCGAAACCGCCATCTTGACACGGTCACGCGTAGAACGGGCAATGCCGGTGTTAATGGTGCCCTCATCCATAGCGATATGTCCGTGAACGAGCGTGATATAGCGACGATCGAGCGTGCGCGTGCGAATGAGATTTTGGAGTGCGCGCTGCGTGTCGTCGTCTTTTGCCGCAAGCATGAGGCCCGAGGTATCGCGATCCAAACGATGCACGATGCCGGGGCGGTCCTCGCCCTGCACGGTGCCCAGATGGTCGATACCGCAGTGATAGACCAGGGCGTTGGCTAGCGTGCCGCTCTCGTGGCCGTGGGCAGGATGGCACACCAGGCCACGCTGCTTGGAGAGCACGATGAGATAGTCGTCCTCATAGCGAATGTCGAGCGGGATGGCCTCGGGGATCACGTCGGTGGGATCGTGCGGCTCGGGCAGATCGACCGAAATGCGATCGCCGGCGCGCACGGCGTACTTTTTGGACAGGCAGGTCTCGCCATTGACGGCAACGGCGCCTCCCTCGATCAGATGTGCGCAGGCAGAGCGCGTGGGGCAACCGTCGTTGGCGCCCAAAAAGGCGTCGAGACGCCGGCCAGCGGAATCGTCGGCAACAAGAATATGGATGTCGGCCATTAGCGCTCATTCCTTTCGCGAATCTTGCGGGCACGCTCCCCACGTTGCTGGGCCTTGCGCTTAGCGCGGGCTTCGTCACGGGCGTTAAGCTCGGCGGTCGCATCGACCTCGCGAGCGGCGGGACTCAAGAACATATAGCCGAAGAGGGCGAGCACGACGCCCACGGTAATACCGATATCGGCCACATTGAAGACGGGGAAGTCAATGAAGGTGGTGGCAATAAAATCGGTCACAAAGCCCATAGCCAGGCGATCGATCGCGTTACCGATGGCACCGCCCGCAACCATCGCCATACCCACAACCTCAAGGCGAGCGAGTTGAGGTGCTCGAACGAGGTACACGATAATGGCGATAATGACCGCCAGCGCCAGCACGGCAAACGCGATGCCATGGCCCTCGCCCATGCTAAAGGCAGCACCGATGTTACGCACAAAAAGGAAGTCGATCACACCGGGGATAACGGTCACATGCAAAGTGTCGCCCACGGCACGAACCGCAAGCTTGGTCAGCTGGTCAACAAGCAGCACGGCCAACGCCACACCACCGGCAACACCCAACCGCCAACGCAAAGGCGGCGTCATATCCGCAGAACGACCCAAAGAAATCCCCTACCCTCAAAACAATCGAATTCCGTTTAACGCAATTTACCATCTTATATTGCCACACGCAGAGCGCACGACATATCCACCAACGCAAGCGAAATAACCAGCTAAAAACGAAAGCGGCATTCCGAAAAACAGAATGCCGCTTTTAATCAGCGGAGCAAATGGGCCGAAGGCGCCCAAATTCTCCCTATAACCAAAATGCCGAGTTACCGTGCCTTAAAGGGCATTCGCACACCTCTCGCAGATGTGAGCGTGGCCGTTGTACTCGCCGACGGTGGTGCGGTAATTCCAGCAACGGTCGCAGCACTCGCCCTCGGCAGCCTCGATGGCAACGGAGAGCTCCTCGCCCTGGGTCAGCTCAACATCGGAAACGATGTAGAACTCGGCCAGGTCGACCGCCTTGTCGCCGGTCAGCAGCGCGTACATCTCGGCGGGAACGACCGCCTTGACGCGGACCTGCTGGCTCTTAGTGAAGGTGCCGACGGAGCGGGCATCCTCAAGGGCCTTGGTCACGGCGCTACGGAGCTCGAGTGAAGCCTCGAGCACGCCCTCGAACTCATTGGCCTCGTCGACCGTGATAGGCGACTTATACCAATCGAGCAGCGCGGCGTACTTCTGGTGGTCGACGCAGCCGGCAGGCGCGTAGGCCATGGCCTCGTCGACGGTGTAGGACAAAATCGGCTGCAGATCGCGCATGAGCATCGAGAAGAGCTCGGCCAGCACGGTCTGGGCGCTGCGGCGCTCGAGCGAGCCAGGCTTGTCGCAGTACAGGCGGTCCTTCAGGGCGTCGAGGTACACGTTGGAAAGCTCGGTAACCACGAAGTCATAAAGCGCACGGTAAGCGCGCGGGAACTCGTAGCAAGAGTAAGCGTCGTCGACCTCGGCCTGAACCTGGGTCAGACGGGCAACCATGAGCTTGTCGAGCGGCAGCAGGTCGGCAAAGGCGACACCGTCGGTCTCAGGCTCAAACTGGCCCTCGAGCTCGGAAAGCAGGAAGCGCAGCGTGTTGCGGAAACGACGGTAGGCATCGGACGTACGGGCAAGAATCTCGTGGTCGATGGACACGTCGGAGCTGGTGTCAACGGAAGCAACCCACAGGCGGATGATGTCGGCGCCCATCTCGTCACAGACCTTATTGGGGTCGATGACGTTGCCGAGCGACTTGGACATCTTGCGGCCCTGGCCGTCGAGCGTGAAGCCCTGCGAGACGACCGCCTTGTAGGGAGCATGGCCGTTGGCGCCCACCGAAGTGAGCAGCGAGCTCTGGAACCAACCGCGATGCTGGTCGGAGCCCTCGAGGTACACATCCGCCGGATACTCCAGCTCGGGACGGTACTCGCAGACGGCCTTCCAGGAGACGCCGGAATCCCACCACACGTCGAGGATGTCCTTATCGGCCTTGAGGTGATGGCCGCCGCACTTGGGGCAGACGCAGGCCTCGCCCAGGTAGCTCTCGGGAGCGTCGGTGAACCAGGCGTCGGAGCCCTTCTCGTGGAAGAGCTTGATGACGGCGTCGAGCGTAGCGTCGTTCATGACCTTCTCGCCGCAGTCGGCACAGGTGTAGCTGGGGATAGGCACGCCCCAGTTGCGCTGACGGCTGATGCACCAGTCGGGACGCTGCTCAACCATGGCGCCGATGCGGTTGGCGGCGTGAGCCGGATACCACTTGACGTTCTCGCGAACCTCCTTACCAGCCTGCTCGCGCAAACCAGTCTTGTCCATCGAGACAAACCACTGGTCGGTAGCACGGAAGAGCACCGGGTGCTTGCAGCGCCAGCAGTGCGGATAGCTGTGCGTGATCTTCTTCTCGAGGACCAGGGTGCCGCGCTCGCGCAGGAACTCGATGATGTGCGGGTTGGCCTCGTCGGTATCCATGCCGCTGAAGGGGCCGCCGGTGCCAAACTCCTCGCCGGTGTAGAACTTGCCGTCGTCATCGACCGGCATGCAAATGTCGGTGATGCCCTCCTTGAGGCAGGCGAAGTAGTCGTCGACGCCGTGACCGGGCGAGTTGTGGACGATACCGGTACCGTCATCGACACCGACGTAATCGGCCAACAGCGCAACGCCCTCGACACCGTCAAAGATCGGCTGCTTATAGTGAATGTGATGGAAGGTCTCGGCGGGAACCACATAGGGCTTGCCGTCGACCACAACCGGGGTGTACTCCCAGCCAAACTCCTCGCAGCACTTGGGAGCTAGGTCCTCGAGCATGACCTCGGCGCGGCCGTCGTGCTCAACGGCGACGTAGGCGGCACCGGGCTTGAGAGAAACTGCCTGGTCGGAGGGGATGGTCCACGGCGTGGTCGTCCAGATGATAAAGTCAACCGGGCCGTCGAAGTTCTCGAGGCCGGCGGGCTTGGAGGTCATCTCAAAGCGCACGAAGATGGACGGGCTCGTCTCGTCGGAGTACTCAATCTCGGCCTCAGCAAGTGCGGTATGGCAGTGCTTGCACCAGTGGACGGGCTTGTGACCGCGATAGATCATGCCCTTGTCGAACATGGCCTTGAAAACATCGATGTCGGCGGCGTCATGCTGGTGATAGAGCGTCAGATAGGGGTTGTCCCAATCGCCGAGCACGCCCAGGCGACGGAAGCCGGCCTTCTGCAGCTCGATGTTCTCGACAGCGAACTTATTGCAAAGCTCACGGATCTTAGCCGTGGAGGTCTGGTTGAACTTCTCGGTGCCGAGCTTCTCCTCGACCTTATGCTCGATCGGCTGGCCATGGCAGTCCCAACCGGGAACATAGGGAACCTCATAGCCCTGCATCATCCAGTAACGGTTGATCATGTCCTTGGAGATCTTGTTCATGGCATGGCCGATGTGAATCGGGCCGTTGGCGTACGGAGGACCGTCGTGCAGCACGAACTTCTTGTGACCCTCGTTCTTCTTCAGAACCTGCTCGTAGACCTTGTTGTCCTGCCAGTCCTTGAGTCGCTTGGGCTCGGACTTGGAAAGACCGGCACGCATGGGAAAACCGGTCTTGGGCAGATTCATCGTCTGCTTGTACTCGTTTGCCACGGTACCCCTTTCATGTCATGGGCGCACACGCCCGTTGGGCACCAAAAAAGCGCCCGTCCCTACAAGCTGGGACGAAGCACCACAAAACGAGCTGTACGCCCGCAAAAGCTCTTCGTTTAACCACCCAGCTTAGATGCCCTCGCCCGCGTATTCGCGCGCTCGCATCCGTTACTCGGCTGGCCTGTATCGACGACCATCTCGGCGATATCTACTAAGACGTGTCTGCGCGGCACGTCCGTTGGGACCGCAGCTCCGGGGTGATTTTCATCGGTCGCATGCACGGGTTCTCAGCGCTTCCCGCTCTCTGTAGCATGCGGACGGCCGACTACTCGTCCCCATCAACGCTTATGCGGTGTATGCTAGCACGTTCCGCGTCGGCAAAAAACCCTCAACACTGGTTTTATACGTTCGAAATTTCTCGCTATTACAAGCCTTCACTAGGAGCAAAATACCTGAAAGCACTTTATCGAACGAAAGAAGGCTGCTATGCGCACAATTGGAATGAGCGACTACACCGTTGGCGAGGATTGCTTTACCAAGCTGCCAACTGCACTGGCGGAGTACGGCGCGAAGAAAGTCGCCATCATTGGCGGCAAGCGAGCCCTGGCTGCGGCGCTGCCGGGAATCGAGGCGGCCCTTGAAGGTACCGATGTCGAGGTCCTGGAGACGCGCGTCTACGGTACCAACAGTACGCGTGCCAATATCGCCAAGGTCGTAAACTCCCCCGCCTGCCAGGAAGCCGACGTGCTCATTGCTTGCGGCGGCGGCAAGGCGCTCGATACCGTCAAGACGGCGGCCATCGAGCTCAAGAAGATCGTCTTTACCGTGCCGACGATCTGCTCCAACTGCTCCGCCGCGACCGCCATTGCCGTTGTCTACAACGACGACGGCTCGCTCGAGGGCTATTCGTACCCCAACCGCCCCGCGCACATCTTCATCAACCCCAAGATCATCGCCGAGGCGCCAGCAGAGTACTTCTGGGCCGGTGTAGGCGATGCCCTGTCCAAGCAGCCCGAGGTCGAGTACGCCACGAGCGCCGGTAATTTGGAGCACACCGCCGGTCTTGGCCTGGCACTCGCCCACACCTGCTCCGAGCCGCTGTTTACCTATGGTGTGCAGGGTCTTGAGGATGTGCGCCAGAATCTGTCGAGCGAGGCCGTCAAGCAGATCGCGCTCGACATCGTTGTCAACACGGGCTATGTCTCGAACCTGACCAACCAGAACGATTATTACTACAACTCGAGCGTGGCGCACGCGTTCTACAACGCCACCTGCAGCATTCCGCGTGAGGGCACCTACCTGCATGGCGAGGTCGTGAGCCTGGGCGTGCTGGTACTGTTTGCCTATACGGGCGATACCGAGAACCTTGAGCGCTACGCCGCCTTTAACAAGCAGATGGGGCTGCCCGTAACGCTTGAGCAGGTTGGCCTTACCGAGGCAGATATCCCGGCCCTGTGCGAATACGCGCACGCCACCAACGAGTGGAAGCAAGGCAACCCGGAGCCCTTCACCGACGAAAAGTTCGCCGCCGCCATCAAGGCCGCCAACGCCTACGGCCATTCTATCCTGGCCTAACCGACCAAAACCGCCACAAAGGGGACAATACCTTTGTGGCGGTTTTTTATTGCCGTAACATGCTCGAGTCGAACTCGCTAGCCGGGATAACGCGGTAGCCGTGGCGCAGGAGCAGGTCAACGAAGACACCGTTACCTGTTGTGAGCGTGCCGCTGAAGGATCCGTCGTAGATATGGCCCACGCCGCACGACGGACTGCGATCCTGCAAAATGCACGCAACGATCTCGGACGGGCCGCCCGCCTGCTCGCACATGTCGAGCGCACGTTGAGCGCCCAGGCGAAACTCGCGATCGACCGAGGTACCCTCGCAGGTACGGACCTCGCCGTTCACAATCTCGGACGGCCTGCGCGGCATGGGCAGGCCGCCAAAGACCTCAGGGCACACCAAGAGGACCTCAGTCCCTGTACGCTCGCAGGCCTCGACCAACTCGCGACGATAGTTGTCAAGCCCGTTATACTTGCAGCTCTCGCCCATCAAGCAGGCGCTCACCACGATCTTCATTTCCATCCCTCTCAAGCAAAACGCCCCATTTGAGAAAGCTGCTCAAATGGGGCGTCGGCGTTTACTGGCTCGACCGCGGCGTTACTGTTGCTTGGGCATCAGCGGATTCTCGCGCGTGAGGAGGTTCATGAACTCCTCACCCGTGATGGTCTCCTTCTTGTACAGATAACGAGCCAGCTCATGGAGCTTGAACTTGTTTTCCTTGAGGATCTGCAGGGCGCGATCGTGCGCGTCCTCGATCAGCTTAGCGACAATCGCGTCCACACGCTCGGCCGTACCAGGGGCGCAGGTGAGCGACGTGTCCTGATTGAGATACGCGTTCTGCACGGTACCGAGCGCCATCATGCCAAACTCGTCGGACATACCAAAGCGCGTCACCATGTTACGGGCAAGCTTGGTGGCCTGTTCGATATCGTTGGCGGCACCGGTCGTCATCTCCCCAAAGATGAGTTCCTCGGCCGCACGGCCGCCGCAGTAGACGGCGAGCTTGTCCAAGACCTCCTGGCGTGTCGTCAGGAAGCGCTCGTCCTCCTCGACCTGCATGGTATAGCCAAGAGCACCGCTCGTGCGCGGCACGATGGTGATCTTGGTAACCGGCGCGGAACCCTTTTGGCGGGCAGCGACGATAGCATGGCCGATCTCGTGGTAGGAAACGACCTGCTTCTCGTGGTCGGAAAGCACCGTGGACTTACGCTGTTGGCCGGCAATGACGACCTCCACCGACTCCTCGAAGTCGTCCTGGGTTGCACGCTTGCGACCCTCGCGAACGGCGCGCAGGGCGCCCTCGTTGATGATATTGGCCAGGTCGGCGCCCGAGGCACCGGGCGTGGCGCGGGCAATCGCGGTCAGATCGATCGGCGGCTCGGTCTTCACACTCTTGGCGTGAAGCTCGAGGATGTTCTTACGGCCGGTCAGATCGGGCAACTCGACGGGGATGCGGCGGTCAAAACGACCGGGGCGCAGCAGCGCCGGATCGAGACTGTCGGGGCGATTGGTTGCGGCAAGGACAACGATACCCTTGTGGTTATCGAAGCCATCCATCTCGGTCAGCAACTGATTGAGCGTCTGCTCACGCTCGTCGTTGCCGCTAAAACCGCCGCCATCGCGCTTCTTACCGATGGTATCGATCTCGTCGATAAACACGATGCACGGGGCCTTTTCCTTGGCCTGCTTAAAAAGGTCACGCACCTTGGCGGCGCCACGGCCGACGAACATCTCGACGAACTCAGAACCCGAAATGCTAAAGAACGGAACACCAGCCTCGCCGGCAACAGCCTTGGCTAGCAGGGTCTTACCGGTACCCGGAGGGCCAACAAGGAGAGCACCGCGCGGCAGCTTGGCGCCAATCTCCTCGTAGCGCTGCGGCTTCTCCAGAAAGTCGACGACCTCCTTGAGGGACTCCTTGGCCTCTTCCTGGCCGGCGACGTCCTTAAAGGTCACGCCCACGTCCTTGGAGGCGATCACGCGCGCGCCGGACTTACCCAGTCCGCCGCCGCCAAAACCGCCGCCGCCAAAGTTCATCGACGGGCCGTCATCGCCCATAGCCTTCTTCATGCGGCGGTTGAGCCACCAACCGATGAGGAAGAAAATCGCCATGGGAAGAATGAGCGTGAGCAGGTAGTAGGTCATCAAACCCGAGTTTTTATCGGGAACGACCGACTCCAGCGAAGCGCCAGACTCAAGCACGCGATCGGTAAAGCCCGCATCGTTCGGCACACCGGTCGTCTTATAGGCGATGTTCTCGTCCTCGCCCTTCTTGGTGTAATAAATCGAGTAATCGTCCGTGTTGTACTCGACCTTGTCGACACTCTTCTTATCGAGCGCTTTGACAAACGTCGAGTAATCGGTCTTCGTAATCTGCTGCGTGTGACCGATGTTAGGGAACAGAACGGTCGAGAGCACGAGGTAGACGACGAAGGCGATGAGCACGTAGAGGATCATATTCCGTCTACGCTTGTTGTCATCCATCTCCATCTGCTTGAACTCCATCTACTGGGGTTGATAATGCTAACTAGAATACCCAACCCGGCCGGCGATAAACCGACGCCGGGCACGAAAGGACAGAGATGGCATCACTGTAAGTCGGCAAGGTTCAAATCTATACAGGCGACGGCAAGGGCAAGACGACGGCTGCGCTGGGGCTCGCGCTGCGCGCGACGGGCTACGGACTCGACGTTCTTAGGCTGCAGTTTGCCAAGAAACTTCACTGCGCCGAGCATGATGCGGCGCCCCGTTTGGGTCTGCGCATCGTACAAGCCGACCGCG
>URKU01000018.1 GCA_900548515.1 uncultured Collinsella sp. | reverse complement strand
GGCATGAGCTCGTTCACCCGCTCGACGATGCGGCGCTGCTCGGCGAGAGGCGGAATCGGAAGAAATAGCTCTTTTAGCACTGCTGCTTTGATTCCTTTTGCGGTCGTCCCCGTGGCATGATCCTTAACTTGAATTTGGAACAGTGGAGATAGAATTATTTGGCAGAACAGGGCATTGTCTGGACCAACTGTGCCGTAATTCTGAAGGGTAATGACACGCTGTCCACAGCTGCAACGTTTCATTTCGCATATCGCGCAATACCCCATCGGGGCTTCGGTTGTAAACAGCAAATCGCCACGGTGGGTCTCTCCGCGAGACAAGCGTGTTGCATATTCGTCTTCTGAAATATACTCCTCGCGTGTGTAATCAATATAGCCTTGGCGAATGTTGCTCGCAGTCATTAGTCGAACACCTGAAGGTGATTTGTGAGGCGTTTTACCCCTGTAATCAATGAAGTTATATACGGTTTCCAGCCTTGCCCAAGCCCACCCCTCGGGCAGCTCCTCAAACGGCACTTCGTTCGCGATGCACTTATCGCTAGTCACGCGACCCTTGGCATCCACCTTCTTCTCATAGGGGGAGCCATCGGAACCGGATTGGCTTTCAACTGTATTCGCGACAAGCGTTGTAAAATCTAGTGAGACGAGCATCCCGGTTGCTCCAGCGCTTCGATGCTCTGGTCTTTAGCGTCTTTCGTTCAGTGGGGGACTGACCGCAAGCGGCGTAAACAAGAAAGGGGACAAGCGTAAATGAAAGCAACCGAGGCAAATCTACTCGACCTTATGGGCGTGGCGAAGATGCAGTTTGTCATTCCCGTGTACCAGCGAGTTTACTCGTGGAGTGTAAAAGAGTGCGAGGTGCTTTGGGATGACGTCATGCGAGCGGGTCGTGATGGCGTATCGCACTTCGTGGGGTCAATGCTTTATATCCCCGAGTCCGAGAGCTCTGCCACGAGCATTTCGCGCGTGCTTCTGATTGACGGACAGCAGCGCATGACGACGTTTTCGTTGATGATTGCAGCTTTGGCTGACTATTTGGAGAGCAACCCCGACAAGGCTGGCTTCCTTGGCGACCTCAAAATCTCGGCGCTGAGGAAAAATTACCTCTTTAACGATGACGACTACAACGGTCTGGCACGCTACAAGCTGGTGCTCTCGCAGGACGATAAAGAGACGCTGTTCTCCATCGTGTCTGGGGCTCCCGTGCCAGATGAAAAATCGGATCGGATTGTCGAGAACCATGCGTTCTTCCGCGAGAAGATGCGTGGTAAATCATTTGACCCGGCAAGGCTTTGGGCGGGGCTAAACCGCGTGCAGGTCATCGACACTAAGCTCACCGCTGGCGTTGATAATGCCCAGCTCATATTTGAGTCCATGAACTCCAAGGGCAAGCCGCTCACGCCCATTGACCTCATCCGTAACTACGTTCTAATGTCGCTTCCCAACGACGAACAGACCAAGCTTTATGAGGGTTATTGGCATCCACTCGAGTGCTTGTTCGGAAAAGGCGGCGAGGACGAGTTCAATGCATTTATCTGGTACTGGCTGTGGCTTAAAGTTCCCAATAGGATGCCGAAGGAGAACGAGGCCTACTACGAGTTTAAGCGCTATTTCGCCGACGACTACGATGGTGACACCGAGGGCCTGCTTAAGGAGCTGCGCGGGTATGCACATAGATACGCCAGTCTGTTCCTTGGTAAGGAGAAGGACGACGGACTGCGCCGAGTGTTCGGCAGAATCGTAAGCCTCGACGTGAAGCAGATAAGGCCCCTCTTAATGTTGCTTTATTCGGTTTACGAGGGGAATGGACTAGACCGCAATGCGTTTTTACGTATCTGCGAGACTATCGAGTCGTTTCTGTTCAGGCGAGCGGTTTGCGGCAGACTTACCACGGGCCTAAATAATTTCTTTGCCGGCATGTATCGCAATCTCGAGCAGCAGGACGATATCGAGGAGTACGTTACGGCGATGCTCCTTATCCACAGCAGCGGTATGACCGCATACTTTCCGACAGACGAGCATTTTGTCGAGGAGTTTAAGGCGCGTGACTGCTACAACCGCTTCTCTAAAAAGCGCTATTACCTGGAACGCATGGAGAACTGGCACCACCCGAAGGAGTCCATCTCAGCCGACGATTACCAGATCGAGCACATCATGCCCCAGACGATTGATGATGAGCACGGCTGGAAGGAATCGCTTGGTGAGAACTGGGAAGACGTCCACGACAGGCTGTGCAACAACTTGGGAAATCTTACGCTGACGGGCTACAACCAGGAGTACTCAAACCGGTCGTTCTCGGACAAGCTCAATCTGCCTGACGTCGGATTTAAGTGCAGCCCGCTCTACCTAAACAAATCGATTGTCTCGCATGAAAAATGGGGTGAGGAAGAGATTGGGCAGCGCGCGGACGAGCTGGCGAAAGAAGCGTGCGAGATATGGAAGTATCCCGACCTTCCGGCAGACGTCGTCGACAAGTACCGTCCTTCTCGTGGGGAGCCTGACGAGGCTCCTGTCTGGACTCTGCATGAGAACCACCCCACCTTTGCCGAAGGTGGGCTCAACCAGAAGCTTTTCGATGAGGTGCGCGAGTCCGTTCTGAGTGGTAACCCTTCGTGGGAGTCCTACATAGCCAAGTACTATGTAGGCTTCAGGTCGGGCAAGCGAAAACTGCATGCCGTGTTAGAAGGTAGGACCAGCAACGGTGGCTGGATTGCCGTCGGCCTGGCAAAGAGCGTGGATGACCTAATTGATCCAGAGGACATGTGCCAGGACAAACGTACGCAGGGTGGATTTGGCCCAGGCCTACCGACCTATGTTGCTCTTCGTAATGCCGATGACATTCCCGCGGTGCTCGATCTTATAAAGCAGTGCTAGGTTAAAGGCCGGGAATCTAATTCCCGGCCCTTGCCATCTCGGAATTGCCGATGGCTTATCTGCCCACCTACACCCCCGCAATCCCGCGCGCCGCGCTCAGCAGCTCGTACTCCCTCTGGCTCCACTGGTGCAGCTCGGCTGCGTGCACGGCGTCGCGACACAGGTCCAGGAACACCTCGGCGCCCTCGCAGAAGCACTCGCGGGCAAAGGCGCCGGATCCGTCCGCAACGCACGCACCGTCGGCAAAAAGCTTCCAGCTGGACGGCTCGCGCGAGCCGTCTCCGAGCAGCTTGATCTGCAGAACATGTGGGCCGCCGGCGGCACATGGCCCTTCTTCCAACGCCTGCACCGTAAAGCGCATCTGGAGGGACAGAGTATAAAATCCGGAAAAGTGTCGAAATAGGCACCTTAAAACTTCGGAAAAGTGTAGCTGGATGACAAAACAGCACTTAGAAGCCGGTACTGGATGCGGGATCCTGCGGCCGCCTTCAGCCCTCGCTACTCGTCGTCCCTGTCGTTGGGGTCGCCCTTGAGGGTGTTGATGTCCAGGTACTGGTTGTCGTCCTCTTTTTGCTGCGTTGCCGATTCGGACGCGGTGGGGCCGCGGAACAGCTGGAATCCCTCAAACGCAATGACACCGAGCAGGGCAATGATAATGGCGATAAAGGCAACCTTGACTGCCTGCGGAAATTCCGAGAAACGCAGCGCCTTTTCCTCGGCGTAATAATCGGCGAAGCGCTCTTCGCCCGTGCTTTTGGTATACGCCGGCGCGGACGCGGCCTCCGGGTCATATTCCGGTGCAGGCGTGGCAGCGTACGGATCGTTGAGATAATCGCTCGATGCGGTGCCATAGTCCTCGGTCTCGATGCGACCGTTGCCAGCATAGTCATCGGAATAATCGGAATATGTCGCACCGCCCTCATTGTCCGTGGCGCTCGTGTTGGCGGCAAAAAGCGGGTTAACTGGAACGTCGAGCGCCGGCATGCCGGTAGAGGTCTCATCCAGATCGGCTGCAGCCCAGGAATCGTAGGCAACCTGACGGGCAACGGGCTCATCGAGCCTTGCGACCGGAGGCTTGCGTGCCGCAGGAACAGGCAACTGCTGGGCGCTGTACATAACAGTGCTGTCGGCCGATTTGCCCTGCGTCGCTGCAGCGAGAAATGCCGCCGTCTCGGACGGGTCGCTTGCGGGGCGGGGAGCGGGCGTGGGCGCCGAAGTGGGTGCGGGCGTAGGCGCGGGTGTCGAAACAGCCAACTGCGCAGGAGTCGGCGCAGATGCGGTCTTAGGCGCAAGTGCGGGATTGGGGTTTGACGGGCGGGCCCCGCCGCCGCCCATGAGTTCGTCGGCGGTCCACGGGCGATCATTCATCACGTCGTCAAGGCTCAGCGAAAACAGGTCGTCTTCACTCTCATCGAACATGTGGTGCACATGTCCACCAATTGCCGGAATCAATCCGCGACCGGTGCATGATGCCTTGCTCAACGCCATTCTGTTCCATCCTTTCGAAATACTAATGACATCGATTATATGGAACTTCCCAAGCGGCTCGGTCTTGGATTCGTGCTTTCCAGAACTCGCGCCCAAAAGGGGAGGGGCAATCCAGGCGAGCGCCTACTTGTCGCCGGCCGCCGCCTTGGCCTCATTGAGGTAGCTATAAAAACTGTACTTGGAGATGCCAAAGAACTCGCAGGCGCGCTCGCTCGACTTGGAAATGAGGAAGGCGCCGCGACGGTCGAGGTAGCCAATGGCACGAATACGCTCGTCTTTGGTCATGAGTGCCGCGGGCTTGCCCACAAACTGCTCGCACTCGTGCAGCAGGTCCTCGAGCAGGTCGCCGATGTTCTTGGTAATGGGCTCTGGCTCGGTATAGCCCGTGCCGCCGGTGCCGGTAAAGGCGTCGAGCGAACGCTCAAAAGCCTTCATGAGCGTAATGTCAAAGTTGATGCCCAAAATGCCGACGGGCTTGCCCTCGTCGTTGCGGATAAAGATGGTAGAGGACTTGAGCAGCTTGCCATCGGTGGTTTTGGTGAGGTATGGCTCGCGGTCGTGCACGTCGGTGGTGCCCTCGTGCATGGACTCAAACACGATATGGCTGGGGCCGTCACCCAGTTTGCGCCCGCTGACGTGGCCGTTTTCGATCACTACGATGGAGTGGTCCACGTCCTCGGTCTCCAGATCGTGGACGACGACTTCGCAGTTGGGGCCAAATTGGAGCGCCAGGCCGTGTGCTAGGCGCTTGTAAAACTCAATCTGTGCGGGGGTCATGGGTGCCTTCCTAAAAATTAGTTTGGGCACACTTTGCCATAAACCACACTTGACCGCAAATAACGAAAGCGTCGCTGCGTTGTGTGACCGTTCGGCGGCGAAAAAGTACCGATTACGGCAACAAACAATTCGTTAGGTATGCCAATCAAAAAGTGTGGTAGAACATTACTAACAAACTTTTTGTTTGGCATCCACATAAAAGTTCAGTCGTGTGAATGGGATCGGGCTGAAACGCGTATGCGGGGGCCGGCAAGAGAGGACTTAAGGAGTTCACCGTATGGCCGATAAGATCCAGTGGGCGGGCAACACGATGCCCAAGAGCGATGACAAGCACTTGGGAATCATGAGCCTCGACCACGTGAAGAAGGCCCGTGCCTTCCACCAGTCGTTCCCTCAATATACCGTCACTCCGCTTGCCCGTCTGGACGGTCAGGCTGCGCGCCTGGGTCTGTCCAACCTGTGCGTTAAGGACGAGAGCTATCGCTTTGGCCTCAACGCCTTTAAGGTCCTGGGCGGCTCGTTTGCCATGGCCAACTATATTGCCGATGAGACCGGCAAGGACGTTGCCGACTGCACCTTCGATTACCTGACCTCCGATCAGCTGGCCGAGGACTTTGGCCAGGCCACCTTCTTTACCGCCACCGACGGCAACCATGGCCGCGGCGTGGCATGGGCTGCCAACAAGCTGGGCCAGAAGGCCGTCGTTCACATGCCCAAGGGTTCTACCAAGCCCCGCTTCGATAACATCGCCGCCGAGGGCGCCACGGTGACCATCGAAGAGGTCAACTACGACGAGTGCGTGCGCATGGCCGCCGCCGAGGCTGACGCCTGCGAGCGTGGCGTCATCGTTCAGGACACCGCCTGGGAGGGCTACGAGAAGATCCCGTCCTGGATCATGGAGGGTTACGGCACCATGGCTTCCGAGGCTGCCGAGCAGCTGCGCGAGATGGCCATCAACCGCCCGACGCACGTGTTTGTCCAGGCTGGCGTGGGTTCGCTCGCCGGCGCCGTGGTGGGCTACTTCACCAACCTGTATCCCGATAACCCGCCCACCTTCGTCGTGGCTGAGTGCGCGCCTGCCGCCTGCCTGTACAAGGGCGCTGCCGCCGGCGACGGCGATCCGCGCATCGTGGACGGCGACATGCCCTCCATCATGGCCGGCCTGTGCTGCGGCGAGCCCAACATCCTGGGCTGGGATATCCTGCGCAACCACGCCACCGCCTTCGTGTCCTGCCCCGACTGGGTCACCGCTCGCGGCATGCGCACCCTGGGCGCTCCCGAGAAGGGCGACCCGCGCGTCATCTCCGGCGAGTCCGGCGCTGTGACCACCGGCCTGGTCGAGACCCTCATGCTCGATCCCGAGTACGCCGAGCTCAAGGAACTCATCGGCCTGGACAAGACGAGCTCCGTGCTCTGCTTCTCCACCGAGGGCGACACCGATCCCGACCAGTATCGCCGCATTGTTTGGGAAGGCGAATATCCCACTTGCTAATCGTTGGGGCGGAGTAAATAGGTATCGCTCCGCCACCTCACAGGTAGATTCCTTCGTTTGAAAGGTTATGAACAATGGCTAAAGAACTCGATTTCGACGCTATCAAGGCTGCTGCTGAGTCCCATCGTGCTGATATGACTCGCTTCCTGCGCGCTATGATCTCCCATCCCTCTGAGTCCTGCGAGGAGGGTGAGGTTGTCGCCTGCATCAAGGCCGAGATGGAGAACCTTGGCTATGACGAGGTCAAGGTCGATGGCCTGGGCAACGTCATGGGCTTTATGGGCGAGGGCGACAAGATCATCGCCATCGACTCCCACATCGACACCGTCGGCATCGGCAACATCGAGAACTGGGATGCCGATCCCTATGAGGGCTACGAGACCGACGAGATCATCTACGGCCGCGGCGGCTCCGACCAGGAGGGCGGCATGGCTTCTGCTACCTACGCTGCCAAGATGATGAAGGACATGGGCCTCATCCCCGAGGGCTACAAGATCATGGTCGTCGGCACCGTCCAGGAAGAGGACTGCGACGGCATGTGCTGGCAGTACATCTACAACAAGGACGGCATTAAGCCCGAGTTCGTCATTTCCACCGAGCCCACCGACGGCGGCATCTACCGCGGTCACCGCGGCCGCATGGAGATCCGCGTCGACGTTCACGGCACCTCCTGCCACGGCTCCGCTCCCGACCGCGGCGACAACGCCATCTACAAGATGGCCGACATCATCGCCGACGTCCGCGCCCTCAACAACAACGGCTGCGACGAGTCGACCGACATCAAGGGTCTCGTCAAGATGCTCGACCCCAAGTACAATCCCGAGCACTTCGAGGATGCCCGCTTCCTGGGCCGCGGCACCTGCACCGTCAGCCAGATCTTCTACACCAGCCCCAGCCGTTGCGCCGTGGCCGATTCCTGCGCCATCTCCATCGACCGTCGCATGACCGCCGGCGAGACCTGGGAGTCCTGCCTGGACGAGATCCGCAACCTGCCGGCCGCCAAGAAGTACGGCGACGACGTGAAGGTCTCCATGTACATGTACGACCGTCCGTCCTGGACCGGCGAGGTCTACGAGACCGAGGCTTACTTCCCCACGTGGATCAACAAGGAGACCGCTCCGCACGTCAAGGCCCTCGTCGACGCCCACAAGGCCATGTTTGGTGACGAACGCATCGGCTGCGAGCCCAGCATGGACAAGCGCACCGGTCGCCCGCTGTGCGACAAGTGGACTTTCTCCACGAACTGCGTCTCCATCCAGGGCCGCTACGGCATCCCCTGCGTGGGCTTTGGCCCGGGTGCCGAGTCTCAGGCTCATGCTCCCAACGAGGTCACCTACAAGGACGACCTGGTCACCGCTGCCGCCATGTACGTGGCTGCCCTGAACCTCTACGATCCGAGCCAGGCCGATGGCGACGCCACCGTGTTCCGCGCCGGTCTGACCAACAACAAGATCGATTAGTCCCATTCCTCGATTTTGTTGAGCCGGGGGCCGCTCGTGTCCCCGGCACCCCCTGTTGACTTGGGGCCCGCGGTCGTTATCTCCCATGCTTCCTCAACGGTGGCGGGTCCTCGTCATGGTGCTCTGCATGTTCTAGCCACACGCGCATGCCGGAGCACATCTACTCACTGCGATCGTTTCATCTTTAGAAAGGACATTTCCATGGACGCTAAGTTTACCGAGCTCGTCGAGCAGCTGAACGGCCTCGATTTTAAGGGTATGTACGGCAGCGACTTCCTGCACACCTGGGACAAGACCACCGACGAGCTCAAGGCGCTCTACATCGTCGCCGACGCCCTGCGCGAGCTGCGCGAGAACAACGTCTCGTCCAAGATCTTCGACTCGGGCCTGGCAGTCTCCCTGTTCCGCGACAACTCCACCCGTACGCGCTTCTCCTTCTCTAAGGCCGCCAACCTGCTCGGCCTTGAGCTGCAGGACCTGGACGAGAAGAAGTCCCAGATCGCCCACGGCGAGACCGTACGCGAGACCGCTACCATGATCTCCTTCATGGCCGACGTCATCGGCATCCGCGATGACATGTACATCGGCAAGGGCGATGCCTACATGGCCGAGGTCTCCGAGTCCGTGCAGCAGGCCTACGAGGACGGCGTTCTGGATCACCGCCCCACGCTCATCTCCCTGCAGTCCGACTCCGATCACCCCACGCAGTCCTCTGCCGACATGCTCTACCTCATCAACGAGTTTGGCGGCCTCGAGAACCTCAAGGGCAAGAAGGTTGCCGTCACCTGGGCCTATTCGCCCTCTTACGGCAAGCCGCTGTCCTGCCCGCAGTCGCTGATCAGCCTGCTGCCCCGCTTTGGCATGGACGTCACCCTGGCTCACCCCGAGGGCTACGACCTCATGCCCGAGGTCGTCGAGCGCGCCAAGGGCTATGCCGCCGAGTCCGGCACCACCTTTAAGCAGGTCAACACCATGGCCGAGGCCTTCGAGGGCGCCGACATCGTGATCCCCAAGAGCTGGGCTCCGTTTGCCGCCATGGAGAAGCGCACCAACCTGTACGCCGAGGGCGACGACGCCGGCATCGCAGCGCTCGAGAAGGAGCTGCTCGCCCAGAACGCCACCCATCAGGACTGGTGCTCCACGACCGAGCTCATGGAGAAGACTGCCAACGGCCAGGACACCATCTTTATGCACCCGCTGCCCGCCGACATCTCCGGTGTCTCCTGCGAGCACGGCGAGGTTAACGCCGACGTCTTCGACATGCACCGTGTGGGCATGTACAAGGAGGCCAGCTACAAGCCGTACGCCATCGCAGCCATGATGTTCCTGCAGAAGGTTGCCGATCCCGCCGCTACCCTCAAGGCCCTCGACGAGCGCAATACCGCCCGTTGGTTCCAGGCCTAAAGCCGGGTTGAGGTAAGCCATGTAAAGGGGGCGCTCTGCCAACCGGCGGGGTGCCCCTTTTTTGCATCGCGGGCGTGCGGGATAAGCGCTTTCGATGTGGATGCCCGCGGCGCGAGTTATGGGTACGATGGTTTCAGGGGAGGTATCACCATGAAACTTGGATGCGTCATTATGGCCTCGGGCGAGGGCAAGCGGTTTGGCTCCAACAAGATGCTTGCCGATATCTATGGCAAGCCGCTGATTGCCCGGACCATCGATTCGGTTCCCCGGGGCTTTGACGTCGTGGTTTCGACGCGTTGGCCCGAGGTCGCCCAGATTTGCGAGGACAAGCATTGCCCGTGTGTGCTGCACGATGGCGAGCTGCGCAGCGAAAGCGTCCGTGCGGGCCTTTCGTGGGGAGTCGAACGCAACTGGAAAGGTTGCCTCTATTTGCCGGGCGACCAGCCGCTCGTGAGTTCGGATTCTTTTGAGGCTATGGTTCGTACATTTGACGAGCGTGGCCGCAAGCATCCGGTGCGTCTTGCGTGCAACGGTGAGCCTTCGAGTCCGGTGCTCTTTCCGGCGGAATTGTTCGATGCGCTCATACGTCTTGAGGGCAAGGACGGCGGGGGCTCGATTCTCAAAGGTCGCACCGACGTGGTGCTGGTCGAGGCGCGTGCCTACGAGCTGTGGGACGTCGATACCGTCAAGGGACAGCGACGCATAACGGAGCATATTGCCGCCTGCTCGTATTTTGATCGCGTGGCCAACTGTATTAATCAATAAGGAGCAACATGATCATCATCAAAAACGGCGCGCTCGTGACGCCCCAGGGGCTTCGCCGCGCCGATCTTGCCATGGAGGGCGACAAGATTGTGCGGATTGCCGCGGCGATTGAGCCGGGCGAGGACGATACCGTCCAGGACGCCACGGACTGTTGGGTGTTCCCGGGCTTTATCGATGGGCACACGCACATGCAGTGCTGGACCGGCATGGACTGGACGGCCGATAGCTTTGAGACCGGCACGCGTGCGGCTGCCTGCGGCGGTACGACGACCATCGTGGACTACGCGACGGCTGATCGCGGCGTGACCATGCCCGATGCCTTGGCCGAGTGGCATCGCCGTGCCGACGGAACCTGCACGGCCAACTACGCCTTTCATATGGCACTCGCCGAGTGGAATGAACGCAACCGCGCCGATCTTTCGGCTATGCGCGAGGCGGGCGTATCATCGTTTAAGACCTACTTTGCCTACGATCATTTGCGCCTGGACGATGCCGAGACGCTCGAGGTGCTCGAGGAGCTCAAGCGTATTGGCGGCATACTGTGCGTGCATTGCGAGAACGGTACGCTGGTGAATGAGCTGCAGAAGCGCGTGTACGAGCAGGGGATTCATGGGCCCGAGGGGCATGCGCTCAGCCGCCCGGACGTGTGTGAGGCCGAAGCCGTGAGCCGCCTGCTGTATCTGGCGCACCTGGCCGGCGACGCCCCAGTCAACGTGGTGCACCTTTCGACCAAGTTGGGGCTCGAGGCCATTCGTGCGGCCAAGGCGCGCGGGCAGAAGAATATCTATGTCGAGACCTGCCCTCAGTATCTGATGCTCGACGACACCTGCTATCTGGAGCAGGGCGAGGACGGCTTTGCGGGCGCCAAGTACGTGATGAGCCCGCCGCTGCGCCATGCCGGCGACCGTGCCGCGCTGCGCGAGGCGCTTGTGGCCGGCGAGATCGATACGATTGCGACCGATCATTGCAGCTTTAACCTGCACGGGCAAAAGGACCGCGGGCGCGACGATTTCCGCGCGATTCCCAACGGCGGGCCCGGCGTGGAGCATCGTCCCGTCGCGATTGCCACGAGCTTTGAGGGACAGCTGGGACCCGAGGATCTGTGCCGCTTGATGAGCGAGAACCCGGCGCGCGTGTTTGGCATGTACCCGCGCAAGGGCTGTCTTGCCGAGGGCGCCGATGCCGATGTGTGCGTGTGGGATCCCAAAGCGCGCTGGACAATCAGTGCCGCGACACAGCATCAAGCTGTGGACTACACGCCGCTCGAGGGTTTTGGGGCACATGGCCGCGCCAAGGTCGTGTTTGTGAACGGCGTGCTGGCGGCACGCGATGGCGAGCCCACCGGAGCCCAGCCCGGCCGCTACGTGCCCCGCTAGCAGCAAAGATGCCGTGTCCCCTCCTCAGTTGCGGTGAAATACGGACTGTTTGCGGCCGTCGGGCGGCCAAACAGTCCGTATTTCACCGCAACTGAGGAGATGGGGCCGGCTACTTGAGGCTGCTGGCGACGACGGGGCGGTCGAGAGCTGCCTCGAAGCGGTCGGCCATCATGGGGTCGCTGAGCGTGTCGACTTGGTTGAGCATGACGCGTGCGGTGCTGAGTTTCAGCGCCTGCATCTCGGCATTGAGCACCATGGCGACGCGCTCGGGTGTGGCGATGTCGGTAGGCTCGCAGCCGCAACGCTCGCAAAAGAGCTCGGGGCGGTGGACGGCTTCGTTGATGGGCTTGCCGAGCCCTGAGGCGCCGGCGATCCAGACGATGTTGGCCGTGCCAGAGGGAATCACCGGCTCCCAGGCGGCGTGGGCCTTGAGCGGGAGCCGCTTGCTGCCGTCCGCCTCGGCCAGGACGTAGTCAAAGCGCTGCGCCAGCTGGTCGAGCGGCTCGGCAGGGGAGGAGAGCTTGCCTGTCTCCGGGTCCAAAACGCCCGCCTGGCAGATACTTCCGCGGCTCATGCCCGCGCATGCCTCGCAGGTACAGCCGGGAACATGCAGGGTCCCCGGCTTCCAAGGCGCGGCGTTCAGGCGACGGCTCGACCCGTCCCATGGCACGCCGGCGACGGGAAACATGTGCGTGGTGGTACAGAGAAGCACCCTGCCGCCGGCGCGCATGAGCTCGAGACCCAGCGTCTTCAGCAACGTCGACTTGCCGCCGCTGCCGATAATCGCGGTAATGCCCGGCTCGATCCTGAGCGCCGAGGCAAGATTGCCGCTAACCGTTTCCATCTGTTCACCGCCGTATAATACTGTGATAATAAATAATCATCAGAGTAGCGGTCGAGCCGCTTTTGCTCTGCTCAAACCGTAGCACAGGGAGGTGCCCCGGGAATGCTCGTTTATGTTCGCGGCGCCGGCGATATCGCCACGGGTGTCGCCGCTCGCTTGGTGCGCGCCGGCGTGTCGGTCGTTATGGCCGATATCGCGGTTCCCACGTGCATCCGCCGCACAATCAGTTTTTGCGAGGCTATTCGCCTGGGCGAGGTCCAGGTCGAGGGCATTCGCGCTCGCTTGGCGCAGACGCCGGCAGAGGCGCTCGAGATTACCCAAGCGGGGGATGTTGCCGTCGTGGTGGACCCTCAGGCCAAGATGCTCGATGAGCTTAAACCCGCAGCTGTGGTCGACGCGATTTTGGCCAAGCGCAACCTGGGCACCACGCGCGACATGGCGCCTACCGTCATCGCCGTGGGGCCGGGCTTTACCGCGCCGGTCGATTGCGACGCCGTGGTCGAGACCATGCGCGGGCATTTTTTGGGCCGCGTCATTACCCAGGGCTCGCCCCAGCCCAACACGGGCGTGCCGGGCGTGATCGCCGGCTATGGCAAGGAGCGCGTTATCCACAGCCCCGCCGCCGGCGTGTTTCGGTCCGACCGCGCAATCGGCGACATCGTGAGCGCCGGAGACGTGATTGGCTACGCGGACGATACGCCCATGTGCACGCAGATCGATGGCTGCCTGCGCGGGCTTTTGGCGAACGGCGTGCAGGTGACTGAGGGCTTTAAATGCGCCGATGTCGATCCGCGCGGCGATGCCAGCTATATCAACTACATTTCGGACAAGGCGACGTCGGTCGGCGGCGGCGTGCTCGAGGCACTCGCTATGCTCACCGATATCTTTAGAGGATAGAAGGCGGCAATGGAAAAGCTCGATGTTGTGAATGCGGCGCTTGTCGCCCTGCGTGCTGGCGAGACGTGCGAGCTCGTGGTCGTAGCCGGCACGGCGGGGTCGTCGCCGCGCGGCGTGGGCGCCTGGATGGCCGTCTTTGCCGACGGTAGCCAGGCGGGCACCATCGGCGGCGGCAAGATCGAGCTCTTTGCGCTGGACGAGGCGCGAGAGCTGCTGGCCGCGGGGCAATCGCGTCTGGTCCGCTACACCATGGGCGGCGAGAACTCCGATACCGGCATGATCTGCGGCGGAGCCATCTGCCTGTGCTACCTACATCTGGATGCGACCCAGGCACCGTTGTTCCAGGAAATTGCCGACGTCTTGGTCTATCGGCGCATCGGCGACTTCGTCATCGACTTTGAACCGTTTATCGCGAGCGCGCTCGAGGGCGATGTGGCCGAGTACCATGGCGAGGCATCGCGCCATACCATTGCGGGCTGCCCCGGGCTTTCACTGGTGGAGGAGGGGAGTAACGTCACCTACACTAACGCCGCCTCCGAGATTCCCGCGGCGCACGTCGAGACGCTCTGCCCCGAGGGCCTGACCTACATCTTTGGCTGCGGACACGTGGGCGCCGCGACGGCGCGCGTGCTCACGGCGGCGGGCTTTGCCGTCGTGGCCTGCGATGACCGCCCCGGCACGTTGACGCCCGAATGGGTGCCCGGTGTCTACGATCGTCGCCTGGTCGATTACAAGAACCTGAGCGAGCTGTGTCCCATCGGTCCGCGCGACTTGGTGGTCGTCGCCACGGCGGGTCACAAGTCCGATATCGACGTGGTGATTCAGGCCATGCGTGCCAAGCCTGCCTACCTGGGCTGTCTGGGTTCGCGCCGCAAGACGGCCTTTGTGCGCGCCCGCCTGGAGCAGGAAGGCTTTACGCAGGACCAGATCGACGAGCTGCACCTTCCGATCGGCGTTGCCATCGAGGCCGAGGACCCCGAGGAGATCGCCATCTCCATCGCCGCCGAGATGATCCACCTGCGCCGCACCAAACTCGTCCCCCGCAAGCGCTAATCGCATCCCCACCAATAAGTTGCGGTGAAATACGGACTGTTTAAGCCTGTTAGGCCGCCAAACAGTCCCTATTTCACCGCAACAGCTTTTTGGGACCCATTTGTGCGGGGGAGTTGTGGAGTTGTGCAGGCAGACGAGGTTTTTCTGGAAATACGCTCCCGATGCGCGTATAGTACCGATTGTTTTGTCGGCTCCTGCTGCGTCGAGTCCAAACCGCAAAATGCCATGAGCGGCGCGGATGCAGCCAGGAGGCACGAGGACAACCCATCGTGGCCACGCCCCGTGCTTAAAACCCCAAGAAGGAGTGAACAATGGCAGAAGAGAAGTATGTGCCGCGTCTGAAGACCAAGTACAACAACGAGGTCAAGCAGCAGCTTCAGGACAAGTTCCAGTACGAGAACGTCATGATGATCCCCAAGTTTGAGAAGATCGTCGTGAACATGGGTGTCGGCGAGGCCGCTACCGATTCCAAGGCCATCGACGGTGCCGTGCGCGACCTGCGCGCCATCACCGGTCAGCAGCCGATGATCACCCGTGCCCGCAAGTCCATCGCTACCTTCCGCCTGCGCGCCGGTATGCCGATCGGCTGCAAGGTTACCCTGCGTGGCGACCGTATGTGGGAGTTCTTCGATCGTCTGACCTCCGTCGCGATCCCCCGTATCCGCGACTTCCGCGGCATCTCCGCCAAGAGCTTCGACGGCCGTGGTAACTTCTCCATGGGCGTCACCGAGCAGCTCATCTTCCCCGAGATCGACTTCGACTCCGTCGATCACCAGCGTGGTATGGACATCACTTTCGTGACCACCGCCAACACCGATGAGGAGGCCAAGGCCCTTCTGGACGCCTTCGGTTTCCCGTTCAAGAAATAGGTTCACCTGCCCTATAAGCGCCGTTCCCACAAGGGGGCGGCGCTTGGGGCGAACAATACTCTATGTGAGGAGGATATAAGTGGCTAAGACATCGATGATCGTCAAGTGCAATCGCAAGCAGAAGTTCTCTACTCGTGAGTACACGCGCTGCCAGCGCTGCGGCCGTCCGCACTCTGTGTACCGCAAGTTCGGCCTGTGCCGTGTCTGCTTCCGCGAGCTTGCACTCAAGGGCGAGCTTCCCGGCGTTAAGAAGGCCAGCTGGTAAGTCACTACCAGCGTTTCAAGCATCAGTTTGGAACAGGGAAAACGCGCTAAAAAGGCTTTGCCGTTAAGGGCGGCGAAGAACCAAGAGCACGTGTTCATCAAGAACGAAGGAGAATCTGTATGAACCTTACAGACCCGATCGCAGATATGCTTACGCGCATCCGTAACGCTAACTCTGTGAACAAGGCCACGGTCTCCATGCCGAGCAGCAAGAAGCTCGTCGAGATCGCTCGTGTTCTGCACGAGGAGGGCTACATCGAGGGCTACGATGTCGAGGACACCGTTCCCCAGAAGACTCTGCACATCACGCTTAAGTATGGTCCCAAGAAGGCTAAGGTCATCAACGGCATCCGCCGCATTTCCAAGCCGGGCCTGCGTAAGTACACCGGCGTTGCCGACATGCCCCGCGTCCGCGGTGGCCTTGGTACCGCCATTATTTCCACCAGCCATGGCGTCATGACCGACCGCGATGCTCGCAAGCACAACGTCGGCGGCGAGATCATCGCTTACGTCTGGTAATTCGCTCGGTAGGTAGAAGGAAAGGAGATCACCGTGTCTCGTATCGGTAATAAGCCTGTCCAGATTCCCGCCGGAGTCGAAGTGGCAGTCAACGGCAACAACGTTGTCGTCAAGGGCCCCAAGGGCCAGCTCGAGCTCGATGTCTTTGAGAAGCTCGCTATCAACGTCGAGGACAACGTCCTCACCGTTTCCCGTCCCGACGACGAGCGTGAGACCCGTGCCCGCCACGGCCTCACCCGCGCCCTCATCCACAACATGGTTGTTGGCGTTTCCGAGGGCTTCGAGAAGAAGCTCGAGCTCGCCGGCGTCGGTTACCGCGTGCAGCAGAAGGGCAAGAACCTCGAGTTCTCCCTGGGCTTCTCGCACCCCGTGATCGTCGAGGCTCCCGAGGGCATCACCTTCGAGGTTCCCGACAACACCCACGTGAACGTCAAGGGTATCAACAAGCAGCAGGTCGGTCAGATCGCCGCTGAGATCCGCGGCCATCGTCCTCCCGAGCCTTACAAGGGCAAGGGTATCCACTACGTTGGCGAGCACATCCGCCGCAAGCTGGGTAAGGCCGCCAAGTAGTCGTAACCGACTCACTCGCATAAGACCAGCACCCCGTCAGGTGCTGGCAAGATCAACCTTTTTAGGAGTTTACGTATGAACAAGCATAAGGCGAAGCTGGAAGGCCTCAAGCGTCGTCAGCGTCGTGTTCGCGGCAAGGTCTCGGGTACCTCCGAGCGTCCGCGTCTTCGCGTGACCCGTACTAACGCCAACATCTATGCCCAGATCATCGACGACAGCAAGGGCTCCAGCCTGACGCTCGTCTCCGCCTCGACCCTCGAGGCCGAGTTCAAGGGCACCCACACCTCGAACAAGGAGGCTGCGGAGAAGGTCGGTCAGCTCGTTGGCAAGCGCGCCATCGAGGCCGGCATCACCAAGGTCGCCTTCGATCGCGGTGGCCGTATCTACCATGGCCGCGTCAAGGCCCTCGCCGACGGTGCTCGTGCCGCCGGTCTCGAGTTCTAGGAGGTATGTAGCACATGGCTCGTAATCAGAAGCAGCAGCGCGAGGCCTCCGAGTTCGAGGAGCGCGTCGTTTACATCAACCGCGTGTCGAAGACCGTCAAGGGTGGTCGTCGCATGAGCCTCGTCGCTCTCGTCGTCGTTGGCGACGGCAAGGGCAACGTCGGCGTTGGCATGGGCAAGTCCGCTGAGGTGCCCATGGCCATCTCCAAGGCATCTCTCGATGCCAAGAAGAACATGTTCCACGTGCCGGTGACCGAGCAGGGCACCATCCCGCACGAGGTTCTCGGCCACTTTGGTGCCGGCCGCATCATCATCAAGCCCGCTGTCGAGGGTACCGGCGTTATCGCCGGCGGCGCCGTGCGTCCCCTCTTTGAGCTTGCTGGCATCAAGAACGTCCTGTCCAAGTCCCTCGGTACCGACAACGGCCTCAACATCATCAAGGCTGCCGTCGAGGGCCTCAAGGAGCTCTCCAGCCCTGAGGACGTCGCGGCTCGCCGTGGCCTGACGGTCTCCGAGATGTTCGTCGGTAAGGAGAACTAAGCATGGCTGACACCATCAAGATCAAGCAGGTCCGCAGCACCAACGGTTGCAAGCAGGACCAGGTCCGTACTGTCCGTGCCCTCGGTCTCCACAGGATCCGCGAGGTTCGCGAGATTGCTGACAACGAGTCCGTCCGCGGCATGATCTTCAAGGTCAAGCACCTTGTCGAGATTGTAGAGGAGTAGCAAATGCAGCTTCACGATCTTACTCCCGCGCCCGGTTCCACCAAGAACCGCAAGCGCGTCGGCCGTGGCAATTCTTCGGGTCACGGCACCACTTCTGGCCGCGGCCAGAAGGGCCAGGGTTCCCGCTCTGGCGGCACCAAGGGTGCCGGCTTCGAGGGTGGCCAGACTCCGCTGGCTATGCGCCTGCCCAAGCTTCCGGGCTTCCGCAACCCCCGTCGTATCGAGTACACCGCCGTTAACGTTGAGCGTCTCGAGCGTAAGTTCGAGGACGGCGCTGTGATCGACGGTGCCGCTCTTAAGGCCGCTCGCATCACCAAGAGCGAGTTCGAGCCCGTCAAGGTGCTCGGCAATGGTGAGCTCACCAAGAAGTTCACGGTCAAGGTCGACAAGGTCAGCGCTTCTGCGCAGGCCAAGATCGAGGCCGCCGGCGGAAAGGTCGAGCTGCCGTGCTAAATGGTCTTAAGAATGCTTTCCGCATCAAAGAATTGCGCGAAAAGATTCTTTTTACCATAGCTATGCTCGTCGTGTACCGCATTGGTGCGCACGTTCCTGTGCCCGGCATTCCCTTCCAGGGGATGCTGGGCCTTTTCTCGACCGATAACAATTCGGTCGCCGCAGGTGCTATGGCCCTCCTGAATCTTTTCTCTGGCGGCGCGTTGAGCTATGTGTCGGTGTTTTCGCTGGGCATCATGCCTTACATCACCAGCTCGATCATCCTCCAGATGCTCCAGGCCGTCGTGCCTTCCCTGCATGAGCTTGCCCGCGAGGGCGAGGTCGGTCAGACAAAGATTACGCAGTATTCGCGTTACCTCACCCTGGCTCTGGCAATCCTCAACTCCGTGGGTTACCTCTTCCTCTTTAAGAGCTTCGGCATCAGCTTTAATGGCGCCGGCGCTCCCGAGATCATCTTCGACCTCATGATCATCGGCACGCTCACCGCGGGCGCCATGCTGATCATGTGGATCGGTGAGCTCATCACCCAGCGCGGTATCGGCAATGGCATGTCGCTGATCATCTTTGCGAACATCATGGCCGGTCTGCCGCAGGCTATCTTCTCCAGCACCGAGGGCAATGCCGGTGGCATCATCACCATGGTGATCATCTGCGCCATCATCCTGCTGGTTATCCCGCTGATCGTTTTCCTTGAGCGCGGCCAGCGCCGCATCCCGGTCTCCTACGCCAAGCGCGTCGTGGGCCGTCGCATGATGGGTGGCCAGACCACCTACCTGCCCATCAAGGTCAACACCGCGGGTGTCGTGCCGATCATCTTCGCCTCGGCGCTGCTGTACTTCCCGGCTCAGATTGCCGTGTTCTTCCCCGGCATCGGCTGGATCCAGGCAGTTGCCTCCGCGCTTTCGACCGGTTGGCTCAACTGGGTGCTTAACGTTGTCCTCATCGTGTTCTTCGCGTACTTCTACACCTCCATGGTGTTCAACCCCGATGACACGGCCGATAACCTTAAGAAGCAGGGCGGCTTTATTCCGGGCGTCCGTCCGGGTAGGGCTACCGCGGCCTACATCAAGAACGCGCTCAACAAGATCACGCTTCCCAGCGCTGTCTTTTTGGCGCTCATCGCCATCGTGCCTTCGATCATCTTCTCCTTCACGGGTAACCATCTGATCCAGGCATTTGGCGGCACGTCCATCCTCATCATGGTCGGCGTCGTGCTCGACACGGTCGATAAGCTCGAAGGCCAGATCAAGATGTATGATTACGATGGATTCTTTAAATAGGCTAGAGGAGGATTGCTCATGAACCTCGTATTGCTCGGAGCTCCGGGTGCCGGTAAGGGCACCGTCGCACAGGAGCTCGTCGCCGAGTTTGGCGTCGCCCATATTTCCACGGGCGACCTGCTGCGTGCTGCCGTCAAGGGTGGCACCGAGCTTGGTATTCAGGCTAAGAAGTACATGGACGCTGGCGAGCTCGTTCCCGACCAGCTCGTGATCGACCTTGTCAAGGAGCGTCTTGCCGCCGATGACGCCCAGCAGGGCTTCATCCTCGACGGCTTCCCGCGCAACACCGCCCAGGCTGTGACGCTCGATTCCGAGCTCTCCGCCATGGGTCGCGAGATCGATTGCGCCCTTCTGGTCGATGTGGCCCCCGAGGTCATCATCGATCGTCTGTCTTCGCGTCGCACCTGCCGCGCATGCGGTTACACCGGCACCGCTGCCGATGCTACCTGCCCCAAGTGTGGCGGCGAGATGTATCAGCGCGACGACGACAAGCCCGAGACCATCAAGAACCGTCTCGACGTCTACGAGAAGTCCACGAGCCCGCTCGTCGACTACTATCGTGGCCAGGGTCTGCTCAAGTCGGTCAACGGTGACCAGGCTCGCGAGACCGTGTATGGGGATGTCAAAGAGGCTCTCGGTCTATGATCAAGATTAAGTCTGCAACGCAAATCGAGCAGATGAAGAAGGCAGGAGCGCTATCTAAGATGGCGCTCCGCCACGTTGGAGCCATGGTGCGCCCCGGCGTTTCCACCTTTGAGCTCGATCAGCTCGCGGAGCAGATTATCCGCATGCATGGCGGCACCCCGGCCTTTAAGGGTTACGGCGGGTTCCCGGGGACCATTTGCGCATCGATCAACGATGCCGTGGTCCACGGTATTCCCAACCCCGACATGATCCTGCGCGATGGCGATATCATCTCCATCGATACGGGAGCCGTTGTCGACGGTTGGGTCGGCGATAACGCTTGGACGTTTTTCGTCGGCACCCCCACGCCCGAAGCCAAGGCTTTGTGCGAGGTCACGCGCGATTGCCTTAAGGCTGCCATCGAGCAGGCTGTTCCCGGTAACCATATCGGGGACGTCGGTTATGCCGTTCAGTCCCTCGCCGAGTCTCACGGTTACGGTGTGCTTCGTGATTATGTAGGCCATGGCATTGGCCGCGTGATGCACGAGGACCCCAACGTTCCTAACTATGGAAAGAAGGGGAGGGGCGTTCGCCTCCAGGCCGGCATGGTCATTGCCATCGAGCCGATGGTTACGATGGGTTCCAACCATGTGAGCACGGGCTCCGACGGTTGGATTGTTACGACCAACGATCACCTGCCCGCCGCGCACTACGAGAACACCGTCGCCATTACCAATGATGGTCCGGTGATTCTCACCACGGATGCCCAAGGTGCTTGGTGCTCCCTCCAAGGCGGAGAAATGTAACAAGTTCCACTTAGTTGTGGAGCCATTACGAAGTTATTACGATGCGTGCATACGTGTTGTAGAATACTCAATCGCTGTCGTTTTCTAGAGAAAGATGATTGCTTGTGAAGAAGGAAGACGCAATTGAGCTCGAGGGTACGGTAAAGGAACCGTTGCCCAACGCCATGTTTAAGGTCGAGCTCGAGAACGGTCATTCGGTTCTGTGCAACATTTCTGGCAAGATCCGAATGAATTACATCCGTATTCTCCCCGGTGACAGGGTTGTCGTGGAGCTTTCCCCGTACGACCTGACCCGCGGCCGCATCACCTATCGCTACAAATAGCGGCACGCATACACGCACTCCATTTCCGACTGCAGGCTTAGCTCAACCTACGGTCGGATTGTGTGTGAAGACCAGCCATAGTTTTAAACGCCTGCGGCTGGGCGAGTAGATAGTAGGGAAGTAGTTTGAGCGCTACCGAAAGGAAGAACGATGAAGGTACGTCCTTCGGTCAAGAAGATGTGCGATAAGTGCAAAATCATTAGGCGCCATGGCAAGGTCCTCGTCATTTGCGAGAACCCCCGTCATAAGCAGCGTCAGGGTTAAGAGAGGAGACTACGTTGGCCCGTATTAATGGTGTCGACCTCCCGCGTGAGAAGCGCGTTGAGATCGGTCTGACCTACATTTACGGCATCGGCCGCACCACTGCGACGAAGATTTGCGTCGAGTGCAACGTTAACGTGGATACGCGCGTTAAGGACCTCACCGAGGATGAGGTTAATGCCATCCGCGATTATATCGATAAGAACCAGATCATGGTTGAGGGCGACCTCCGCCGTGAGCGCAACCAGAACGTCAAGCGCCTTATGGACATCGGCTGCAACCGCGGCCTTCGTCACCGCAAGGGCCTCCCGGTCCGCGGCCAGCGCACCCACACTAACGCTCGTACCCGCAAGGGCCCGAAGCGTCAGATCGGTGCTAAGAAGAAGAAATAAGGAGCGCTAGATAGATGGCTACTGCTAAGAAGAACGTTCGCGCTGCCCGTCTGAAGCGCGCGGACCGTAAGAACATTTCCGTGGGCCAGGCTCACATTCGTTCTACGTTCAACAACACGATCGTTTCGATCACCGATCCCCAGGGCAACGTCATTTCCTGGAAGTCGGCTGGCCAGGTGGGCTTCAAGGGCTCCCGTAAGTCCACGCCGTTCGCTGCCCAGATGGCTGCCGAGGCTGCTGCCAAGCAGGCCATGGAGCACGGTATGAAGAAGGTTTCCGTCTTCGTCAAGGGCCCCGGCTCCGGTCGTGAGACCGCCATCCGCTCCCTCCAGGCTGCTGGCCTCGAGGTCTCGAGCATCCAGGACAAGACCCCCATTCCGCACAACGGCTGCCGCCCCAAGAAGCGTCGCCGCGTGTAACTGAAAGGATCGTATCAATATGGCAATCGACAGGACTCCTGTTCTTAAGCGCTGCCGTCAGCTCGGGATCGATCCCGCTGAGCTCGGTTACAGCAGCAAGAAGGAATCTATCCGTCAGCCCAAGCGCCGTCGCAAGGAATCTGAGTACGGCATGCAGCTGCGCGAGAAGCAGAAGGTCAAGTTCATCTATGGCGTTCTGGAGAAGCAGTTCCACGGCTACTTCAACAAGGCCCGTAAGATGAACGGCGTCACCGGTGAGAACCTCATGATCATTCTTGAGTCTCGCCTCGACAACGTCGTCTTCCGTCTTGGCTTCGCCCGCACCCGCAAAGAGGCTCGTCAGTCCGTCCGTCACGGTCACTTCACCGTGAACGGCAAGCGCGTGGACATCCCGTCCTACCGCGTCAAGGCCGGCGACGTCGTCGCTGTCGGCGAGAAGTTCCGTGACCTCCTCCCCATCAAGGAGGCCCTGATTTCCTCCGAGCGCTTTGAGGTCCCTGGCTGGCTCGAGGTCGATATCGAGAAGCTGTCTGGTAACGTGCTCGCTCTGCCGACGCGTGAGCAGATCAGCGGTGATATCAACGAGCAGCTCATCGTCGAGCTCTACTCTAAGTAGTCCATCCGGGCTGCTGAGGCTGGAGGTAATACATGTCAGAATTCATTAGGCCTCAGGTTCAGGTCGAAGAGATTAACGAGACGTCTGCTCGTGTCTCCGTTGAGCCGCTCGAGCGTGGCTACGGCGATACGCTGGGTAACTCCCTTCGTCGCGTTCTTCTGTCCTCGCTCGAGGGTGCCGCCGTCGAGGCTATTCAGATCGATGGCGCGCAGCACGAGTTCATGACCATCCCTAACATGGTCGAGGATGTCACCGACATCGTCCTGAATGTCAAGGGTCTTGTCTTCAGGGCTCTCGGCACGACCGACGAGGCGACCGCCACCATCTCGGTTGACGGCCCCTGCGAGGTCACCGGTGCGGACTTCTTTATTCCGTCCGAGTTTGAGCTGGTCAACCCCGAGCAGCACATCGCTACGCTCACCGAGGGTGGCCATCTCACCATGAGCATGCGCATCGGCTATGGCCGCGGCTATGTCTCTGGCGAGGCTAACAAGCGCGACAACGATCCCATCGGTGTGATCCACGTCGACTCGCTGTACTCGCCGGTATCCCGTTGCGCCAAGCTCGTTGAGGCTTGCCGTGTCGGTCAGCACACCGACTACGACCGCCTTGTCCTCGAGATCGAGACCAACGGCTCCATCGCTCCGCGCGACGCCGTGGTCCAGGCTGCCAATATCATCAACCAGCATATGGCTGCCTTTATGAACCTTGCCGAGACCCCCGAGGTCGAGGAGGAGGCTTCGATCTTCGCTCCCGAGGTCACCAACGACAACGCCGAGCTGGACAAGCAGATCGAGGATCTGGATCTTTCCGTCCGTTCCTATAACTGCCTTAAGCGCGCCAGCATTCACTCGGTCCGTCAGCTCGTTGAGTTCTCGGAGAACGATCTGCTCAACATCCGTAACTTCGGTGTTAAGTCGATCGAGGAAGTGAAGGACAAGCTTGAGTCCATGGGCCTGAGCCTGAAGGCTTAATGCTTCGCATTTTTGAGGAGAAACTAGACCATGCGTCATAACGTTAAGAAGGGCCTGAAGCTCGGCACCGATGCGAGCCACACCAAGGCCATGAAGAAGAGCCTTGCTAAGGCCCTCTTCGAGAACGACCGCATCAAGACCACCGAGACCCGCGCTAAGGCGCTGCGTTCGGTCGTCGACCCGATCATCACCTGGGCCAAGAAGGGCGACCTGCACTCTCGTCGTCTGGCCATCGCCAAGCTCGGCGATAAGCAGCTCGTTGGCGAGATTTTCGACAAGGCTGCCCAGGGTATGTGGCAGGACCGCAACGGCGGTTACACCCGCATCATGAAGCTCGGTAACCGTAAGGGCGACAACGCTCCTATCGTTATCATGGAGCTCGTCACCGAGCCTTGCACG
Source organism: uncultured Collinsella sp. (assembly GCA_900548515.1). Taxonomy (GTDB): domain Bacteria; phylum Actinomycetota; class Coriobacteriia; order Coriobacteriales; family Coriobacteriaceae; genus Collinsella. Next base: position 4,058 of record URKU01000018.1, on the reverse strand, counting down.
CCTAAGGCCAAGAAGGCTGCTCCGGCCCCCAAGAAGGCCGCTGCTCCCAAGAAGGTCGAGGCTGCCGAGGAGGCTCCTGCTGAGGAGACCGCTGAGTAGACAATCCGTCTGCCCAGGCTATATTCGAGGGGTACGTTCGCGTACCCCTCTTTTTTTGTCGCGATACCATTGATTGTTTGTTGGGAGCGCTCATGACCGCGCCGTCTGATTTCAATTCGATTCCTGAGCTCGATGCCACCCTCGTGTTCCGTGTTGCCTACGATGGCTCATCGTATAGCGGATTTGCCGAACAGCCGGGCCAGACGACCGTTGCGGGCGAGTTGCGCCGCGCTATCGAGACCCTGCTGCGCCGCCCGATCGATCTGACGTGTGCGGGGCGTACCGATGCCGGCGTGCATGCGGTGGCGCAGTACATCAGCGTGCCCGTAATGGACGCTGAGCTTGCGTGTACGCGCCGTAGATGGCTGCGGGCTATGGATGCCCTCCTGGGCAAAGATATCGCCATAAATGAGGTCTACAAGGCTCGTAAGGGCTTTTCTGCGCGCTTTGACGCGCGTTCTCGTACTTACACCTATCGCATTGCCGATCGTGATGCGCGCCCCGTACTGTCACGCGGTGCTGTGTGGTGGCATCGCTATCCCCTCGACGTCGATGCGATGGGGGCCGCCTGCCCTGCGCTCTTGGGCGAGCAGGACTTTAAGAGCTTTTGCAAGGTGGCGTCTGCCGTGGGCAAGCCTACGCACCGCTGCGTAATGCGCGCCGAGTTTGGCCATGAGGTCGCCTTTGGCGAGGACATCCTCACGTTTACCATCGAGGGCAATGCGTTTTTGCATTCGATGGTGCGAACCATTGTGGGCACCCTCGTCGAGATCGGCATGCATCGTCGCGATCCCCAGTGGATGCGCGAGGTTATTGACGCCTGCGACCGTACCGCTGCGGGTCCCACGGCGCCTGCCTGCGGCCTTACGTTTATGGGCGTGGATTACGGCCCTGACGAGCTTGTCGTGCTCGACTAGGGGAGTGCGCGACGCATCCGTACCTGGCACATACTATGTGTGAGCTGCGCGTGTGCAACATCTGTTCTTGGCGTGCAACATGTTAGGCGGCTCGTTGCTTTTATAGCTCGGGTGTACCATGAACGACGATTTGATTTGGCGCTGTCGAGAGGACGGAAAACTTGGTTCGACGTGGTTCGCATCCGCGACTTTCTGTGATCCTCGTTGTCGAGGGTTCACCCAGCTATGCGATGCGCGCGCTCGAGAGCGTCCAGAATCAAGACCTCTATGATCTGCAGATTGTTGTCGTATTCCGCGATGTCGCACCGGGTGTGCGCCATTCGCTCGAGGTTGCCGCCGGCAGAGATATTCACATCGATTTGATCGACGTCGAGGATTCGGCGCACGGAGCATGTCTCAAGGCCGGTTTTGCCGCCTCGCGTGGATTGCAGATAGTTGCCATGAACGCCGACGAGTGGTTTGCCCCGCAGTCCCTTTCCAAGATGGTCGATGTTGCATGCGATGCTGCGGCAGACATGGTGATTCCCACGGCATCGCTCGACCGCTACGATGCTCATCGTGAGCGCCATTCGCGCGTACTGGATGCCACCTCTCTTACGATCGATGACCGTGCTTCTTTGGCTGCCGGTCTATCTCAGATGATTTCCGGCGGCCTGATTGCCCAGACTTCCGGTGTGATGTACAGCCGCTCGTTGTTCGAGACGTGTTTGTCGCGAGATCGTGCGTTTCGCACGATTGGGTTTATGGCATGCGCTCTTTCGCAGGCGCAACGCATATCTGGGTGCGGTGGCGCCTGTTTCCATGCGGTGGCGCCGCAGCTCACAGATGCTTTTGACCCCACATTGTTTGCCAAGCTTACCGATGACGCCCGGGCGCTTGACGCGCTTACTGATTCGCTTGCAGAGGCGAGCGGCGACACGCAGCTAAAGGTGGCGAGCCATATGTTTTACTTCGCCGGGCTGGTCGCCTGCATCGAAAACTTGTGCTTGAGCCCGCATGGGGTTTCTTCAATTGAGCGTTCCGCTCGTATGCGTGATATGCTCGAGGCATCTCGGACTCGTCAGATGGCCGCGGCACTCAGCGACAACCATCGTGGACTCGGCCTGTTGTTTGGACCGATTGCCCGTGCCAAGCCTGCGCGTTGCGTGATGTATACGCACCTGGCCGCTTTTTTTAACCGCACGGGCGCCAAAATCTCCTAAGATGGCTATGTTCGAAATAATCTTGCATGGAATTGTTTCGAAATGCGTTCTTATTCACAAATACCCTTTAATAGCGCTAAACTATTCAATCACTGACTGATTGTCTCCGCCATCTTTGGAGTGAGGTTTTGTATGGCTAAAAAACGCAATGGGCGCCAGGATGCCATCAGAGATATCGTGCGCAACAAGGACGTACGCACACAGCGCGTTTTGGTAGATGAGCTGCGTGCCATGGGTTTCGATTGCACACAGGCGACCGTTTCGCGCGACATCGCGGATATGGGACTGCGTAAGCTCCCCGAGGGCATCTATGTCCTTGCCGAGGACCTGCATTTGCAGCGCATGGTCTCCGAGTTGGTTACCGGCGTGCTGCGCACCGATAATCTGGTTATGATCAAGGCACAGCCCGGTACGGCTTCTGGTATTGCCGCAGCCGTCGATGCTGCGGAGCTGCCCGATGTGCTCGGCTCGCTTGCCGGCAACGACACGATCCTGGTCATTGCGCAGACGGCCGAGGACGGCGAGCGCCTTGAAGCGCTCATCAACAAGCTGAGTAACTCTCGTAAGTAGGGGATGCGCGGCGTACGCGTCGATACGTATACGCAGTTTCATAAACTTGTAGAGACGCCGGCTAGAGCCGGCGTCTTTTTGTGTCGGTGCCTGGAGGCGAACGGTGGCATTGTTCAGGTAAGACGAAAAAGGGGCCCTTGCAGCGTGCGCGCTGTCCGGGCCCCTTTGCTGGCTATGGCTGGCTACTGACCTGTTGAAGGATCGGGCGTGGGGGTAGGCGTGGGATTGGGAGTAGGGGTAGGAGTAGGAGTGGGAGTGGGAGTAGGAGTGGGAGTAGGAGAGCCGCCCTCGCCGCCACTGCCGCCGCCGGTCGTGCCGTCTCCGCCCGTCGTACCGTCTCCGCCGGTCGCACCGTTGCCGCCGGTCGTATCGCCACCCGTGGTCTCAGTCGTCGTGGTAGTCGTCGTTGTTGTGGTGGTGGTCCCCCCCTTGTCTTCGTCTTCCTCGTTTTCCGACTTCCTGGCGCTGCTGGTGCCGTAGAACTTCCAGACGTTATTGTTCTTGTACGTGGGAGCCGTTCCGGTCGGGAATTCCTCGCGCCCGGTCCCCGCAAGAACAGTGTTCATAAACTTCTTAAAGACGGGCAGGTTGGTGCTATCGCCCAGCAGGTCCATGCCGTACTTTTGGATGGGAATCTCGCCTGCGGAATAACCGGTCCACAGGGCGCATGCCAGCTGCGGCGTGTAGCCGCAGAACCAAAGGTTGGTGGTGTTGTCGGTGGTACCCGTCTTGCCGGCATAGGGCTGGTTGACGCTCAGCGCGCCGGCGGCACCCGTGCCGCTGCCCTGCATGACGCCGGTCAGGACGTCGGTCACTGCCGCGGCCTCGCCGGTGGAGAGCACCTGCGAGGGGTTATCGGTGTGCTGGTACAGCACCGAGCCAGTTCGCGAATCAATCTCGGTGATGGCGATCGGCTGGCGATAGTAACCGCCGTTGGCAAACGTGGCATAGGCCGCGGCCATCTCGAGCGGCGAGATGGAGCCGGTACCGAGCGTCATGACGGGAACGTCCTCGATATTGTCCTTAGAAGGATCGATGCCGAGCTTTTTGACGAGGGACATGATCTTGTTATTGCCGATAGCCTCTGCAACCTGGATATAGCCGGTGTTGGAGGAGTATGCCGTCGCCTGCTTGAGCGTGATGGTGCCGTAGCTCTGGTTGGCATAGTTTTGCACCTTGGTCGTGGTGCCCTTGGCTGTAAGAGGCGAGTTGCAATTGAGGGTGACGTTGGGGTTCATGCCGTTTTGGATGGCAGTGGCCAGCGTAAAGG
>URKU01000017.1 GCA_900548515.1 uncultured Collinsella sp. | reverse complement strand
GCCCGGGCCGCGCAGCTGTGCGCCGACTCGGTCCTCGTCTCGTCCAGGCGCGGGATAGACGCCGACGAGCCCGCCGCGGCGGCCAGGCTGGAGGCGATAAGGGACTGCCTGCGCCGGGGGCTCTCGCCCGAGCAGATGGCGGCGCGCAACGGAGGGCCGGTGGACCTGTCGCCGTCGACCATCTACCGCTGGGTCTCGGCGGGCTACGACGGCATGACCAACATGGAGCTCAGGCGCAAGGTCGGCTACAGGCCGAGGAAGAGCGCCGCCGGCCGGGCGGCCACGCGCCACTCCGCCCGCAGGTCATACGCCGCGTTCCTCGCCCTCGGGGAGGACGCGTGCGCCGCGGCCTGGGAGATGGACACGGTCGAGGGCGCGCGGGAGGACTCCGCCTGCCTGCTCACGCTGCTGCACCGCCCCAGCAGGCTCCAGCTCGCGCTGCCGCTGGAGGAGAAGACCGCCGGGTGCGTCGCGGACGCCCTGGGCGATATCAGGGAGGTCCTCGGCGCCGACGGCATGGGCAGGGTCTTCCGCGCCGTGCTCACCGACAACGGCGCCGAGTTCTCCGACGAGGGCGCGATCGCGGCGCTCATCGGCGAGGGGCCGGGCGAGACGAGGCTGTTCTACTGCGACCCCGGGCGCAGCGACCAGAAGGGCGCCTGCGAGCGCAACCACGTCGAGATCAGGAAGCTGCTGCCCAAGGGCGCCGGAATCAGGTTCGACCGGCTCGCCCCGGCCGACCTGGCGCTGGCCATGTCGCACGTGAACTCCGAGCCCCGCGGCGCGCTCGGCTTCGCGACGCCCGCGCGCGCCTTCAGGGCGATGCTCGGGGAGGACGCGGCGGCGCTGCTGGACGCCTACGGTGTGTGGGACGTGCCGCTCGGCGACCTCGACCTGACGCCGGGACTCATCGAGAGGGCGCGCGCCGAGAGGGGCGATGCCCCGCTGGCCTAGCCTAGAAGGAAAAACGGAATAGACGGACCGACCGTCCGGCTGAGTCTGGGAAGAGGTGCCGGGCGGCGGGCGGAGCATGGCCACCGGACCTATCGAAACACATCTCCACCGTTCCATCAACTGGGAAAACGGCGCCCCCGGACCCCAGGAGGGGCCGCGGGGGCGTTCAGCTAACTGCGGGAATGGCCTATTTGCTCAATGTGTTCGGCTGAGATCGGAAATCAACCATAAACCAAGAACCACGCCATGCAGTACAATAGGGTTGTCGATGGGCAACGTCGTCAGTCGAGACGCGACCGCGCTCCACACCCCTCCGTCTACTCGGTGTGTTCCCGCCTCCTCCCCGAGGCGGGATGTCGGCATTTTTCATGCATCGACAACCCAATAGCCTGTGAATAGCCCGGGCAGCATCGCGCATCTCGGCGCCAAATGCAAAAAGGGACCCGTCCATTGCGGACGGATCCCTTAAAACAAGTGATCGTCAAACCGATTTACTCGGCGTCGGTCTCCTCGTCCTTCTTCTCGGAAGGCAGCGGGGTAACCTCGATCTCGACGCCCAGAGTCTCAGCAGCAGACTTCATGGACAGGGAGATACGACGACGGTCGAGGTCGATCTCCATGACCTTGACCTGAACCTTGTCGCCCACGTGGGTGACCTGAGAAGGCTGATCGACGTGCTTGTTGGCCATCTCGGAGATGTGCACCAGGCCCTCGATGCCCTCGCCCAGGTCGACGAAAGCGCCGAACGGGACAAGCTTGGTCACAGTGCCCTCGACGATAGCGCCGACGGGGTACTTCTTGACCAGTGCGCGCCACGGATCCTCGGTGGTCTGCTTGAGACCCAGGGAGATGCGCTCGCGGTTGAGATCGACGTCGAGAACCTCGACCTCGACCTCCTGGCCGACCTTGACAACCTCGGAAGGATGGTTGACGTGGTTCCAGGAGAGCTCGGAGATGTGGATGAGGCCGTCGATACCGCCGAGGTCGACGAAGGCGCCGAAGTCGACGATGGAGGAAACGGTGCCCTGGAGACGCATGCCAGACTTGAGTTTGGACAGGATCTCGGAGCGCTCGGCCTTACGGGACTCCTCGAGCACGACGCGACGGGAGAGGACGACGTTGTTGCGGTTGCGGTCCATCTCGATGACGCGGGCCTCGATGCGGGTGCCCATGTAAGAGGTAAGGTCCTTGACGCGACGGAGGTCGACGAGGGAAGCGGGCAGGAAGCCACGCAGGCCGATGTCGAGGATCAGGCCGCCCTTGACAACCTCGATGACCTCGCCCTCGACGTTCTCGCCGGAGTTGAACTTCTCCTCGATGCGGTTCCAAGCACGCTCGTACTCGGCACGCTTCTTGGACAGGACCAGACGACCGTCCTTGTCCTCCTTCTGGAGAACCAGGGCCTCGATGGGATCACCGAGTGCAACGATGTCTGCAGGGTTAGCGTCCTTGCGGATGGACAGCTCGCGGACCGGGATAACGCCCTCGGACTTGAATCCGATGTCAACGAGCACCTCGTCATGCTCGATCTTAACGACAGTGCCGTTAACGAGATCGCCCTCATCAAAGTCGGTAATCGTACCGTCGATGAGGTTGTTCATCTCCTCCTCGTTGACATCGTCAAGAGAGAAAATGGACGAGTTCTGAATCTCACTCAAAGGTGGACCCCTTTCGAACTACGGGGCCCCGATTGCTAGGACCTACAGAAGGGTGCGACAAGCACACAACGTTTAGGAACACTCGGGAGCCGACAGATACTAATGTGACGCTTATGCAATCACGTTCGTATAGGTTACGGGGAAATCATTTCGATTTCAAGCGTGAACTGCGATTTTTTACTCGTATGGAGACTTTTTCGCAATCTTGTGGACGACCGTCTCCATAAGTTGACGATAGGCAGTTAGGCATACGGCTTTGCGGTAAAGTATCCGGAGCCAACGATTCTGGAACGATTTTTCGAGAAAGGTGCCCGCGTGCTCAAAGCAGTCGTTTTCGATATGGACGAGACGCTTCTTAGCATCAACCTCAACGCGTTCATCCTTCGCTATTTTAAGGATGTCTCGTCGATGCTCGCGGATATCGGACGCCGCAGCCGCGGTGGCACGATGGCACGCCTCGGCACCATCCTGGTCGACCTCAATGCCAATCGCCGCAGCGGCACGGACAACCGCACCAATCTTGAGTTTTACCGCACCGAGGTCGAGCGCCGATGCGGCATCTGCCTCTCCGATCCCCTCATCTACGAGGCGTTTACCTACTATGACCGCGAAGTGCTTCCACACAAGAATGACGATGTCATCAACGCCAACGCCATGCCGGGCGCACACGCCGCGCTTCAGGCCGTACAGGACGCAGGGCTGCGCTGCGCGCTCTTTACCAACCCCAGCTTTCCGCAGGGGGCCATCGAGTGCCGCATGGGTTGGGGCGACCTGGCCGACGCCCCCTTTGAGCTCGTCACGCACATGGGAAACACCACCCGCTGCAAGCCCGATGCCACCTACTATCTCGAGCAGCTTCAGGTGATGGGACTCGAGCCACACGAGGTCCTTATGGTGGGCAACGACCCCAAGCGTGACTTCCCGTCCCCCGATTGCGGCATCCAAACCGCCTATGTTGGCCAGGGAAAACCCGGCCGAGCCACCTGGCGCGGAACCATGGAAGACTTCGCCCGCAACTTCAACGCCGTAGTAGAAGCCTTCTACGAACACCAAGTAGCCAACGAACTGTCTTAGGACCCCTCGCTCCAAACAAAACAACGCCGCAGGTTGAGCATAAGTCAGCGAAAACGCCCCTAAGCGAGCAATGTGCCTTGAAAGAGGAGGGCATAGGCCTTCTGGCCATGCCCGACGATTGAAAGGCAAATTGCCGCTTAGGGGCGTTTGCAGCGTCGACTGGTTACGCGGTTTGGTAAAACCGCGTAACTAGCAGACTCGAGTCTTGCCGATCATGATGTTGAGGATCTCGACGTCGGTGTCCTTCATGCCCACGCGGCCTACGTAGCCCATACTGGCGATCGTCTGCTCAACGGTATCTTGGATCAGGCCCCCGCCGGCGCGGAAGCCGCGGCCTTGCATGGCCATATCGTGGCCCAGAATCGCCGCATCGACGGCAGCCGAGATCTTGGCGGCACAGCTCGCCTTGGCGCCGTCGCACACGATGCCGCCCACGTTGCCAAGCGTATTCGAGACCGTCGCGCCAATCTGTTCGCGCGTGCCACCGCACAGCCAGGTAATCGCAGCGCCGGCGCCGCACGCAGCGCAAATAGCACCGCAAAACGCCGAGAGCGCACCAATATAGCTCTTGATATGCACGGCGATAAGATCGGACAGCATCACGGCGCGCACCAGGCGCTCGTGGTCGCAACGCAGGTACTCGGCATACTCCATGACGGGCAATGCGCAGGTAATGCCCTGATTGCCCGAGCCGCACACAATGGCGACCGGCAGCGCGCAACCGTTCATGCGGGCGTCGGACCCGGCGGCCGCACGGGCACGGGCGCGGCAGGCGACGTCATCGGCACGAGCACCCAGCAGCGTACGGCCCACCTCGGCGCCCCAAGCGTGCGCGAGGCCCTCAGCACTGATCGCGCCATTCAGCTCAATCTGACGCTCAACGGCAGCGCGGGCGTCCTCAATGTCACCGTCCTCGATAAAGTCGATGATGGCCTCGATCGACATGGGCGTGTCGGCGTTATCTGCCGCACGCTCGGCCACCACGCGCTCGGCGCAGGCGGCGCACTCCCCCGTCGACTTACCGCATACCGGAATACCGTCGAGCGTATGGCACGTGACATTAGTGTGGTAATCGGTAATCTCGACGACCGCGGTATGGCCCCCGGCCGTCGCAGTCACCTTGATGTAGAGGTTGGGCACACCCTCGACAAGCGACACATCGCAGTAGTCCGCATCGGCAAGCAGCTCGGCCACGCGGGCGCGGTCCGCGTCATCGACGCTCTCGAGCACCTCGAGCGCGCTCTTGGCGTCGCCGCCCACGGCACCCAGCACGGCCGCGGCTTCAATACCATGCATTCCGCCCGAGTTGGGCACGGTCACGCTCTTGACGTTCTTGATGATGTTGCCCGAGCAGGCAACATCCATATGATCGGGCTCGCAACCGAGCGTCTGGCTCGCCAGCGCCGCTGCATAGGCAACGGCAATGGGCTCGGTGCAGCCGAGTGCACAGACAAGTTCGCGGTTCAAAACATCGCAAAACGCGGCATCACGGATGGAATCGGTAGGCATAGGTATCTCCTGCTTGCATAACGGGCTGGGCTCTCAAAAAAGTTACCTCCTTTATTTGATAACAATGCATCAAAAACCGCAACCATGGTTCCGGCGGACGGCGCTCGAGCACAAATTGGTGGCATTATTCATGAGAAGCCAATCTTGTTGCATGCTAAAGCGTTTGACCAAAAAACGCCCGAGCGTTTACGCAAGAGTCGCGTTATCATGCAGTCGAAAGCGGTAAACACCTTTAGCATTTGCGCCGCACAGACCAGAGAGGAACCATCCATGAAGATCGGTATCGGTAACGACCACGCCGCCGTCGAGCTCAAGAACATCATCTCCGAGCACCTGAAGGAGCGCGGCTGCGAGGTCGTGAACTTTGGCACCGACACCTCCGAGAGCTTTGACTACCCCATCGCCGGCTACAAGGTGGGCAAGGCAGTTGCTAACGGTGACGTCGACCTGGGCATCCTGATCTGCGGCACTGGCGTCGGCATCAGCCTGGCCGCCAACAAGGTCGAGGGCGTGCGCGCCGTCGTGTGCTCCGAGCCCTTCAGCGCCAAGCTCTCGCGCATGCACAACAACACCAATGTGCTTGCCTTTGGCGCCCGCGTCGTGGGCTCCGAGCTCGCCAAGATGATCGTCGACGAGTGGCTTGACGCCGAGTTTGAGGGCGGCCGTCACGAGCGTCGCGTCAACCTCCTCAATGAGATCGATCAGACTCGCGGCCTTAAGGTCGTCGACGAGGCCTAAGGCACCCAACGCCACAAGATAACGGTAAGGGGCCCGCCCGGAACACACATCCGGGCGGGCCCCTTTGTAGTTTTAGACATAAAAAGAGCGCCGCGGATGGAGTCCCGCGGCGCTCAAGCCACACGCTAACAGCTTTAAGGAGTCAAAGCTGGTTTAGCCAAAGAAGCGCTTGATCTCAATCTCGGCGTTCTCCAGGCAGTCGGAGCCGTGGATCACGTTGGCGTTGACATCGACGGCAAAGTCGCCGCGGATGGTACCAGGAGCAGCCTCAAGCGGGTTGGTAGCGCCCATGAGGGTGCGCATCTTAGCAACAGCGGAGAGACCGGAAACGACCATCTTGACGACCGGACCGCTCGTCATAAAGTCGCAGAGACCGCCAAAGAAGGGCTTGTCGGCCAGATGGGCGTAGTGCTCCTCGACGGTAGCGCGCTCGAGCGTGGTCATCTCCATGCGCTCGATGACAAGGCCGCTGCGCTCAATGCGAGCAACGATCTCGCCGATCTTGCGGTCGCGCACGGCGTCGGGCTTAATCATGATGAAGGTCTTCTCGATAGCCATAAAAGTAGCCTTTCAAGTAGGTTCGCGCGTGCCCAAGTCCCATTCCGGCACCCGCCTGGACTGCATCGTAACAGAGTTTTAGCTGCAGTTAAACAAAAAGCTGTTTATTGAAACGTTGCAATTTATTAAAGCGCTCCATATGTGTCACTTCTGTTTCGAAGCCCGATTAGAGTACCATCCGACCGCCCATCAACCGCGCCGAACAGAGCAGGCGGTCGGTTGCCGCCCGCGAACGTATCCCCTTCACAACCTGCCCAAAGGTCCTACAGAAGTTCTCGACAAGCCCCTCCCCCATAGCAACAAAATACGGGCTCCCACATCAGCAGGCGCCCGTAAAGCGAAAACGATTTATCAATACATGGCCAAAACGGCTTCAGCCAAACCTCTACTTTGCCCCGTGACCCATCTCGACGACCTTGGTCAGCGATCCAAACACGCCCTCGTCAGCCACGAGCTGTGCCTCGGCACGCTGCAACTGCACGGCAACGGCGGCAGGAGCGGTGCCGCCCTCGGTCGTGCGCGCGGCGACAATCGACGGGATATCGAGCGCCTCGGTAATGTCGCGCTCAAAGAGCGGGCTTGCCTCCTGGAACACCTCAAACGGCAGGTCCTCAAGATTGCAGCCGCGCTTCTCGCACATCAGGACCAGATGGCCCACCACGGCATGTGCCTCGCGGAACGGCAGGCCACGCTTGGCCAGGTAATCGGCAACATCGGTGGCGGCAAGGTGCCCCACGCCGCACTCGCGCGCCATGGCATCCTCGTTGACGGTCCAAGTCGAAATCATTCCGGCCATAACGGACAGGCACTGCATGAGCGTATGGGCGGTATCGAGTGCGCCCTCCTTGTCCTCCTGCAAGTCCTTGTTATAAGCAAGCGGCAGGCCCTTCATGGTTACCAGCAGCTGCACCAGGTTGCCGTACACGCGACCGCTCTTGCCGCGGATAAGCTCGGCAAAGTCGGGGTTCTTCTTCTGCGGCATGATGGACGAGCCAGTGGAGTAGGAGTCTGAAAGCGTGATAAAGCCAAATTCGGAGCTCGACCACAGCACGATCTCCTCGGAAAGACGCGACAGGTGCATGGCCATGACGGAGCCAGCGTAATGCAGATCGAGCAGGAAATCACGGTCGGAAACAGCATCGAGCGAGTTGGGAATCACGCCCGCAAAACCAAGTTCGGCAGCCGTCATCTGGCGATCGAGCGGATAGCTCGTACCGGCAAGCGCGGCAGCACCCAGCGGGCAGTTGTCGGCGGCATCAAAGGCGGCCTTCAGGCGCGTAAAGTCGCGCGCGAACATCCAGGAATACGCCAGCAGATGATGCGACAGCAGCACGGGCTGAGCGTGCTGCATGTGCGTGTAGCCCGGCAAAATCACCTTGTCGTACTTCTTAGCCGCATCCACCAGCACATGGCGCAGCTCTAGATTGGCCTCCATGAGCTCCTTGGCCAGCGCCTTGACGCCCAGTCGCGTATCGGTCGCCACCTGGTCGTTGCGCGAACGCCCAGTATGCAAGCGCTTGCCAGCCTCGCCGATGCGACGCGTCAGCTCGCTCTCGATGGACATATGAATGTCTTCGTCGTTGATGTCGAAGGTGAAGTTGCCGGCATCGATATCCTGTTCGATTCCGGTCAGGCCCTCGGCAATCGCGCGCTCGTCCTCGGCACTGATGATGCCCTGGGCCGCCAGCATTTTGGCATGCGCCTTAGAGCCGGCGATATCCTGCTTATAGAGATGTTTGTCGACCGGCAGCGACGCGCCAAACTCCTGCGTGACCTCGGCCACACCTGCCTCAAAACGACCGCCCCAAAGAGCCATGGAACCGTCCCCTTTCTCCAAATACCAAAACAAGCGCCCAAAGCAATGCGCCATATCGCTAAAGCGATTTTTCAACCGCTAGTTTTGCACATTCCCCACCGTGTGCGGAGCCATGTAGCTAATTTGCAAAGAAGTGACGCGCCATACACTTGGCGCCCAACGTCTCCCTCCGGATGTTGCCCTGCGAACCATCGATCCAGGCCTTCAGGCTCATAGGAACGTCCTCGACCCTTACAGCATCGAACTCGGGCGCGAGGGCAAGCAAAGCATGCGCGATAGCATTGAACATAATGGATACTCCTCATATATATATAGGCACAGAGCCGCCAAATTGATAGAAGGAGCCCCGCCGGACAACCCCGGCGGGGCTCGGACTCAGCCGCAGACGCGGCATCATATATGCGGGCGGAACGTAGGGGCCACCGATGTTAAGAAGTGTCAGCAAGCATAACGAAAGGTAGGGACCCCGTGCGCCCGTTATGTATCACGCGGATGGGCCGCGCGGATACCAAGGGAAAGAGGCGCTAGGCCTGAGCGGCAGCAGAGCTGGGGCCCTGGACCTTTGCCCACGTCTTGAGCGACAGCGTATCGATCTCGATAAAGCCGGCGCTGGCCTTCTCGTCAAACGTGGTGTCGCGGTCGTAGGTAGCCAGACCGTAGTCGTAGAGGCTGAAGGGGCTCTTGCGGCCGACGACATGGCAGTTGCCCTTAAAGAACTTCAGACGGACAGTGCCGGTCACGAACTTTTGCGTGTCGGCCATAAAGGCATCGAGCGCGTTTTTGAGCGGGCTGTACCACTGGCCGTTGTACACGGCGGTGGCCCAATCCTGCTCGAGCTTGATCTTGGTCTTGAGCAGGTCGCCCTCGACGCAGATGTCCTCGAGCGCCTTGTGGGCGGTGATGAGCGTCAGGGCGCCGGGAACCTCGTAGCACTCGCGGCTCTTAAGGCCCACCAGGCGATCCTCGACCAGATCGAGACGGCCAAAGCCATTGTCGCCGGAGATCTTGTTGAGGGCGATGACGATCTCAGAGAGCTTCATCTTCTTGCCGTCGACGGCGACGGGCTTGCCGGCCTCAAACTCAATCTCGGTGTAGGTCGGGGTGTCCGGCGTGTCCTCGGGGTTCTTGGTCATAACCCAAGCGTCGTCGAGCGGCTCGTTCCAGGGATCCTCCAGGTGACCGCACTCAATGGCACGACCCCACAGGTTGTCGTCGATGGAGTAGGGGTTGTCGTTGGCACCCTCGGGAACCGGCACGTTGTGAGCGTGGGCATAGGCGACCTCGTCGGGACGGCACTTCAGATCCCACTCGCGCACCGGGGCGATAACCTTGAGCTCGGGGTCGAGGGCCTTGACGGCGGCCTCAAAACGGACCTGGTCGTTACCCTTGCCGGTGCAGCCGTGGGCGACGTAGGTCGCGCCAAACTCGTGGGCGACCTCAACAAGCTTCTTGGCAAGCAGCGGGCGAGACAGGGCGGAGAGCAGCGGATACTTGTTCTCGTACATGGAGTTTGCGGCGATGGCCATAGTCAGGAACTCATCGGAGAACTCGTCGCGCAGGTCGAGTACCTGGCAATCGAGAACGCCCAGGTCGAGCGCCTTCTGCTTCTTGGCATCCAGTCCGGTCTCTTCCTGGCCCACGTTGCCGCAGACGCAAACGACATCGAGATTCTTCTCGTCCTGGAGCCACTTGACACATACGGATGTATCAAGACCACCGGAATATGCGAGAACGACTTTTTCCTTGCTCATGGCTGTTTCCTTTCGCCCTTGGTAGCTAGTTAGAACATCGGTCAGTTGCAAGTCATTTCAAGGTCATATACCGTGCAATATCAGGTTAAATAGCAAAAATCAGCACATACATGCCCTAGAAACATGTAGCAATGTCGTGCTAAAACCCAACGACCTCAAAATGACTCTGTTGAGGCAATTCGCCCCATGCGGACAGAGACGATTGTTATCGTCGTCGGGAAATTGCGCGCTGGCGTCGGATGGCATTGTCTGCAGTGGTGATGATCTTTACGAACTGCATCTGCCTCTCCTTTCACCTATCGCCGGGCGCAATTCTAATATCGTAAACGGTACCTTTTCCTCGGTAAGCGGTTGTTTTTCCGTCTCCGTTTTCGATGGTCGCTATATTACGCTAAAGTGCCCGCAGCACAAGCGACAAATTCAAATTTCTGAAAAGTTTTTTCATTACTTTGTGAAGCGTGGTGCAAATACGCTCCGTTCCTGCGAAAATACGCCCGACTACGAATTGATGGTTATAACGTCTGAAACAATCTCGAAACGAAAGGCTCGCTTTTATGCAAACTTACGAATCGGACGCCAATATCGGAAACATTAAGATTCTCGCCGTCGACATGGACAAGACGCTGCTGACCGACGAGCGTGTGCTGCCCCAGGGTCTTGATGAGCGCCTGGACAAGCTCGCCGACGCCGGCATCGTATTCTGCCCCGCCAGCGGACGTCCCGCCCCCAAGCTCGAGGAGATGTTCGAGGGCATCAAAAACCGCCTTGCTTTTTGTCCCGACAACGGAGCGTGCGTGATCTATCGCGGCAGCTATATCTATAAGAGCAATATTGACGTGGAGCTGTATCAGCAGGTCTTGAGCCGTGCCTCGGAGGATCCTCGCGCTGTCCCCGTCCTGTGCTGCTTCGACGAGTTCTACGTGCTTGCCCGCGACCATCAATACCACGACGAGATCAGCGTCTACTACAACACAATCAACTACGTCGACAGC
Source organism: uncultured Collinsella sp. (assembly GCA_900548515.1). Classification (GTDB taxonomy): domain Bacteria; phylum Actinomycetota; class Coriobacteriia; order Coriobacteriales; family Coriobacteriaceae; genus Collinsella. The sequence continues at coordinate 17,682 of URKU01000017.1, read as the reverse complement.
TTTGAGGACCTTGATATCGAGTCCAACAAGATCTCAATCTTCTTCCCGGCCTATGATGCCGAGCCCGCTTTCCGCGAGACCTATAGCCCCGAGTTCTCGGACAAGCTCTACGTCACCAACGCCGGGCGCGAGTGGATCGACTTTATGAACCTGGGCGTCGACAAGGGCGCCGGCGTCGCGCACCTGTGCGAACACCTGGGCATCGATATCGCCGACGCCGCCGCCGTGGGCGATACGTACAACGACATCCCCATGCTGGAGCGCGTCGGTCACAGCTTTATCGTGGACAATGCCGAGGAGCACATGAACGCGCATGCCAAATGGCGCATTCCGAGCAACAACGACGGGGGCGTACTGACGCTCATCGACGCTATCTTGGCGGCCCGGTAGCCGTCCCATCGGGCCTGGCCGGGCGGCACAGGATAACTTTTCGCTCGGTCAGGTCCTGCGCAAGACGAAAGCCACATTAAGTGGCTTTCTTTGCGTGCGGAATCTACGAAAAGTTAACCTGTGCCGCCCGGCCAGGCCCTAGGTTTACTTGTTTGCCGCCTAGATGGCGTCTTGAGTGTCTAGATACTTAGGCTGAATTTAATTGAACGAAGGGGGCTCCTTGTTGGCAAGGAGCCCCCTTCTGGTTTGGTTACTTTAGGGTTGTGGGCACTTCCCTATTTCGCGTCGGCCCAGGTTATGCCGGTGCTGGCTTCGGCGATTAGGGGGACGCGGAGGTCTACGACGTGCTCCATGACGTCGCGGACCATGGTGGTTAGGCGCTCGACTTCGTCGATGGGGCACTCAAAGTCCAGTTCGTCGTGTACCTGCAAGATCATGTGGGCGGCAAAGCCCTCCTCTTCCAGACGGCGGCTTACGCGGGCCATCGCGATCTTGATGATGTCGGCGGCGGTGCCCTGCATGGGATGGTTCATGGCTGTGCGCTCGCCAAAGCCGCGAAGTTGCGGATTTTTGGCCTTGAGCTCGGGAATATGGCGTCTGCGGCCATACATGGTCTCGGCGTAGCCCGTCTGCTTGGCGCGCGCCACCACGTTGTCGAGGAACGTACGCACGCCCGGGTAGGCCTCGTAGTAGCGGTCGATCATGTCGCGCGCCTCGGCCATCGAGATATGCAGCGACTGCGACAGACCGTAGGCCTGCTGGCCGTACACGATGCCAAAGTTCACGGCCTTGGCGCGGCTGCGCAGGTCGGGCGTCACCTCGGACACCGGCACACCAAACACGCGCGCCGCCGTCTCGGCATGGAAGTCCTCGCCCTCGTTAAAGGCGCGCACCAGGTGCTCGTCACCCGAAAGATGCGCCAGCAGACGCAGCTCGATCTGCGAGTAGTCCACCGCCAAAAAGACGCTTCCCTCGCCTGCCGAAAACGCCGTTTTGACGGTGCGGCCCAGCTCCGAGCGCGTCGGGATGTTCTGCAGGTTCGGGTCGCTCGAGGACAGACGCCCCGTTGCCGTGATGGTCTGGTTGTACGTGGTGTGCACACGACCGTCACCACGGCGCAGCGGGCCCAGCGTGTCCAGATAGGTTGACTTGATCTTGGACTTCTCACGCCAGTCCAAAATCAGGCGCACGATCTCGTGGTCGCGGGCAAGATCGCTCAACACCTTGGCATTGGTCGAATAATAGCCGCGCTTAGTCTTCTTGAGGCCCTTGGTCGGAAGCCCCATCACATCAAAGAGCACGTGCGACAGCTGCATGGGACTACCGATGTTAAACGTCTCATCACCCGCCAGGTCGCGAATGCTGCGCTCGACCTCGGCAATCTGGGTCGCCAGACCCTCGGACAGACTGTGCAGGCGCTCGGGGTCCACGAGCATGCCCGCGCGCTCCATCTTGGCAAGTACCGGAACGAGCGGCATCTCGATGCCATCGAACACGTTGGCGGCGTTCTCGCGGGCCATGCACTCGCGCAACGGCGCCACGAGCGCCAGCGTCAGAGCCGCAGTACGGGCGGCAGGTGCCGGAGCGTCCTCGCCGGCACCCTCTGCGCCGCGCGCCGCAGGCAGCGCCATCTGCAGATACGTATCGGCAAGATATGCCTCATCGAACTCGGAGCGGTCGGAATCCAGCAGGTAGGCGGCAACCACGGTATCGAAGATGCGCGTAGAATCGACTGCCAGCGGATCCATGAGCTCGGGCTCAGAAGAATCGATGGGCGAAAGCTCGTGCAACAGCACCTTCATATCCGGGCTCGCCACGCGACCCTCCATAAACAGACGCGCGAGCACGCCAGCAATCACGCCGTGGACGAAGTTGAAGCCCTCAACCTCAGCCGCCGCGCAGCTGTCGCCCTCCTCGAGCGCGAAGAGGCCCTTGGACGTCGCCAACCACAGCGTGCGCGTCAGTCCAAAGAGCGCGCCCTCTTCCTTGTCATCGTCCACCACGGTGGCGACCCACTCGCCCGCCTCGATCGCACGCGAAACCTCGGACGCCACGTCAGCAAGCGCCTCGGCATCGCCGGCAGCGGTGCGCTCAATCGTGGGCATCTCAAACGTTCTAGCAGCGGCAGCAGCGCCACCCTCGTCACCGATCAGCGCCAAGAAACGGTTCTGCATGGCGGTGATGCCGAGCGTACCCAGTGCCGCGGAAACCTCATCGGCAGAATACGCCGGGAAGGACGTCGCCTCAAAATCGAGTTCAACGGGCGCATCGGTGCGGATGGTCGCGACCTTGCGGCTCAGCAGAGCATCGTCGATGTGTGCGCGCAGGTTTTCGCCCATCTTGCCCTTGACCTCGTCGGCATGCGCGATGACCTCGTCCAGGCTACCGTACTGCGCAATGAGCGCGCTCGCCTTTTTGGGGCCGATGCCCGGCACGCCGGGGATGTTATCGGACGTGTCGCCCTTCAGACCATAAAAGTCGGGCACGAGCGCCGGCGTGATGCCGTGATACAGATCGTCCACGCTCTCGGGCGTCATGATCGCCACGTCGGACAGGCCCTTGCGGGTCGAGACCACGTTGACGTGCTCGGTCACGAGCTGATACATATCGCGATCACCGGTCACCAGCAGCATGTCGCAGCCGGCCTCCTCACCCAGGCGCGCCATGGTTCCCAGGATATCGTCGCCTTCCCAGCCCTCAGACTGCAGAATCGGCACGTTGAGCGCACCGAGCAGCTCCTTGATCATAGGGAACTGCGCATGCAGATCGGGGTCCATGGGCGGGCGCTGCGCCTTATACTGCGGCAGCATCTCCATGCGCACGCGCGGCTTGCCCTTATCAAACGCCACGACCACGCCGTCGGGGTTAAAGGCATCGATCATCTTAAGAAACATGTTCAGGAAGCCGAAGATCGCGTTGGTGGGGCGACCGTCCGGCGCGTTCATAGTCGGCGGCACGGCGTGGAAGGCGCGATGCATGAGCGAGTTGCCGTCGATAACGGCAAAGGTGCGGCGCTTGTCAGACATATTGAATACCTCGCTTTAGGCTGGGCACGGTTTGCTCACTCCAGTTTACACGCTCCCCGCCCCGCGGCCACCTCACATCAAGCTCCCCCGCCACCGTGAGCCCGCGCGTGATACGATGGCTCACGGTACATCAACCAGCACGATCGATCCGAAAGGAGCCTGCGTCATGGAGCGTCCCTGCGCATGGAAAAAGTACACGCCACAGCAAGTCGAGGAACTCGAGGAGCTTTGCCGCGGCTATAAGCAGTTTTTGAGCGAGAATAAGACCGAGCGCCTGTGCGTCAAGACCGGCATCAAGATGGCCGAGGAGGCGGGCTACGTCGACTTGGAGACCGTGATTGCCGAGGGCCGCACGCTCAAGGCCGGCGACAAGGTGTACGCCGCCAATCACGGTAAAGACCTCATGCTCGTCAACCTGGGCACCGCCCCGCTCGAGCAGGGCTTTAACATCCTGGGCGCCCACGTGGACTCGCCGCGCCTAGACCTTAAGCAGAACCCCGCCTTCGAGGCCGGCGACATGGCTTATCTCGACACGCACTACTACGGCGGCGTCAAGAGCTACCACTGGGTGGCCTCCCCGCTCGCACTCGTGGGCGTCATCTGCAAAAAGGACGGCACCACCGTCGACATCAACATCGGCGACAAGGCAGACGATCCGGTCTTTACCATCTCCGACCTGCTGATCCACCTCTCGAGCGAGCAGATGTCCAAGCCCGCCAAGGACGCCGTCGACGCCGAGATCCTCGACGTGATCGTGGGCGGCCGTCCCGTCAAGTTTGACGAGGACGACAAGGACGCTCCCAAGGAGCCCGTCAAGCAGATGTTCCTGGACATCCTCAAGGAACAGTACGGCGTCGAGGAGGAGGACTTCCTCTCCGCCGAGATCGAGGTCGTGCCCGCCGGTCCCGCCCGCGACATGGGCCTCGACCGCTCCATGATTTTGGGCTATGGCCACGACGATCGTGTCTGCGCCTATCCGTCCATGCTCGCCCAGATCGACGTCGCCAACGTGGAGCGCACGAGCATCACGCTCATCGTCGATAAGGAGGAGATCGGCTCCGTGGGTGCCACCGGTATGACGAGCCGCTTCTTCGAGAACACCGTCGCCGAGATCATGACGCTCGCCGGCGAGGATAGCCCGCTGGCCCTGCGCCGCGCGCTCGCCCGCAGCCGCATGCTCTCCTCCGACGTGTCCGCCGGCTTCGACCCGGGCTATGCCGGCAAGTTCGAGACCAAGAACGCCGCCTTTATGGGTCGCGGCCTGTGCTTTAACAAGTACACGGGCAGCCGCGGCAAGGGCGGCTCTAACGACGCCGACGCCGAGTATGTGGCCCTCGTCCGCGACATCATGGACGAGGCCGGCGTGGACTTCCAGACCTGCGAGCTCGGCCGCGTCAACGCTGGTGGCGGCGGCACCATCGCCTACATCATGGCCAAGTACGGCATGAACGTCATCGACTCCGGCGTTGCCGTCCTGTCCATGCACGCCCTGTGGGAGGTCGCCAACAAGGCCGACATCTACGAGGCATATCGCGGTTACAAGGCCTTCATCGAGCGAGCCTAACCAACCCTTCATCAGTTGCGGTGAAATACGGACTAAACTGGCCCATAAACGGCCAAAACAGACCGTATTCCACCGCAACTTTTTTGGCAGAGGAGAGCCCATGCTGCAGGTCATCATTTCGCCCGCCAAGCAGATGCGCGCGGCCCAAGATGCTTTTGAAGTCCTGGGCATCCCACCCTTTGTGCGCGAGACGGCTCGCCTCCACCGCGCACTGCTAGATATCGAGCGGAATGAAGGCAGCGGCGGCCTGCAGGCGCTATGGAACGTGAGTGACAAACTGCTGGGACCTTGCCTCAACACCCTGCATGAGTTCGGGCCCATCCTGAAAAGCGGCGATCTCGACAATCCCGCACTCGCCCGTCACATCTCCCCTGCCGTCATGTCCTATCACGGCATTCAATACCAGAGCATGGCACCCGAGGTGATGGATTCCGCGCAGCTCGCATGGCTGCAAGACCATCTGTGGATCCTCTCCGGCCTCTACGGGTGCGTTCGTCCCTTTCATGCCGTCGAACCGTATCGGCTGGAGATGGGCGCGAAGCTTGTCGTCGACGGTGCCCGAGACCTCTACGCATTTTGGAGCGATAAGCTCGCGCGGGCTATCGCCCCGGCAGGCTCAAACACCACGATCGTCAACCTCGCCAGCGTAGAGTATGCCAAAGCCGTTCTGCCCCACCTCGCGGGCGACGCCACGGCCGTCACATGCCTCTTTGGCGAGGGCATCCGCAACGGGAAGCCCATCCAACGGTCGACCGCCAGCAAAAAGGCGCGCGGCTCCATGGTGCGGTGGATGGCAGAAAACAAGCTCGAGGATGCAAGCGAACTTACCGCATTCAACATCGGCTATCGGCACATCCCCGAGCTTTCAGACAAAAACACCCTGGTTTTCATGAACGCGCAGGCACTATAGGCCCGCCGTTTCCAAACACCCCGTTACTCCGCCAAGCCATCGGCCTTTGCAATCTCGCTCGTCGAGCCATTTTGGTAGGTAATCTTAACGTGCTCTACGTCGGATACCGTAACGCCCGACGGAGGTTCCAGACGCCACTCCGTCAGAGCGATATCCATGGTCGTGGGCACATCGCCCTGATCTTTGAGCTTCACCATGAGTGTTTTGAGTGCCTCATCAAACGTCACGCGTTCGATTTCTTCGCCCGGAATAGACCCGCCGCTCAACTGCAGCTGCACAAACTCGTCGCGCGGATACCAATAGTCGCCCGGCGCGGCAACGGTATTGCCGCCCGCAACCTTCACTATCATGATCGGCAGGGCATCGTCGGCTTCAAACCCCCAGGTGACGCCGCCACGACCGCCGAACGTCCAAATACAAAAGGCAATCACCAACACGGCAAGCACCGCAAAACCAATCGCGACAAGGCCATGGTGCGCACGGCTTTCCTCGGCCGATACATCCCATTGCGTCTCTCGATATAGATGCTTGTCTTCCATGTTCGCCTCCTCACAGGCACGCTCGTTAGGCCAATCGTACCCATTCGAGCTATACTTGAGCCCATTACATAAACGGGGGGCTTGCAGGACAAGACGGCAGGCTGAGATTGGGCGCGCCCGCCCTGACCCGCAAACCTGATATGGGTAATGCCAACGAAGGGAGCCATGCCAATGAGCACACAGACCGAGCCCAAGCTCGTCACGCAAATCGACTTTGCCCGCGCCGGGCAGATCACACCGCAGATGAAGGAGGTCGCCGAGCGCGAGCATCGTGACCCCGAGTACATCCGTGAGCGCGTAGCAGACGGCCGCATCGCCATTCCCGCCAACATCGTGCATATCAAAAAGGGCATGCGCGCCTTTGGTGTCGGTGAGGGCCTGTCCACCAAGGTCAACGTGAACTTGGGCATCTCGGGCGACAAGGCCGATGCCGCCGAGGAATGGAAGAAGGTCAAGATCGCTGAGGACTTTGGCGCCGACGCCATCATGGACCTCTCCAACTCGGGCAAGACGCGCCAGTTCCGCCAGCAGCTCATCGACGAGACCCCGCTCATGGTGGGCACCGTCCCCATGTACGACGCCATCGGCTACATGGAAAAGCCGCTGGTCAAGCTGACCAAGAACGATCTGCTCGAGGTCGTGCGTGCACACGCCGAAGACGGCGTGGACTTTATGACCATCCACTGCGGCATCAATAAATCGGTCATCAAGACCTTCAAGGAGACCGGCCGCCTCATGAACATCGTCAGCCGCGGCGGCTCGCTGCTGTTTGGCTGGATGGAAGTCACCGGTAACGAGAACCCCTTCTACGAGTTCTACGACGAGGTGCTCGAAATCTGCCACGAGTACGACGTAACGATCTCACTCGGCGACTCCTGCCGCCCGGGCTGTCTCTACGACTCCAACGACGCCACCGAGACTGCCGAGATGATCGAACTGGGCAAGCTGTGCAAGCGTGCTTGGGCCGCCGGCGTCCAGGTCATGGTCGAGGGCCCGGGTCACATGGCGCTCGACGAGATCGCCGCCAATATGAAGCTGCAGAAGCGTCTGTGCCACAACGCCCCGTTCTATGTGCTGGGGCCGCTGGTGACCGATATCGGCGTGGGCTACGACCACATTACCGCCGCCATCGGCGGCGCCATCTCCGCAAGCTCCGGTGCCGACTTCCTGTGCTACGTGACACCGGCAGAGCACCTATGCCTGCCCAACGCCCAGGATGTGCTCGACGGCCTCATGGCCACCAAGATCGCCGCACACGCCGCCGACATCGCCAAAAAGGTGCCCCACGCCCGCGACATGGACGACAAGATGGGCCAGGCACGCCGCAAGCTCGACTGGGACGCCATGTGGGAGTGCGCGCTCGACCCGGTTACGGGCAAGAAGCGCTACGAGGAGTCCCCCGCCGCCACCGAGGGCACTTGCACCATGTGTGGCAAGATGTGCGCCGTCCGCACCGTCAACAAAGTGTTTGAGGGCACGACGATCGACCTCGGTATGGAGGACTAGTCTCTTCGCCGCAATCGCCTTTTAACATCGAGTCGGCGCCCGCCAATTGTTGACGTGTGAACATTTGCTTACATTTGCGTAAAAATTACATCTCGCGCCCGGGTTCGGCATATCGCCGGCCTGGGCATCTTTATAATGCTGGCTTAAAGACCCATTTGAATCCGACCAGACAAGGGAGCGAACATGGATCGCAGCAAGGTACCTGCCGTTCTATCCATCGCAGGATCCGATTCCAGCGGTGGCGCCGGCATTCAGGCCGACATTAAGACCATCACGGCGCACCGTCTGTATGCCGAGACAGCCATCACGGCCATCACCGCACAAAACACGCTCGGTGTCACCGCCGTGCAGAACATCTCCCCGGATATTGTCGCGGCACAGATCGATGCCGTTTTTGACGATATCCGCCCCAACGCCGTCAAGATTGGCATGGTTTCCTCTGCCGAGATTATCGATGTTATCGCCGACCGCCTGAGCGCCTGGAACGCGACAAACGTGGTAGTCGACCCCGTCATGGTCGCCACCTCGGGCGCGCGGCTGATTGCCGAAGATGCCGCCGAGGCGCTCACGCGTCGCCTGTTCCCACTGGCGACGGTTATCACGCCCAATATTCCCGAGGCCATGGCCCTGCTCGACTATGAGGTCGACTCCGAGCGCACGCAGCAAAATGCTGCCATGCTCCTCACCCGCCGCTTTGGCTGCGCGTCCCTCGTTAAGGGCGGGCATCTTGTCAACGAGGCCAACGATGTACTGGCCGAACCCGCACCACTCGATGATGAGGGCAACCACCTAGGCGATCCGCTCACCACGTGGTTCCGCCACAAGCGTATTGAGACCGACAACACGCACGGCACCGGATGCACGCTCTCGTCCGCCATCGCCTGTGCGCTGGCTCAGGGCATGGATCTTGCCGACGCCGTCAACGCGGGCAAGGCATACCTGACAGGCGCTCTGGCCGCCGGCCTAGACATGGGCAAAGGCTCCGGCCCCGTCAATCACATGTGGCAGTATTAAGATTCGCAACCCAAACCACCGCAAAGGGGACAGACACCTTTGCGGTGGTTTGGGGTCGCGCTACTCTCCGAGCATCTCTTGGAGTTTGACTGCCACGGCGTGACCCAGGCTCTCATGGCTTTCGGGCATCATATGCAGATAGTCGATATCGCCCGGCTCGGCAAACTCCGCTGCATTCAAAAAGTCGCAGCCAAACTGCTCGGCTACGTGCGCATAGTATTCAGCAAAATGCTCCGAGGCCTCGACGGAACGCTCATCAAAATCGGTCATATATACATCGGCGATTTGCGGCTTGATCTTGATAGGTGCCATCAGCAGAATACGCGGGCAGGGTGCGGCATTGGTCCAGGGAAATGCACGCACCGCGCGAATCAGCGCCATGGTGCCACGGGCAATATCGGAGGCCGTCACACCAAAGACCGTCTTGCAATCGTTAGTTCCCAGCATAATAACGATCGCATCCAGCGGCTTATGGGCCTCGAGCAGCATCGGAAGCGCGCGAATGCCGTTAAGATTGGTGTCCAGATGGCACATGTCGTCGCGTACCGTCGTGCGGCCGTTGAGGCCTTCTTCAATTACATGCCAGCCCTCGCCTAAGTCACGTTGGGCCACGCCGCACCAGCGCACGTCCTGCGCATAGCGCACCGCGGTGCCGTCGCGCATGCCCGCCGGATCGTAACCATAGGTGTTGCTGTCGCCAAAGCATAGAACGTTTTTCATCGTAAGCCCCTCGCTCAGTAAAAAGCCGACGGAAGCAGCCTCTCCCGTCGGCTCGACCTATCTGTCAGCACGTACCGATTACAGGTACTTGCGCCAATCGTCCTCGTCCTCATCATCCTCGGTAGCAGCCTGGGCCTGCTCGGCGGCGCGAGCTGCCGCAGCGCGAGCGGCAACCTGGGCATAGGACTTCTCGTTGCGCTCGGGGAAGTTTGCCAGCACGTGCTCGAACTTGGCAAAATCCTCATCCCAGCGCGTAGAAGGCACGGCAAAGAAGACTTGCTTGACCTTAAAGTCGCCCGACGCGAGCTCCTTGCGGAAGAGCTCGGCCACGGCCTCTGCGTCAAAGCCGTTGTTGTCGCAGCCCCAAGCGCCCAGCACGAGCTTCTCGCGACCTAGCTCGTCGCAGATGGCAAGCACAAAGCGGATACGGTCGCGCAGGGCATCCAGCAGAGCATCGTCGCTCACGCGATACTCCTGGCGGGCGCGCTTAACGTTGGGCGCGGCGGCCACGATTACGTCGGCATACGCATGCACGTGGTTGCGGTCGAAGCGCACCGCAGGCACCACCAGCGCACGGTTTCGGTAAAGCTCGCAGTTGATGTTGCGGCGACGGTTCTCGCCGTACCATTTGCGCTGCTTGTCGAGAACGTTGTACAGATACGAATCGGCGCACAGCGTGGCCTCCTGGCCCAGATAACCCTGAATATAGCCACCGCCCGGGTTGGTGAACGAGGCAAAGGCGAGCACGGCCATGTCGCAGAATTGCGCATAGCCACGACCGTTGTCCAGGATGGCCTGCGTGGCGGAGGCATCGAGCACGGTGACCTCGGGCAGAACCGGAGCGGGCTCCTCAGCAGGCGCGGACTCAGCTTCAGCGATTTCCTCGGCAGGCTCCTCGACGGGCTCGAGCGCTGCCTCGACCTCGGCAGCCTCCGCGCCCTCGACGTCCTCGGCAACCTGTTCTTCGGCGGCCACAGCACTCTGAACCTTGGCCTTCATCGCCGAGACAAAGCCGGCAGGCATACCGTCAAACTCGCGAACACCGGCAAGCGAACGCTCGATATCCTTGGCGCACGCTTCGGACACAGTTGCCACGTGACGCTCGGCGGCCTTGGCACGGGCCTCGCGCTTGGGATTGGGCTGACCCGCTCGGTTGGACCTGCGGTTACGGTTCCTGTTGTCGACGTCTGCCATAAGTGGTCACCTTTCCTGTCGCTGCCGCTATCGGCTTTTCCCATCCATGATACCCCGCCGCGTACAAAAAAGACGGCCCCGAAGGACCGCCTTTCGCATCGATTTACACGCACGGCAAGCACCGCCGCAATTCGCCACTAGTCGCGACGGCCAAGGATGTTCAGGATGCGCAGGAACACGTTGATAATGTCCACGAACAGATTGGACGCCATGAGCACGGCGTTGGGCAGCGTAGGCGGCACCGTCGTGGCAACATAGGTGTCGTAGCCAATAAAGCCGGCGAACACCACGATCACGATCAGGTCGGTGATGGTCTGCGAGACGCCCATGAACATCAGCACGATCTCAACCAGAATAGTGGCGAGCAGAATGCCAAAACCGATGCCATATACGCGCTGGAAAAACTTGGGGAACGTCACGCCCAAGGCGCCAAAGACAAAGGTGATGGCGGCCGTGGCGATAAAGGCAGTGTTGATGGTGGGCAGGTCGTAGTTGGCAAGGCCAAACGACGCGGTCAGGCCAAAGGTACTCGCAAAGATTACGTAGCCCACAAGGGACAGGCCCACGGACTGCTTGCTGGCGGCGGCCGACATCATGACCATGCCGACGATGGTCAAAATAAACGAGCCAAAGACCAGCGGCAAGGCGGCGCCGCTCATCATCATGCGCGCAAACGACATGGTGCTCGTAAAGTAGGCGCCGGCGCCCATGGCGCAAAAGCCCAAGAAGATCAGGGCAGACATGGCGAGATTGTACGCGCGCGGCGACATCTCCTTGGCGCGGCCTGCACCGCTCTCGACGGGGCCGTTCTGATAGCCCTGGATATCGTTCATAGGTTCGTCCTTTCAAAAAGCGCCACAAATAACGGCGCAGTAGCTGACAAGATTCCTGCCATTGTACTCGAACGCCGTGCGCCCTTACCTACGACGCTCGCCCTCAAGCGTACAATCAAACGCCCAGACCCACCAACGCATCACGTGGGCCTGCGAGCCGTCCGGCCGTCCGCGCGCCTGGTCCTCCAGATACAACTCGGTCGCATGCCCGCCAAAACGAACCTTATACGTTGCCGTACGAACACCGTGAACCGTTAAGCCAAAGCCCGTGGACGAGACAATCTCGTCAATTGTAAAGCAGCGACCGTCGACCCAGCAGACGGTAACCGGCACGACTTGTCCGCCCGCGAGGATGCGAGCCACAACGTCCACATACTGCTTGTGCACGCGTCGAGTTTTGCCATCTGTCTGTCGATATTCCATGCCTCCTATTATCGAACGCATGTTTGCATATTGTAAAGCGAACAGACTGTGGTTTTGAGGTGTTGGGGCGCGCGCACGTGTCCGCATGGCGTGTTAGCAAAAAGAACACCCGCGGTCAACAGGGCTAATATTCAATTTTAGTGCCAAAAAGTTCACTTCTCCCATCAGAACTCGGTAAAGAGACCCGCAGGAGGTGATACGATTTATCATGTTTTTGTAACGCGTCTGCAAACTTCGAGAAAGCCCATATATGGACGTAACGTTCTCAACCTTCCTCGGCCAAATTGTGTCGAACCCAGTCCTTGCCGTCACCGTGATCCTCGCGTTGGGCGCCATCTTCGTCAATGGATGGACCGACGCGCCCAACGCCATCGCGACCTGCGTCACTACGCGTTGCATGCCCGCCCGCGCCGCCATTCTCATGAGCGCCGCATTCAACTTCCTCGGCGTGCTCATCATGACGCACTTTAACGCGAGCGTCGCCAACACCATCTCACATATCGTCGACTTTGGCGGAAACAGCACCATGGCGCTCGCCTGCCTATGCGCGGCGCTGTTCTCCATCGTCGTCTACGGCGCCACAGCGTCGCGTTTTGGCATCCCCACCTCGCAAAGCCACAGCCTTATCGCCGGCCTGACCGGTGCCGCCATCGCCCTCGGCGGTGCGAGCAGCGTCAACGTCCACGAGTGGATGAAGGTCATCTACGGCCTAGCACTCTCCATCGGCCTGGGCTTTGTCATGGGCTGGGTCCTGTGCAAGCTCGTCTCGATCCTTTTCGCCGCCGCCAACAGGCGACGTGCCAATGTCTTCTTTAAATACGCTCAGATCGCGAGCGCTGCGGCCATGAGCTTTATGCACGGCGCGCAGGATGGACAGAAGTTCATCGGCGTGCTCTTTTTAGGCGTGGCCTTTGCCAGCGGCCAGACGAGCGTCGGCGATGCAGGCATCCCCATCTGGATTATGCTGCTGTGCTCGGCCACCATGGGTATCGGCACCAGCGTGGGCGGCGAGCGCATCATCAAGTCCGTCGGCCAGAGCATGGTTAAGCTCGAGAAGTATCAGGGCTTCTCCGCCGACCTCGCGGGCGCCGCGAACCTGCTACTTGCCACCCTTACCGGCATCCCCGTGTCCTCCACGCACATCAAAACCTGCGCCATTATGGGTGTCGGTGCCGTCAAGCGCCTTTCGGCCATCAACTTCGGCGTCGTCAAGGACATGATGTTCACCTGGTTCTTCACCTTCCCCGCCTGCGGACTCATCAGCTTTGTCATGGCCAAGCTGTTCATGATGTTCCTCTAGTCAAACCGAACGTCCATCTGGACCGCAACACTTCGCCCACCCGTCTTCGCCTCGAAAGGACCCACCCATGGCAAAGAAACCCGATTCGTTCTACTTTGACAACTACGTCGCCTGCGCCGACCTTGCTGTCCAGGCCGCAGAGTTGCTCATCAAGATTTTTGAGAACTTTGATCCCGCGCAGATCCACGACATGCTCGAGGAGATGCATGCGATTGAGCATGCGGCAGACAAGAAGCACCACGAGCTCGAAGACGCCCTGCTCACCGCCTTTATCACCCCGCTCGAGCGCGAGGATCTGGATCTGATGAGCTGCGCGCTCGACACCGTGCTCGACCGTATTGAGGGCGTCGTGCAGCGCGTCTACTTCACCAACATTCAGAGCATCCATCCCGACGCCATCGTCATCGCCCACAAGGTGACTGACGCCTGCCGCGCCATGAAAGACCTGATGGTCGAGCTTCCCAACTACCGCAAGTCCAAAACGCTGCGCGAGCTGGTCATCCAGATCAACACCATCGAGTCCGAGGCCGACGAGCTCTACATCAACGCCATGCGCAACCTGCACGTTAACGGCAAGGATCCGCTCGAGGTCATCGCTTGGCGTGACGTCTACGCCTTCCTGGAGTACTGCGCCGACTGCTGCGAGAATGTGGCCGATGTTGTGGATTCGATTGTCATGAAGAACAGTTAATTGGGGGTACGTGTCCCACCGGTCGCGGGCCCGACCACTGATAACCTTTTTCACTCCGGCTGCAAGCAGAGTCGTTCAAAAGGTTATCAGTGGTCGGACCCGCTCCCTTACGTACCACCATTGGGAACTTTGGCTGATACTTTGAAAGCGATGGGGCTTTTGTTGGCAGGGCCTTGGGGCCTGATTGGGAACTTTGGGATCGCCTTAAACGTTTGGCTGGATCGGACTTTGGGTACCCTTTGTTTTGCTTTGGGTTGATACACTGAATTTGGAGGGCTTGGTTGTGAGTTATTTGGATCTGGCTCGGGGTCGGTATTCTTGTCGTGAGTTTGAAGATCGGGCTGTGGAGCAGGCTGTGGTGGATGCCATTGTTGAGGCTGGGCGGATTGCTCCTTCTGCTTGTAATAATCATCCTTCTCGTGTGATGGTGCTGGATACGCCTGAGCTTCTGGAGAAGGCTGCTGCTTGTCAGCCTCGGTTTGCTCGTGGTGGATCTATCTTTGGCGCTCCGCTCATCTTCCTTATTTGTAGCGTTACCGAAGACGCTTGGGTGCGCCCGTATGACCAGATGAATTCCAGTGAAATCGATACGTCCATAGTGTGCGATCAGATGATGATGGAGGCCACCGAGCAGGGCCTGGGAACGTGTTGGGTATGCCATTTTAAGCCCGAGGTGGCACAGGAGCAGTTCAACCTGCCCGAGGGCGTCTATCCCTATCACATGCTCGTCTGCGGATATCCTGCCGACCACATCGCCGATTCCGAGCATCGCGAGGCCCGTACCATTCCCCTCTCCGACTTCCTCCTCAAGTAGATTTTGGGACATGCCCTAAAACCTATCCTTGACCGCTCACCGGTTCGCCGAGTTCTGCGCCACTATGTGCAGGGCTCGGTTTTTTATGTTGCGCGCCCTTGCACAGTCATAAAAAAGGACCCGCAAGCTGCGGGTCCTTTCGAGGCACTAAATTGTAGGCCGAATGTTAGTCCAGGTCGTCGGCAGCGAAGTTGTCGATCGGGGCGAAGGGATCGGCCACGGGGACAACCGGGTCAGCGACGGGCAGCGGCTCGGCGGGAACAGTCACCGCAGGAGAAGCGGCAGAACCGACCGGCGTAGAGGCCATCAGATCGGCCGGGAAGGAGTTCTGGGCATCGTCCATAAAGTGCTGGATGAGCTTGAGATACTCGGCCTTGAACTCCTCACGGGAAGCTTTGAGACGATCGATCTCCTCGAGCTCGGCCTGCTTTTCGGTCAGAGCCTGGCGGATAACCTCGCGGGCCTTGGCGTCAGCCTCGTTGCGGATACGCTCAGCGTTCTCGTTGGCATCGTTGACGATGGTCTCAGCGGTCTGCTGGGCAGCGATCAGGGCGGCGGAAATCTGGCGCTCCTGAGCGGAGAAGTCAGGGGCGGGAGCAGCCACGGGGGCGGCAGGAACGGCCTGGTCGGCGGTATCCTGAGCCTGGGCAAGCTGAGCCTGTGCATCGGCAAGCTGCTGCTCGGTAGCAGTCAGACGACCCTTAAGGTCGACGATCTTAGCGAGCATAGCGTCAACCTCGGAGGACAGCGTCTCCAAGAAGACGTCGACCTCGGCAGGATCGTAGCCACGCTTGGCCTCAGAGAAAGTCTGAGCCTGGATGTCTGCAGGGGTAATAGCCATAACAAGTCTCCTTTTTCATCGCCTCGGCGCTACACGCCCGACGTAAGTTACTAAGTCAGTTCTACACGAGTATACCTATAAGAAGCTGCAGAACCAGCCTCTGCACCAACTGCAACGCAATAATCGCAACGACCGGCGAAAAATCGATACCGCCCATCGGCGGGATGAAACGACGGAACAGGTTGAGCCACGGACCGCACACGCTATCAAGCACCGCGGCAATATCCTGAAGCAAACCACCCTGCTTCATGGGAATCCACGTCATAAAGCAGTAGACGACAATGAGCGTGGAATAGAAGTTGAACAGCGTGTTGACCAGCTGGACGATAGTGTAGATGTTGATGGGAATCTCCTCGTCTTGTCTTTACTTAAGGTAGCCGTCGGCACGAAGCTTCTTGAGATCGGAATCTTTGACCTCGCAACCGGCGGGCAGCACCATGAACACGCGGTCGCCCACCTCCTTGACCGTGGCACCCAGACCGCAGGCAAAGCCGTAAGAGAAGTCCAAGACGCGCTTGGCAACTTCGGTGCGTACGCCCACAAAAATCAGTGCGACAGGCTGCTTGGTGCGAACGCGGCGCACCACGGTCTCCACGTCGTCATAGCTCTCGGGGCGCAGGACATAGGCCGGCAGCTGCGGCGTGGCGTTGATGATATTGCTCGCATAGGCCGAGGCATCGCTCGGTGCAGGCGCGGGTGCAGCGGCGGCACGGGCGCGGGTATTCTCGGCGTAGCTCGACGGCGTGTCATAGGCACCAGGACGATAACCGCTCGCAACACTGTCCTGCGAGCGCGAAGGCGGGTTATACGTCGTGGCATGGCGGGAGTCATCGCCGACCAGCTGACCGGAGCGCGTATACACGGCAACCGACTCAGCTTCACCGCGGCGCGTCTGGCCAAGCAGACCGTTGCTCGGCTCGTCTTGGGTGTAGAAGCCCTCGCCCGAAGCACCACTGTAGCCGTTGTTCTGATAGCCATCGTCGTAGCCGTCATCGTAGCCGTAGTCGTCGTCCTGGCCATAACCCTGGTCGTAACCCTGCTGGCCGCCCAGGTGCATCTTATTTTTAATCTCGTCAAGGAAGCCCATGGTTGTGTCCTCTCGCGGTTTAGTGCAGGCGCCCCGATAATCAGTGCGCACTTCAGAGCCTTATTTTACTGCAAACTCCGGGCTAAATACTACCCTGCCCAGGCGAACGAGCGTAGAGCCCTCCTCAAGGGCAGACTCAAAGTCCTCGCTCATACCGCAGGAAAGCTCAGGCAGGTTCAAATCGGGATGCGCCGCCTCCAGCTCATCCCTCAGCTCACGAAGCCCCGCAAAGGTGCGGCGTGCCACATCCTTATTCCCCCGGGGCGCCATAGTCATAAGCCCCTGTACGCAAATTCCCTCAAGTTCTGCAAGCTCACCCGCGGCGGCGCGAATCTCATCGGGTGAAAAGCCTCCCTTCGACTCCTCACCACTCACATTGACCTCAATGAGCACACGCTGGGGGCCGACGAGCTCGCCTGCCTCAATCTTGCGAACAGCACGGCTCGAGATCGCCTGCGCCAGATGCAGCGAACCCACCGAGTGAATCAGCTCGGCTGAGCCCAGCACCGCATTGATCTTATTGGTCTGCAGGTTGCCGATCATATCGAAGCGCACCTCGGGCAGCTCCGGATGCTCCGCCAGACCCGTGAGCTTGCGAACCAGCTCCTGCGGGCGGTTCTCGGCAAAATGGCGATACCCCGCCTGGATGGCGGCAACGGTCTCATCGACACCAACGGTCTTGGACACGGCAATGAGGCTCGCGGCGTCGTGGGGACGGCCCGCGCGATCGAGCGCCGCATAAAAACGTTCCAGAATCTGCTCGCGGCGAGCGCGCATCAAGTCCAAATAGTTATCCATTGCCAATCGCCTCCGCTGACAGCCAAACAAGT
>URKU01000016.1 GCA_900548515.1 uncultured Collinsella sp. | reverse complement strand
CGCCCGAGGCGACGCGTGCCGTCTGCGACCGCGATGTGCCGGGTATTGCAGAGGCAATCCGTGCGTACTCCATGACCAAGACGCGCCGCGCTATGCTCTCGCGCGCCGTGTGCATGCAGCGTGGGCATACGCTTGTCATCAACTTTCCGGGATCCACGAAAGCGGCCCGCGAAAGCTGGGAGGCCGTGAGCGATCAGCTGGAGCATGCGGCCCAAATGACGGCGGGCGGCGGACATACCAAATAAGCGGTTTACCTGCGGCGGGGCGACCTGAACGGCTGCTCCGCCTTTGTTTTCCGCCGAAGCGACGCCGAGGTGCACGGCAACTCGAAACTATATTCTCTAGCGAGAATAATTTCTCATTATCATTATTCGCGCGGAAGTATAATCTAGTAACATAATAAAGCCTGCGGCGGGGTGCCCGGGCATAGCGTTCGAAAGGGTTGAATATGTTCGATATGGTTTCACGCCGCGGTTTTGTCTCGCTTTCTGCTGCCGCTGCCGCCGGCCTTGGCCTTGCCGGCTGCTCGGGCAACAAGACGTCCGAGCCCGCTGGTTCCGATGCCGGCTCCGTCAAGTCTTCCTCTAAGAAGAAGGCTGTCGAGCTGCAGGTCTTTGCCGCTAACTCGCTCGAGAAAGCTCTGCCCGAGGTTCAGGAGCTCTACACCGAGCAGACCGGCACCACGTTTGCCGACACGCAGTTTAAGGCGTCTGGCGACCTTGTCGAGCAGATGCGCGCCGGTGCCGCCGTCGACGTGTTCATCACGGCCTCCAAGGGCACCATGGACGACGCCGAAGCCGCCGAGCTCGTCGATGCCGACACGCGTGAGGACATGTTCGTCAACGACCTCGTGATCATTCGCGCCGAGGGCTCCGATACTAAGGTCGAGGCCATCGCCGACGTCGCGAATCTGGACGGTAAGATTGCCATCGGCGACGCCAAGACCGTCCCCGCCGGCAAGTACGCCAACCAGGCGCTGGCTTCCGTGGGCCTCTATACCGGTACCGAGGGCGACGACGGCGAGTACGCGCCCGAGCTCGCCGACAAGGTAGCCCTGGCCGACAAGGTCGGCACCGCTGCGTCTTACGTCTCTACAGGCGACTGCGTGGCGGGTTTTGTCTACAGCTCCGACATCTTCCGCTACGACGGCATCGAGGAGGCCTTCGTGTGCCCCGAGGACTCGCACAAGCCCATCGTGTATCCCGGTGCCGTCGCCGAGAGCTCCGAGCACGCCGACGAGGCCAAGGCGTTCATCGACTTCTGCCTGACCAACAAGAAGGCCCAGAAGATTTGGGGCAAGTACGGCTTTGAGCTTTCCGAGTAGTGCGGCTTGGCGCGATAATTCCATCGTTTTGTGTTTCACTCCGTTCTTGTATTCGCTTGGAGCTTTTCGTGCTTAATAGATTCCGCATGCTTGTCGCCTGTGCTTTGACCTTCGCGCTTTGCTGGGTGCCGGGATTTGCGTTTGCCGGGGACGCCGAGGACGGGGCCCAGGTTGCTGCGACCGCTCATGGGCTTTCCTATGGAATCGAGGGTTTTGAGCGGTTGGCGAAGGGGACCGCTCGTGCCATGGAGGGCCAGCCTGAGGGCTACCGGTTTCCCGTTGACGAGGATGTGGACCTTGTAGTGGCGCCTGCTGCCGATCGCGTTGTGGCGTGGATATCGCCCAAGGCGGTCGAGAAGTATGGATTGGATCCGCAGGACAACGAGTGCGTATCGGGTCTCAAGGCCCTCGTCTGTGACCTCGACAGCGCAAACTGCATGGGAGGTGCGCGGCTGGGGGACGTGGATCTTCCTTGGTATGTCACGGCGGAAACAACGTTTGATGCCGGCGGGTATACCTATGGCTTTGATGAGCGCGGTGCGGATGGGGACCGCTATGTGGTGATTGCATCAGCCTCGGGTGATGCCAAGGGCGGCGCGCGTTGGCTTGATAGCGCTCAAATGGTAGAGGCGTCGTCTGTCATGTTGCGGGATGAGCAAGGGCCCTTGACCTCTCTGGTCTCCTTTTTGGGCGACATCGACTATCGCCCGTTTTGGGTGTCCATTAAAACGAGCGGCCTTGCCCTGGTGATCTCCCTTGCGCTGGGCCTGTTCGCCGCGTGGAAGACTATGGGTACCTCGAGTCGCATCAAGGGCCTGCTCGACTCGGTCTTTACCATCCCCATGGTGTTGCCGCCCACGGTCTGCGGCTTTTTGCTGCTTATGCTGTTTGGTCGCTCGACCGGGGTGGGCCAGTGGCTGATTGCGCACGGCGTCTCGATTGTCTTTACGTGGCCGGCGGCGGTGATCTCTGCCGTGGTGGTATCGTTCCCCCTGGTCTACCGTACGGCGCTCGGCGCCTTTGAGAGCCTCGACACGCAGATGCTTGACGCCGCGCGAACCCTGGGATGGTCCGAGCGTCGCATCTTTGCCAAGCTTATGATGCCGCTTGGGTGGCCTTCTATTGCCGCTGGTACGGTCCTCGCCTTTGCCCGCGCGATGGGAGAGTTTGGCTGCACGCTGTTCTTTGCGGGCAACTACGCCGGCATTACGCAGACCATCCCCATTGCGATTTACTTTGAGTGGATGGGCGGCAACACCTCGGTGGCCCTCTTTTGGGTCGCCGTTGTGATTGCGTTCAGTTTCCTGGTCATCCTATTCATCAACATGTACACGGCGCATTCGCAAAAGTATCGCGAGCGGGGCCTTTCCCATGCGGGGCGCAAGCAGGCCAAAGACCTCGCCGGACAGGGTGATTCGCTCGACCCGGCGGGCGGCGATGCCCTGCGAATCGATCGCGAGGCGCTGGCCGAGCTTATGCGCGATGACGCGGTCGCGAAGGGAGGTCGATAGGCCATGTCGCTCGTTCTGGATATCAAAAAGCGCTATCCCGGGTTTATGCTCGACATGCAGCTTGAGGCCGGCGAGGAGCGTGTGGCGCTGCTGGGCGCCTCGGGTTGCGGCAAGAGCTGCACGCTGCGCTGCATTGCCGGCGTGGAGACGCCCGACGTGGGCAAGACCGTCGTCAACGGTGTGACCTTTTTTGACTCGGCGGCGGGCATCGACCTGTCGCCCCAGGAGCGCAAATGTGCCCTGTTGTTCCAAAACTATCAGCTGTTTCCCAACATGACGGTGGCCGATAACGTATGCGCCGGCGTAAAGGATGCGGGCGACGCCGCGGCGCGTAAAAAACTTGCTGAGCGCTACCTGGGCATCTTTGGCCTGGCCGATTTCGCCGACCGTTATCCCGCGCGGCTCTCGGGTGGCCAGCAACAACGCGTGGCGCTTGCCCGCATGGTGGCGGCACATCCGGGCATCTTTATGTTCGACGAGCCCATGAGCGCGCTCGATTCCTATCTTAAGAGCGCGCTCGAGCAGAACATGCTCGACCTGTTCGATGTATGCAACCGCACCGTGCTCTACGTGAGCCACGACATCGACGAGGCGTGCCGCCTGTGCGGGCGCATCTGCGTGGTGCACGACGGGCATGTTGAGGAGACCGGCTCCGTCGAGGACGTGGTCCGCCGTCCGCAGACGCTGGCGGCGCTGCGCCTGACGGGCTGCAAGAACACAAGCCGGGCGCGCAAGATCGGCGACGAAGAAGTTGAGGCCCTCGACTGGGGCATGACCTTTAACGTGGGTCGCGCGGTTCCCGATAATGTGGCGTACCTGGGCGTTCGCGCAAGCTACTTCCATGTTGACAATCGCGTGGAACGAGGTCGCAACAGCTACGATTTGCACGTGGCCCGTGTGAGCGATTCGCGCTTTGAGCGGCTGGTGTTGCTGGACGTGCCGCGCGCCGACGCGCCGACGCGCCTGCAGTGGAAGGTCAACAAAGTGGGCGTGCCTGTCGATGAGCTACCGCAAGCAGGCGAGACGCTGCGCATGCACTTCGATGCGAGTAGGATCCACTTGGTTTGTCGATAACGCCGGGTAATGCCGTCGGGGATATAAGCCTCGGCGGCTTTGCCTTGCCGCTCGCCGAATGAGGGATGACAAACTCTTATCAATAAAGATAATTATTTATTAAACGACGACACACGGCGCTGTCGTACGAATGTCAACGGTGTTCGCATGGTCGACGACCGTTGATATAGTTGACCTCAACTTGTAAAGGAGGGTGCGCACATGCCGCAGACGACATACATTCGCCGCGTTGCCGCGCGTGCCCTATATATGGCTCGGAGCCGCATATGAGCAGGTATGTTCACGGCTCCGGGAGAGACGACGCACAACTAAATAATCGACCGCAAAGCAGGTTCCCCAAAATTCCGGGTTTAGGCGCGGCTGGGTTTTCGCCACCCACCGTGCAGCAATACCGTAGCTATTCATTTTTGGTTCGAGAGGGGAACCGTTATGGCTGAAGAATTCGATTTCCATCCGATGTGGGAGACCCTCGGCATGAATCTTGCCGATCACGACATGCTGCTGGGCGCCGTGGGCCAGATGTACGGCGACATGTTCCTGACGCAGAACAATCGCCCCAAGTCCACGTCCTACCTGGACTTTGTGGCCACCAACATCCATAGCGGCCGTATTAAGGAGATGCTCGACAAGAAGGAGGCCGGCGAGGCCACCAAGATCGTCGGTTCGTTCTGTGTGTACGTGCCCGAGGAGATCGTGCTTGCCTGCGATGGCATCCCCGTTGGCCTGTGCTCGGGTGCCGACTGGGCGACCGACAAGGTCGAGGAGCATCTGCCGCGCAACACCTGCCCGCTCATCAAGAGCTTTGCCGGCTTTAAGCTGGGCGAGGTCTGCCCCTACATTGAGTCGAGTGATCTGGTGGTGGGCGAGAACACCTGCGATGGCAAGAAGAAGGCCTACGAGTTCTTTGCCACGCAAAAGAACATGTACGTCATGGATATCCCCAACGTGCACGACGAGTCGACGCTCGTGACCTGGAAGGCCGAGGTTAAAAAGCTTGCCGCCAAGATCGAGGAAGAGTGCGGCGTCAAGATTACGCCGGAGCGCCTGAAGGCTGCCATCCACGCCGTCAACGAGAAGCGTCGCGCCCTGCAGCGTCTGGCTGCCACGCGCGCTGCCGATCCGGCGCCCATCAGCGGTCTCGACAGCCTGCTGACCGTTCAGGCCGCCTTTATGGACGACACGCCGCGTCTGACCGGAGCCATCAACGATATGGCGGCTGAGTGCGAGCGGCGTGTCGAGGCCGGCGAGGGCGTGGCGCCCAAGGGGACCAAGCGCATCCTGTACACCGGTACGCCCATGGCCGTGCCCAACTGGAAGCTGTTCAACCTCATCGAGAAGGCCGGCGGCGTTGTGGTGGGCGAGGAGTCCTGCACGGGTTCGCGCTACTACAAGGACCTGGTCGACGAGTCCGGCGAGACGGTCGACGAGATGCTCGACGCCATCGCCGAGCGCTACTTTAAGATCAACTGCGCCGTCTTTACGCCCAACGACCAGCGTATGAAGGACATTGTCCAGATGGCCAAGGACCTGCATGCCGACGGCGTCGTCGACGTGGCCTTGCAGTTCTGCACGCTCTACGAGATGGAGTCGTTTGCCGTGGAGAAGGCCGCCGAGGAGGCAGGCATTCCGTTTATGCACATCACGACCGACTACGCCGGTGAGGACGCCGGCCAGCTGCAGACGCGCATTGAAGCTTTCTTGGAAACCATTTAGGGGTATCCGTCCCGGCGGCTTCCCCAGGCACCCGATCTTGCCGTTCAAACCATCGTTTGCGTACCAAAGTACGCGGCGCTTCTCTTTCACGGCAACCTCGGGCACCTGGGAAAGCCGTTTCCTTGGTTGGTCAAAAGGTTTGTTAAGGAGTTATATGTCGGAAAATATGGAGCAGCCGTTGCCATCCACGTTTGAGGAGTTCAACGAGCAGCGCAAGGCGGCGTTTATTCGCGTCAAGGATTATAAGCAGGCGGGTAATCGCCTGGTCGGTTTTCTGTGCAGCTACACGCCGCTCGAGATTATCGATGCCGCGGGGGCTGCGAGCGTGGCGCTGTGCGGCACGTCCGACGAGGTGATTCCCGAGGCCGAGAAGGTGCTGCCGGCAAACCTGTGCCCGCTCATCAAGTCGACGTACGGTTTTGCCTACTCGCAAAAGTGCCCGTTTACGTACTTTAGCGACATGATCATCGGTGAGACCACCTGCGACGGCAAGAAGAAGATGTACGAGCTACTCAATGAGCTCAAGCGCACGCACATTCTGCATCTTCCGCAGGGTCGCGATCGCGCCTACGAGCGTGAAGGCTGGTACGAGGAGTGCCGCCTGCTCAAGGAGGAGCTCGAGGGTTTCTACGGCATCACGATTACCGACGATGACCTGCGCGCTGCCGTCCGTCGTCGCAACCGCTTGCGTGCGGCCCAGCTCGAGATGTTTGCACTGCAGGCCAACCAGCCGGCGGCCATGAGCGGCGTCGACCTGATGAGCACCATGTTTGCCGGTACGTTCAGCTTTGATATCGAGGCCTATACGCAGCAGCTGGAGCAAAAGGTTGCCAAGCTGCACGAGGCCTACGACGCGGGCGAGCGCCCGGTTGCGGCGGATGCCAAGCGCATTCTGATCACCGGCTGCCCGGTGGGCGGCGTGATTAACAAGATCGGTCGCACCATCGAGTCCAACGGCGGCGTGGTCGTGTGTATGGACGACTGCTCGGGCGAGCGCACGGCGGCCATGATGATCGACCCGGAGGCTCCCGACATCCTGCGCGCCATCGCCGACCGCTACCTGGATATCAACTGCTCGGTCATGACGCCCAACGACGGTCGTATGGAAAACACGCTGGCCATGTGCGAGAAGTATCACGTCGATGGAGTGGTCGAGAGCGTGCTGCGGGCGTGCCACACCTTTAACGTGGAGAGTGCCCGCATGCAGGAGGCCGTCGAGGGTGCGGGTATTCCGTACATGAAGATCGAGACCGACTACAGCAACGGCGACATGGGCCAGATCGAGACCCGCATCGCCGCCTTCATCGAAACCCTCTAGCTTCCTCAGGCGCCGGATCTTGCTCCTCAAACCGTCGCTTGCGTACCCAAAGTACGCTGCGCTCCTCTTTCGGGGCAATCTCCGGCACCTGAGAAACCTAGAGCTAAGGCGCCTGAACGCGCCGCTACCTTTGATGTTTAGATTGGAAGAGAGCCATGATAGGGATCGGGATCGATATCGGGTCTACGGCGGCTAAGGCTGCTGTGGTCGACGGGGAGGGTTCGGTGGCGTGGACGTGCGTGCAGCCAACCGGGTTCTCCTCGGTCGATGCTTCCGAGCGGCTGCGCGAGGCACTGGCAGCGGCCGGCTATGACGTGACGGCCGAAGATGCTCGCGTGGTCGCGACTGGCTACGGCCGTGTTGCCGTGCCCTATGCGCACAAGGTCGTGACCGAGATCACCTGCCACGGCACCGGTGCCGTGCGTCTGTTTGGTGACCATGGCACCGTGATCGATGTGGGTGGTCAGGACACCAAGGTCATCCAGCTTAAAGGCGGCCGCGTGGCCAAATTTGCCATGAACGACAAGTGCGCCGCCGGCACGGGGCGCTTTTTGGAGATCATGGCCGACCGCCTGGGCATTACCCAGCAGCAGATGGCAGACCTCGCCCGCACCGGCGAGCCTACCAAGATTTCCAGCATGTGCACGGTGTTTGCCGAAAGCGAGGTCATCAGCCTGATCGGTCGCGGTGAGCCGCGCGAGAATATTGCGCGTGGCGTGATCGACAGCGTGGTCTCGCGCGTGGCGACCATGGCCGGGCAGGCGGCGGGCGCCCCGTATTACCTGACCGGTGGCCTGTGCGAGAACGCCTATGTCGTGGAGCGGCTCGGCGCGTTGTTGGGCTCGCCGATGACCACGTCGCCCCAAGCCCGTTATGCCGGTGCCATCGGCGCGGCCATTCGCGCGCAGGCGCTCGCTTAAGGGGCTGGGTCCATGCGCATCCTCAACATCTCGGCCCAAAAACCCGATAGCACGGGAAGCGGCACGTATCTCGCTGCACTGGTGGCCTCGCAAATTGCCGCGGGCCACGAGGCGGCGGTGCTGTGCGGTGCTGCGCCCGGGGACACGCAAGGGGAGCTCGATTCCGCCGCGCGTGTGTTTGCGGTGCCGTTCGAGACGCCCGAGCTGCCGTTTTGCATTTGCGGCATGTCGGACGTGATGCCGTATCCTTCGACACGCTATTGCGATTTGACGCCCACGATGGCCGCGTCCTTTGAGCGCGCCTTTGGTGCGGCGATCGACCGGGCCATCGCCGTCTTTAAGCCTGATGCGATAATCTGCCATCACCTGTATCTGCTGTGTGCCTTGGTGCGGGAGCGCGTGCGGGGCATTCCCGTGTGCGGCGTGTGCCATTCGACCGATATTCGGCAGATGTTGACCCATGGACTCGCCCATGATCGCATTGTCGCGGCGGTCCGCTGCCTCGATGCCGTCTTTTCGCTTCATGCCGAGCAGGCCGACATGATCAGGCGTGTTTATGGCGTTGATCCGTTGCGTGTTCATGTGATTGGAACAGGCTATGACCATCGGGTGTTTTGCCGCGATGGACAGATGGCAAAGGTTCCCGGGTCGCTCGTCTTTGTGGGCAAGGTGTGCGTTAAGAAGGGCGTCGAATCGCTGGTACACGCGATGGGGCGCTTTGGCGAGGACTCCGATGCGGCGCGTGGGGTACGCCCGAGTCGGCTTGTACTGGTGGGAGGCCATGGCGATGCGGATGAGTATGAGCGCATCGCTCGGGCTTCCGGAGATTCCCCCGTGCCGGTGAAGTTTGCTGGCCGTCTGAGTCGCGACGAGCTGGTGCGCGCCTATCGCGAGGCCGAGGTGTTTGTGCTGCCGTCCTTTTACGAGGGGTTGCCGCTGGTGCCGATCGAGGCGATGGCCTGCGGATGCAAAGTCGTCATGACCGATCTGCCCGGCGTGCGTCCATGGCTCGAGACCGCCTTGCCAGGCGCGCCCGTAACGTGGGTAACGCCGCCGCGCATGACGGATGTCGATACACCCGATGCGCGCGATTGTCAGCGGTTTGAGCATGCACTGGCAGACGCCGTGGCCCAGTCGCTCGCGGAACCCATTTCGACCTTTGACCCATCCGCGGTTTCGTGGGATGCCTGCTGGGCGCGTATACTGGAGCAGTTGGCAACCTTGAAAGGAGGTATCGATGGATAAGGATCAGATTAGGCTCACGTCTATGACGGCCGCGAGCGGTTGAGCCGCTAAGTTGGCTCCTGGAGCCCTCGCCCAGGTCCTGGGCGACTTGCCAAATGTGCATAACGACAACTTGCTCGTGGGGTTCGATACTTCTGACGATGCGAGCGTCTTCCGCGTAGGGGAGAACCTGGGGCTTGTGCAGTCCATCGACTTCTTCCCGCCGATGGTCGACGACCCGTTTCTGTTTGGCCAGATTGCCGCGGCCAACTCGCTGTCGGACATCTACGCCATGGGCGGGCGGCCGAGCCATGCCATGAACCTACTCTGCATACCCAGTTGTCTGGGCATCGAGGTTGCAGGTCAGATTCTGGCGGGCGGCGCCGACAAGTGCGTCGAGGCGGGTTGCTCCATCGCGGGCGGTCATACCATCAACGACGACGAGCCCAAGTATGGCCTGTCTGTGAGCGGCTTTGTCGCGCTCGACCGCATGCTCGCCAACAGCGGCGCACGCGTGGGCGATGTTCTGCTGCTGACCAAGGCAATCGGCTCGGGTATTATCACCACGGCCATTAAGGGCGAGCTCATCGAGCAGGACGAGGCCGCAGCCATGTTTGACTCGATGCGCACCCTCAACGAGGCACCGATTCGTCTGGCCGAGGGGCTCGAACTTCACGGCTGCACCGACATTACGGGCTTTGGCCTGATCGGGCACGCGTGCGAGATGGCCGAGGGCTCGGGCGTGCAGGTTGAGCTTGCGTCGGGAGCGGTGCCACTCTTTGATCAGGTGCTCGACATGGCGCGTCTGGGCATTATCCCCGCGGGCTCCTACCGCAACCAGGACTTCTTTGGCCCGCGTGTGGCTGCCGACGAGGACCTGGAGCCGGGTATGCTCGACGCGCTGTACGATCCGCAGACGTCTGGTGGTTTGCTTATCGCGGCGCCCGCGGCGGATGTGGATGAGCTTGCGCGTCGCCTGGATGCCGAGGGGTGCATCGCCGCCGTTGTCGGGCGCGTGTGCGAGGCGGAGCCGGGCGGTCCTGCCGTCCGCGTTGTCCGTTAACGACACGTTTATTGAGCTATGTACTGTCCTAGAACGATTTATTCGAAAGGAAAAACTATGTCTACCAAAATTGAAGTCAATGCCATGGGCGATGCCTGCCCGCTGCCCGTCGTCAAGACGCTCAAAGCCCTGAAGCAGCTTGATGGCGAGGGTGCCGTGGTGACCTCGGTCGATAACGAGACCGCCGTCAAGAACATCTCCAAGATGGCGCAGGAGAAGGGCTGCACGGCCTCGGTCGAGAAGATCTCGGACGCCGAGTGGCACGTGACTGTCGTGACTGCCGGTGCCGTGGCCGTTGCGGACCCCGAGCAGGACGGTGTTGCTTTTTGCGACGCCAGCGCCGGCAAGGGCAAACTCGTCATTTCCGTCTACACCGATTGCATGGGCCGTGGCGACGACGAGTTGGGCCACAAGCTCATGAAGGCGTTTATCTTTGCCGTGACGCAGCAGGAGGAGCTGCCCGCGACTATGCTGTTCTACAGCGGCGGCGCCAAGCTCACCGTCGAGGGCTCGCCGGTGCTCGATGACCTGAAGGGCCTGGCCGAGCAGGGTGTCGAGATTCTCACCTGCGGTACCTGCCTCGACCACTATGGCATTAAAGACCAGCTTGCGGTGGGCGAGGTCACCAACATGTACGTGATCGTGGAGAAGATGGAGCAGGCCGTGCGCGTCGTGCGCCCGTAGCGTATTGGTTGGAGTTGCCATGAGGGAGAAGCGCCCGGCGCTTGTCATCACGTTTCCCACCACGGCGGCCGCCATGGGCTGCGAGTCCCTGTGTATCGAGCGCGGCCTTCCCGGGCGAACGATTCCCGTGCCCGGGGAGGTCGCCGCTGGCTGCGGTCTGGCGTGGAAAGCCCTGCCTGCAGATGAGGAGCTGCTACGCGGCGAGCTTGCCGCGGCAGGCGTTCCCACCGAGGGCTTTACCGTGATCGATATGTGGGAGGTCGTGCGGTGATCTACCTGGATAACGCGGCGACGACCATGCACAAGCCGCAGACGGTCATCGGCGCCGTGACGCAGGCGATGTGTTCGCTCGGCAATGCCGGGCGCGGCGCCACGTCAGGTGCCCTCGATGCCGCGCGTACGATTCATGGTTGCCGCGCCAAGCTTGCGCGCCTGCTGGGATGCCCGCGCGCTGACCATGTGTGCTTTGCACCTAACTCGACGACGGCGCTCAACACCGCCATCAACGGCGTGGTGCGTCCCGGCGACCGCGTGGTCACGACGGTGCTTGAGCACAACTCAGTGCTGCGTCCGCTTAATCGTCTTGCGGCTGAGCGGGGTGTGACCGTTGAGCATGCGGGCTGCGACGCGAACGGCGCGCTCGACTACGACGAGCTCGGGCGGTTGGTCACGCCGGGCACGCGTGCCGTGGTTGTGACGCACGCCTCCAATGTGACCGGCAATGAGGTCGACATTGCGCGCGTGGCCGCCATGGCCCATGCGGCAGGCGCGCTTGCGATCGTCGACGCCTCGCAGTCTGCCGGCACGGCGAAGATAGACATGGATGCCATGGGGCTCGACGTCGTGTGCTTTACCGGCCACAAGGGGCTCATGGGACCCCAAGGCACCGGTGGTCTGGCCGTGGCGGAGGACATTGACGTGGCTCCGTGGGCCATGGGCGGCACGGGCGTGCACAGCTTCGATGCGTTGCAGCCGCTTGAGTGGCCCACGCGCCTTGAGGCGGGTACGCTCAACGGTCACGGCATCGCGGGACTTTCTGCCGGTCTCGACTTTATCGAGGCGCAAGGCGGGGTCGAGGCTATTGCGGCACACGAGCGAGCACTGGCGGATCGCTTCCTTGCCGGTGTGCGCGAGATTCCGGGGATTAAGCTCTATGGTGCCTTTGGCCAACCGACGCGCTCGGCGATCGTCTCGCTCAACGTGGGCGATATCGACTCTGCCGAGATCTCGGATGCACTCATGCAAGGGTGGGGGATTGCGACGCGCCCCGGCGCCCATTGCGCCCCGCTCATGCACCGTGCGCTGGGGACCGAGCGTCAGGGTGTCGTTCGCTTCTCGTTTGGGTATTTCAACACGGACGAGGAAGTCGACATGGCGATTGAGGCTCTGCGCGATTTGAGCTGCGATTAGACCAACCTTTTGCGCCCTTAGATAAACCGTTTGCGCTACCTTCCCGCATTGTCGCTTATACAGGGTAATGTGAAATGATGGCCCACACTGGGACTCTGTATCTTTGCGAATTGCGGGAAGGTTCCTATGAACAGGATCACTGCTGCCCTCTATAGGTTTTTAGTCGTCTATCTTTCGGTCGCGATGGTCGTGACCTCGATACCCCTTGCGCCCAGCACAGCCTATGCCGATGATGCCGGGGCGGTCGCCGTCGAGAGCGAGGCCCAAGAGACCGACTCGAGCTCTGACGCTGATGTCGATGCGGTCGATAACGCGTCGTCTTCGGGCGAGGGCAGCTCATCCACAACTTCCGACCAAACGAATAACGCTCAGGACGAATCGTCCAGCTCGGATACCAACACTTCCACGTCGAGCTTGGCTCAAGACCTTTCGAGCTCCGCGACCGATTCTGATGCAGCAAAGAGCTTGGTTGCCACGGCGGAACCCTCGTCCGATGACAGCGAAGTCGATCCCCTCGTGTATGAGGACACAACGGTCTACGAGTATGCCAAGCTTATGCCGAACGGCTATGTGTATCCGTGCGATGCCAGCGGAAGCGTTACGGTAGAGATCGATGGAAACGACCCGTATGGGAGTTCTGTCGACGGTAAATTGGTAACCAATCTGATCGTTGATTACGGAGTGGATGGGGTCCCCGGATATATTTGTGAGTATTCCTCCAATTTGCGTTCGGTGCGTTTTGAGAACAGCTCTATTTCTTCAATTGGACTACACGCCTTTTCTGGGTGCGGATCGCTTACGAGCCTGAACATTAATGACGTTGCTACCATCGGCTCTATGGGCGATGCCGCGTTTGCCTGGAGCGGGCTGCGGTCTACGGGTCTCGACAAGGTCGTTGGTCTCAGTTCGATTCCTGAGAACGCTTATAATGCCTGCAGCGCTCTGACCGATACCGGTCTGGGCGGGAACACATCCATCACGTCAATCGGCGTTAATGCGTTCAAAAACTGCTCTCGCCTTGCGACGACGGGACTCGAGAACAATACGACGATCAAGACGCTCCGCGAAGGTTGTTTCTCCGGGACCAATATGAGCGGAGGGCTGACGCTGCCCCTTTATTCCAAGATCGAGGAACTGCCGAGTCGTGCGTTCTATGGCTCTAAGCTCGAAACCGTGTACCTTGGATGCGACCATGTGGTGCTCATTAATTCCACCACGTTCCCCAAGCAAAACATGACGGTCATGGTCCCTGCCAAGATGGTCTCGCAATACGAAAGCGGCCACCCTAAAGAGGTTTGGGAGAGTTGCAATGGCAGCCTGCCCGTCCCCGTGGGCAAGGTGCTTCAAAAGATTAAGGTCTCGCGCGATCCCGACAAGATGGCCTATCAGCAGGGAGAAAAGATCTCGCTTGAGGGCATGAGCGTCACGTTTCAATATCCTCATTCGACGATGGAAAGCGACTACGAAGCCCTCATAAAGGAGGAGCTCGGCGAGTACCTTACGGCGACTCCCTGCGATGGTGATGTCTTCGACGAGTCGATGGACGGAGAACCTATACAGCTCGTGTACGACGATGGCTACACGCGCCTTGTCGCGTACAGCAAGGGCAACCTGCAGCAGGCGGCCTACGAGTATGCCAAGCTCATGCCCAACTACTATCTGTATCCGTGCGACGCAAACGGAAATCTTACGGTAGAAATCGATGAAAACAACCCGCGTGAGAACTCTGTCGATGGTCGAATGGTAACGAATTTGATTGTCGATTACGGGGTTGATGAAGTCGACGCACAGCTCTGCGCCGACTCTACCAATCTGCGTTCAGTGCGCTTTGAGAATAGCTCCATTTCTAAAATTGGACTGCACGCTTTCTATAACTGCCCGGATCTCACCGATATCAGCCTTTCCGGTATGACCATCGGCGCCATCGGAAAAGAAGCGTTCTATGGCTGCGAGTCGCTTGCGAGCCTGAACATCAGCGAGACTACTACCATTAGCTCGATGGGCTATGCCGCATTTGCCGACAGTGGGCTGGTGGCCACGGGGCTCGACAAGGTTGTCGGCCTCACATCGATTCCCGACAGAGCCTACGAAGGCTGCAAGGCTCTGACCGATACCGGCCTGGACAAGAATACCTCCATTACAGCGATTGGCGTTTGCGCGTTCAGGTTCTGCTCGAACCTTGCCACCACAGGGCTCGAGAGCAACACAACGGTCGAAACGCTTGGCCACACCTGCTTCTACGGTACCGACTTGAGCGGCGGGCTGACGCTGCCATATAATTCCAAAATCGAGGAGTTGCCGGAAAAGGCGTTTGGCAGTACCAATCTCGAGACCGTGTTCTTTGGGTGCAACCATGCGGTGCTCATTAACACCGACACGTTCCCCAAATACAACATGACCGTCATGGTCCCCGCAAAGATGATTTCAAAGTACAGCAAGGGAGAGCCTAAAGCTGTTTGGGAGAGGTGCAATGGCTGCCTGCCCGTCCCGGTGGGCAAGGTGCTCAAGAGCGTTGAAATCACGCACGATCCTACCAACATGACCTATGAGCCCGGGGACGCCATTTCGCTCGAGGGCATGAGCGTCGAGCTCGATTACCCGCATTCGGTATCGATTTGGAACTACGAGGCCCTCATAAAGGAAGAGCTCGGCGAGTACCTTACGGCGACTCCTTGTGACGGCGACGTCTTCGATGAGACGATGGACGGACAGCCCATCAAGCTCGTGTATGACGATGGCTATTCGCATTTTGAAACCCAGACCAAGGGTACCTTGCATCTCAAGAAGCCCGCATCGTCACCGCTTACGATCTCCTATGTCCAAGCGAACAATCGGCGCGGATGCAAGCTGATGGACGGCGTTGAGCTGCCCGATGTTTCCGGAGCGATGACAATCGATGCGGGTACCGAGGTTACGCTCGATGCCGGTGCTCTGGGAATGCTCAATGACAACCTTACTTTTAAAGGCTGGTATGACACCGAGACCGAAAGGTACATCTCCAAAGAGGCGGTCTACACGTTTACGCCGGATATAGACCTGTCCCTCGAGGCGCGCTTTAAGCTCAAGGACTATGCGGTGCACGTCAACGATGCACAGGCGACCGATTCGTCGCAGGATTTTGCACACTTGAGTGTCACTGCTCAAAACTGCTACCGCAATGCCGGTGAAACGGTTGAGCTTTCCGCCGCCACGGACAACGCCCTGTTCTTGGGCTGGTATCTGGGTGAGGGCGATGATGCGTATGCCGTGAGCGATCAGCTCGACTTTACCTATACGGTGGATGAGGAAGACGTGCCCGAGCATTATGACGCATACGGTCCCAAAATCGAGATCACTCCGCGCTACTGCGCTCCGCAGGCGAGCGTTGTGCTGAGTGTGGACGGGGTCGATGATAACGGCCAGCCGCTCGGACAGTTCCTTTCCACCGGCCTGTATGGTATCGGGTCGCGTGTTACGGTCGTGGCGGTCCCGTCGCCCGGCTATGTGTTTGACTATGCGACCGATGCCCTCGGCAACGTCGTCTTTACCGGCGACGATGGTCCGTCCTACACGTTTGTGCTCGAGGGGGATGTGCAATACACCGCGCATTTCCGCGAGGCGAATGGCCCCGACGAGTCACTCGCGGCGCTGAAGGCCGCGCTCATCGCCACGATTACCGCCGCGGCTGTTCTCGCCACCATGTACGGCCTGGGCGAGATCGTCGATCCCATCGCGGCCGACGCGGTGATCGAGATCGGCATGGCCGACAACATTGAGGATGTTGCCGCCGTGGGCACCAAAGTGCTCAAGGAGATCAAGGACATCATCGACGACCACAAGAAGCCTAAGCCTCATGGCGACCATAAGATCGAGATTATTGCCACCGCACAGCCCGAGGTG
This sequence comes from uncultured Collinsella sp., assembly GCA_900548515.1. Taxonomy (GTDB): domain Bacteria; phylum Actinomycetota; class Coriobacteriia; order Coriobacteriales; family Coriobacteriaceae; genus Collinsella. The sequence goes on along the minus strand of URKU01000016.1, from coordinate 13,099 downwards.
GGCGGCGTCGTCACTGGCGGCGGTATCCACTATGAGGGGACGGTCGCAACGCTGGAGGCTGTCGCCAATCCCGGCTATCGCTTCGTATGCTGGAAAGAGGACGGCGTCGAGGTCTCGACATCTCCTCTCAAGACGATGACCATCACGGACCTGACGCCCGAGGTCGTAAAGATGACGGCCGTCTTTGAGAAAAAAGTCGAGGTCACGGCGGTCGCCGAAGCCGATGGCATCCAGGCCGATTTTTCGACAGGCTGCACCGCAATCCCCGTGACGCAGAGCATTACGCGTGGCGACCAGGCCATGGTCACCGCGAGCGAGGGCCCCGACTATGCCTTTGTGGGATGGTTTGAGGACGGCATCGAGGTTTCGCCCGAGCGTACGTATATCTTTAAGGCCGAGGTCGATCGCCATCTGGTTGCACGCTTCCGCAAAGCGGATAAGACCATTCTGGTGAATACCGATCCCTTCGACAGCGCCGAGGTGCTGTGCGATGGCGTGCCGGTCGTGGACGGCAAGGTCCGCGCGAAGGATGGAGACATTCTCACGTTTACGATGCGGCCTAAGGTACGCCCTGACAATCCGGAGAAAACATACCGGTTTGTAGAGTGGCGCGAAACCGATGCGCAGGGCATCACGATTGCCAATAAGCAGGAAGTTTGCGAATACCGCGTAAACGGCAATGCCCGGATCGAGGCCGTGATGGACGGCAGGGATACGCATACTGTGCGTGCCGAGGCCGACCCGCTCGAGGGCGGCACCGTTACGCTGAAGCGCGGCGAGACTGCCGGCATGGTGCTCGAGGTTCCCGAAGGCGAGCGCGTGACCGCGGAGGCCACGCCATCCGAGGGCTATATCTTTGACGGTTGGTATCTGAGCAACGGCGGTTCGGATGCTACCTCGACGCTGGTTTCGAGCGAGCGCTCCTATACCTTTGAGCCCATTACCGACTGCGTGATCCAAGCAAAGTTTACGCGTGCCTGCAAGGTGGACGTTGTCGTTGAGCCTGCCGCGGCCATGGCGGGCAAGTATTTGGTGCACGGCGAGGGCTACTGCATGAAGGGCGAGCCTGCCACGCTGAGCATTGAGCTCACGGCCGAGGCGAGCAAACAATTTACCTTTAAGGGCTGGTACGACGCCAAGACGGACCTGCTTTTGGGCACCGACCCCAGCTACCTCGAGTTCTATCCCGAGGACGCGGAATGCACGGTGCGTGCGGTGTTTGAGAAAAATACCTATACCGTGACGGCGAAAGCCAAGAAGACCTTTGTGGAGCGCGGTACGGTTGAGATCGAGGGGCATCCGGGTGCATCTTCGGTTACCTGCGGATACGGCGATACGGTGATGCTCAAGGCGAAGGCCAACGACGGCTACCGCTTTGACCATTGGAAGGATGGCTCCGGTAAGGAGTACGACACCGCCGAGCTGGTCGTTAAGGTTACCAAGAGCGATACCTATACCGCGATCTTTACCGACTCAAAACCCGAGGTTATGGTGACGGCCGATTCGTGGCTCGGCGGTACCGTGACGTGCAACGGGACTGTGGTGAAGCCCACGACCGACAAATTCAAGCTGGGGGAGACCCTTACCCTGACGGCCAAGGCCCATCCAGGCTTTTTGTTCCGGGGTTGGTACGTCAATGGTCGCCTGAAGAGCCTTAAGCACGAGACCTCGTTGGTAGCGAAGGCTCGCGGTAAAACCGGGCACTGCGTTATTACCGCGGCCTTTGTGCCCATTGATACCGTCTGCGTGCCCCTCGCCGATCCTGCGGAGGGCGGCACCGTCAAGGCGAGTCGCGTCCTAGCCGACCGCGGCGCGGAGGTTGCCCTTAAGGCGACGCCCAATCCCGGCTATGTCTTTACTGGCTGGTATACGGCCGACGGCACGTTTGAGTCTGCCGATGCGGAGTTCACCTGCCACCAGGAGCGCAGCCATGTGCACGTCGCTCGCTTTATGGCAAAAAGCTATGAAGTCGACGCCACGACGGTAGTCGATTCCGACACCGGTTCGCTGGTCGAATCGAGTGCCGCCGGCTGGGTCGAGGGCACGGGTACCGTCGAGGCAGGGCATGCCGCCACGCTGACTGCGCACGCGCTTTCGGGCTATACGTTTGAGTATTGGGCCGATGCTTCAGGCGCTGTGGTAAGCCGTGACAGCACCTATCACGTGGTGCCGACGTCTGACATGACGCTCCAGGCCGTGTTCTCGGCAAAACAATTTACGGTGGACGTCTCGTGCGAAGAGAGCATGGGTACGGTCAAGGGTACAGGGACATATGCCGCTGGGCAAGTTGTCACCGTGCGTGCGGTCGCCGCCGAGGATACGTCTGTTGTGGGCTGGTTCCGTAACGGCACGTGCGTGAGCTCCAAGAAAACCTATCGATTTACCGTGCGCGAGGACATGTCGCTCTATGCCGTCTTTGCGTCGGGTTCGTATGTCGTGAGCACGGTTGCTTCGCCTGCCGAGGGTGGAGTCGTGAGCGGCTTTGGCGGCTATGAGTCCGGTGATCGCGCAACGCTTCGTGCGATTGCCAGCACCGGGTATTCGTTTGCGGGTTGGACGGACGACAAGGGCGAGACAGTCAGCGAGAACGCCGACTATACCGTTAAGGTCACGGGCGATGCCACCTATACGGCGACCTTTGCGCCTAAGTCCTACCAGGTCGTTTTGAGCGCGGGTGACGATAGCGTGGGCACCCTGAGCGGCGAGGGCTCCTATCAATTCGGCGATACGGTCGAACTCAACGCTACGCCCATGGGGACCAAGCGGTTTGTCGGTTGGTATGTCCTAGATGCCGAGGGTACCAAGTCGCTGCTGAGCTGCGATGCCCATTGTTGGATTAAGCTCGACAAGGATATGGTCGAGGGGCTCGAGGACGACACGCTGGATATTCAGGCTGTGTTTGCCGATCCGTACGAGGTGACCGTTACGGGCGAGGTCGTGGTGAAGGGCAAGGCCTCGAGCAGGGGCTGCCGCGTTACGGGCAGCGGCAGTTTTGCCGTAGGCGATCAGATGGAACTGACCGCTGTGGCCGGTATGGGCTATCGCTTTGTGGGCTGGAGCACCGACAAGGAGGGTACTTCGATTGTCGAGACCGCGACGACCCTCGATGTGACCGCCACGCAGGATATGACGTACTACGCGCAGTTCGAATCCGATGGGCAGGTGACCATTACCGTCACGGGGTCGTCCATCTTCCGCGGTGCGGCCCTTCTGGTCGACGGCATTCCTGCCGGTAGCAGGTCGTACGACAGGGGCGACATGTATATGGCGATCGCGATTCCGTGGAAGAAATACCACTTCTCGCACTGGGTCGACGATGCGGGCGTCACGGTGAGCTACAGCGCGTTCTATATCGGCACCGCAAAGGAGAATAGGCAGCTCACGGCTGTGTTCTATGAGACGGGCTGCGATGTGCAGGTCGCTACGTATCCCAAGGGCGCGGGCTTTAGCATGGTTGCGCTTGGTACCGGCGGCTCCTACCACTCCGCGGCGATTATGTTTACCGTGCCGCATAAGGGCTGGAAGTTTAAATACTGGGTTGACGAGAACGGCCTGCCCGTGGGGGCCACGCCGGTGATCAACCGCGTAGAGTTTGGCAACCGTACCTTTACGGCCGTTTATGAGCGGGCGTCGATGACGGTTACAGCGGTGGATTCGCGTCAGGGCGGGCACGTCGAGGGTTCCTCCGAGGACGAATCTCTGGGCTATGCCGTGACCAACGAAGTCGAGAACGGTGAGTCCACGACCCTGACTGCCGTTCCCGATGCGGGATATGTGTTCGATGGGTGGTATGCGCGTAACGATGACGGGTCGTTGGGCGATGAGCCGCTGAGCACGGATGCAGTTTGGACGTTTGTCCCCGAAGACAACATGACTGTCGAGGCGCGCTTTGTGGAGGCGCCCAAGTACAAGGTGACGGCGCAGGCTGTCAATGGATCGGTCGATCCAGAATCATCCTCGGTCGCTACGGATGGCAAGGTGACGCTTTCGGCGACGCCCGATGAGGGCTTTTACTTGACGCGCGTGACCGTTGCGGAAAAGGCTGGCGAGGACGGTTCGGCCGGCAATGCCTATGACCTCGATATTTCCGACTACCAGGGCGGGGCGTACGAGGTCACACTGAGCGGCGTGAGTGCTCCGCAGCAAGTCACGTTTGAGTTTGCGAAGGCTGCGGCTCCGAAGGTACTTGCCCAGCCTCAGGATGCGAGTGCTTACGAGGGCGATCCGGTTGAGCTTTCGGTCGCCGCCGAGGCGGGGCGTAATGTTCGCGTCCATACGGCCGTATCTTCGGGTTCTGCCGCCGACGTTAAGCTGAGCTACCAGTGGTATCGCGTGTCTGCCGATGGCAATGTGAAGCTGGAGGGCGAGACGGGGGAGACCCTCTCGATTGCCCAGCTCGGCAGCGACAGCGAAGGCGAGTACTTCTGCCGCATTACGCAGAGATACCTGGGCACGGTGACAAAGACGGATACCGAGCATGCGGCGGTGGCCATCGTGCCACGAGAGGCGCTTGTGTTCAACGGGCGCGTGCTGCCGGCGGCGACCGCGCACGATGAGTACCATGTCGACATTGCCGGTGCTACGGGCGGCAAGGCGCCGTATGCGTACAACTTGGATGAGGTCGAGGTTCCCGAGGGCATGCAGCTGACGCAGGTCGATGACGGTTCGGGCGCTTTGGTGCTCTCGGGCGCGCCTTCGGCTACGGGTGTGTGCCACTTCAAGATTAGGTGCACCGATGACCTGGGCGACAAGCGTGTTGCACACTTCGCGCTGGTCGTTAAGGCGAAGGAAGCCCCGCTTGCATTTGAGGGCCATGCCTTTACCTACAACGCGACGGCGCAGGCACCGGAGCTTTCGGGTGTACCCGAGGGCTGCGAGGGCGATGTTGCGGTAACGTATGTGGGCACGGGCGATACATTTTACTCGTCTGATAAGGCGCCGGTGGATGCCGGCACGTATCGTGCAGTGGCGACGCTCGACGCCAATGGTTATGTGGGCAACGCGAGCTGCGACTTCACGATCGAGAAGGCCCCGGTCGATATTTCGATTGAGACGTCTGATGTGGCATATGACGGCGCACGGCACGGTGCAGCGGTTGCGGTTGCCGGCCTTGATGCGTCCGCCTATTCCGTCACGTATCGCGGCGTCGATGGAACGTCCTATGGCCCCACGGCGCTGGAGCCGTGCGACAGTGGCAACTACCGCGTTACGGTTAAGGTGACTGACCCCAACTATCAGGGCAAAAAGTCTGCCGAGTTCTCGATTGCAAAGGCAAGCCAGGTCATTACGGGAACGACGAGCTATTCGGGCGTGTACGGTGGCGACCCCATTGTGTTCGACAATGTCGCCCAGACGCCCGTGAGCTTTGAGCTTGTTGACTCCGCGGACGACGACGCAAGCCCGATTTCGATCAAGGGGCGTTGCGCGACCGTGAAGGCTGCTGGCACGGCACGTGTTATCGCCCATGCCAAGGCGTCTCGAAACTATCTCGCCGCCGAAGACGTTGAGCTGACGATTGCTGTTGCACCTGCCCAGTTGCTGGTGAAGGTTGACGATGCTGAACGCTTTGAGGGCCAGGAGAATCCCGAGTTTACCTCGAGCCTGGTGAGCCGTTGCGACACTTCGGACGTTAAGATTATGTACTTCTGCTCGGCGAATAAGACATCGCCGGCGGGAGAGTACCAGATCGATGCGGCGGTCGCCGATCCGAACTTCGACGTCGCGGTCGTGCCCGGTACGCTGACGGTCAAGAAGAAGCCCGAGCGCTACAAGGTGACGGCGAAGGCGGTCAACGGTTCGGTCGACAATGCTTCGGTTACGGTTGTTGAGGGCGGGGATGCGACCCTCTCGGCAACACCCGACGATGGCTGCTACCTCGAGCGCGTGACGGTTTCGGAGGCCGGGTCGGATGCGACCGTTGACCTCGACATTTCTGATTACAAGGGCGGGGCGTACGAGGTCACGCTGAGCGATGTCAACGCGTCGCAGGTGGTCACATTTGAGTTCGCGAAGGCGGACGTGCCGCGTGTGGTCGCGCAACCGCAGGATGTGAGCGCCCACGAGGGCGATTCTGCCGTGCTCTCGGTCGCTGCCGAGGCGGGCAAGAACGTCGCCGACCACGCGGCCGCGTCCACGGGCTCTGCCGCCGAGATTGAGCTCTCGTACCAGTGGTTCCGCATGGTGAATGGCAAGGCCGTGGCGCTCGATGACGAGACGGGGGAGACGTTGTCGCTCTCGGACCTCGATGACGAGCAGGCCGGCGAGTACTTCTGCCACATCACGCAGCGCTACCTTGGCACTGAGAAGCAGACGGATAGTGATTGTGCTTCCGTTTCCATCGTGGCCTGGGACACCCTTGTGTTTAACGGCGACCTACTGCCGGCAGCGAGCGCCCACAGCACATACCTCGCTACGATTGCCGGGGCCGCGGGTGGCAAGGCTCCGTACGAGTACACATGGGATGAGACGAAGCTCCCCGACGGGCTCAAGCTTTCCCGTACTTCGGGTGGCCTGACGCTCTCGGGCACTCCATTCAAGACGGGCGTTTCTGCCTTTGATATTACGTGTACGGATGCCCGCGGCGAGACCGTGACTGCCCGCTTTGCGTTCGTTGTTCTGGCGAAGCGTGTGAAGCTCGCGTTTGCGGATGGCGACTTTACCTACAGCGGCGCGCCGCAGGCACCCGAAGTAACCGGGGCTCCTAAGGTCTGCAAGGGCGATCTCAAGATTAAGTACTACGGGACCGGAAGCACGCAATATTCCTCAACGGAGGCCCCGACTGATGCCGGCACGTACCGCGCTGTTGCAACGCTGCGAGCCCATGGCTATGCCGGTGCCGCCGCCTGCGAGTTTGAGATTACGCCTGCGAAGCTAACGGTGAAAGTCGATGACGCCGAGCGCTTCGAGGGGGAGGCGAATCCCGCGTTTACCTCGAGCTTGGAGAGCGCGGTTGACACTTCGGGCGTGAAGGTTGAGTACATCTGCGACGCCGATGAGAGCTCCCCGGCGGGTGAGTACCAGATTGATGCGACGGTCACCGATCCGAACTTCGATGTCGAGGTTGAGCCCGGCACGCTGACGGTGAAGAAGAAGCAGGAGCCCGTCGATCCCGATCCGGATAATCCGGACCCGGACCAGCCGGACAAGCCCGATCCCGATCAGCCTGACCCGGGCAACCCGGATCCTGACAACCCGGATAACCCTGACCCGGACAATCCGGATCCCGATCATCCTGATCCGGATCCCAACCCCGACAACCCCGACCCGGATAATCCGGAGCCCGACAATCCAGATCCCAACCCCGATCCCGATAATCCCGACCCGGACAACCCTGAGCCCGATAACCCGAACAAGCCCGAACGCATTAAGGTGACGGCAAAGGCTGTCAACGGTTCGGTCGACAACGGCTCGATCACCGTTGCTGCGGGCGAAAGTGTAACCATCGTGGCGACGCCCGACGAGGGCTGCTACCTCGAGTGCGTGACGGTCGCTGAGGACGGCTCGGATACGCCCGTCGATCTCGACATCTCCGACTATAAGGGCGGAGCGTACGAGGTCACGCTGAGCGGCGTCACCGCTTCGCAGGAGGTCACGTTCGAGTTCGCGAAGGCGGACGCTCCGAAGGTGATCGCCCAGCCGCAGGATGCGAGCGCCCACGAGGGCGATGCTGTTGTGCTCTCGGTTGCTGCCGAGGCGGGCAAGGGCGTCCTCGACCACGCGTCCTCGTCCACGGGTTCTGCCGCTGTTGTCGAACTGTCCTATCAATGGTTCCACATGGTGGGAGGCGAGGCCGTGGCGCTCGGGGGCGAGACGGGGGAGACACTCCTCATTGAGAACCTTGATGACTATTGCGCCGGCGAGTATTTCTGCCGCGTCACCCAGCGCTATCTCGGCACCGAGGCGCAGGTGGAAAGCGATCGCGCTGTCGTTTCCGTTGTGCCCCGGGATGCCCTCGTGTTCAACGGCGGTCTGCTGCCGGTCGCACGCGCGCATAGCACGTATCACGCGACGATTTCGGGTGCCGCGGGTGGCGAAGCTCCGTATGAGTACGCGTGGGACGACGCTAAGCTCCCCGACGGGTTTAAGCTCACCCGCACAGCGGGCGGTCTGACGCTCTCGGGCGTCCCGTCCAAGGCCGGAGTGTCTACCTTTGACATCACGTGCAAGGACGCTCAGGACAAGACCGTGACCGCGCACTTCGTTCTGGTCGTTCAGGCGAAGCGGGTCGAGCTCGCATTTGCAGGCGGCGACTTCGTCTATAGCGGTGACGCCCAGGCGCCCGAGGTCACGGGGGTTCCCAAGGCCTGCGAAGGTGACCTGAGGGTTAGGTATTACGGGACGGGCGGCACGCATTATTCGTCGAGTGAGGCCCCGACCGATGCGGGCACGTATCGCGCCGTTGCCACGCTGCGAAGCAACGGGTATATCGGCGCCGCCTCGCGCAAGTTCAAGATTGCGCCGGCGAAGCTTAAGGTGAAGGTCGACGATGCTGAACGCTTCGAGGGGGAGATGAATCCCGCCTTTACCTCAAGCCTAAAGAGCTCGGCCGATACCTCGGGCGTGAAGGTCGAGTACTCCTGCGTCGCCGATGAGAGTTCCTCGGCGGGCGAGTACCAGATCGAGGCGACGGTCACCGACCCGAACTTTGATGTCACGGTTGAGCCCGGTACGCTGACGGTGAAGAAGCAGGAGCCTGTCAACCCGGACCCGGTGGTTCCCGATCCGGACAAGCCCGAGCCCGACCAGCCTGACCAGCCGGACCCGGGCAAGCCTGAGCCCGATAAACCGGAGCCTGATCAGCCGGACAAGCCGGACCCGGAAAACCCGGATAAGCCCGAGCCTGACAACCCGAGTAAGCCAGAGCCGGAAAAGCCCGGAACGCCCGATTCCGACCAGCCGGATTCAAAGGATCCGACAAAACCCGGTAGCTCGGATGACTCCGCAGCCGATAAGGCAAAGGCATCAGGCGCGGAAAACTCCGGCAAGAAGGAGTCTTCCAAGTCGAGCGCTCAGCAGCTCGCCGATACGGGCGATCGTGCGCCGTTGGCTGTCGCTGTGGCCGCGGGTGCTGTTGCGCTTGTCGCGCTGGGGCTCGAGCTGCTGCGCCGTCGTCGCTCTGACGCGTAGCGGCTCTAAAGGGGCAACCAGATTGATACTTTGCATCATCTGGCCTGCTCAAGCGTTTATACTTGCGGGACGGGTATTTTGCCCGTCCCGTTTTTGTTTCGACCCGAAAGGTGTGCCTATGGCTTCATCCGCCCCGCGCGGCCTGCGCTCCGACCATGTCGTTACCGTCGGCATTGCGCTGTTCTCGATGCTCTTTGGCGCCGGTAACCTCATCATTCCGCCGTTGCTGGCACTTCAGGCCGGCACGGCTACGCCGCTTGCCATGATCGGCTTTTTGATTGCCGCTATCGGTCTGCCTGTTATGGGATTTATCGCCGTCGCGCTCGCTGGCACGGCCCGCGAGCTTGCCGGCCGCGTGCATCCCAAGTTTGGCGAATTCTTCGTTGCGGCGGTCTATCTGGCCATCGGCCCGTGCCTGGCTATTCCGCGCACGAGCTCCACGGCGTTTGAGATGCTGGTACCGTTGCTGCCCGAGGGTGTTTCGCTTGGCACCGCGCGCTTGGTCTTCGCCGTCGCCTTCTTCGTGGTCGCATTTGCACTTACGCTGCGCCCCGGCGTCATCACGCGCGTGCTCGGTCGCATTACTGGCCCCGCGCTCATTGCGCTCATCGTACTCGTTGTCGGCGCCGCCGTGATTTCGCCGCTGGGACCGGCTGCTGCCCCGCAAGCTCCCTATGATGCCGGCGCTGCGGTCCAAGGCTTCTTGACCGGCTACCAGACCATGGACCTGCTTGCGTCGCTCGCCTTTGGCATCATCATCGCCGAGACCATCCACGAGCTGGGCGTTACCGACGATAAGCGCGTGGCCTTCGAGATCTCGCGTTCGGGTGTGATTGCCGGCGTGCTTATGGCCATCATCTACTGCGGCCTGGCGCTTGCCGGCATGCAGCTCGGCACGGTTATGCCCGATGCCACCAACGGCGCCGCCATCCTTGCCCGCTCTGCCTCCATGCACTTTGGCCTTGCCGGCACGGTCGTGGTCTTCGCCATCTTCTTCCTCGCCTGCATGAACGTGTGCATTGGCCTTATCAGCTGCTGCTCGCGTTATTTTTGCGAAACGTATGTGTTCGAAGGGGGAGCGGAGGCCTCCGAGGAGGCCATGCGCCGTCCCTTTGCGATGCTCGCCTTTGTGTTCGCAGCGTTTTCGTGCGTGCTCTCCAACGTGGGCCTCGACGTGATCCTTATGTTCTCGGTGCCCATGCTCAACGCCTTGTATCCCGTCGCCATCGTGCTGGTGCTGATGGGCCTGGTGCACGGTTTTTGCGACGCACGTCCGCAGGTGTGGGTTTGGGTCGGCGGTGTGGTCGCGGTGCAGAGCGTGATCACCTCGGTTCGCGACGCGTTCTTTGCGGGCGCGTGGCTGCCGTTCGATGTGCTGCCGCTGGCGGACATTGGAGCCGCGTGGGCGCCGGTCGCCGTGATGGCGTTTGTGATCGGTCTGCTCCACAGCAAGTTTGTCGCACATTCGAGGAGCTAGGGTTTCTGCGCTTGCACAGGCGGGGAGTCTCCCCTATAATTTCCTTCGCTTTGGGACACGCAAGGTTTAGACCTTAGCTGCTCAACACCTTCGGGACGTGGCGCAGTTTGGTAGCGCGCCTGCTTTGGGAGCAGGATGTCGCAGGTTCAAATCCTGTCGTCCCGACCATATCTTGCGGGCGTAGTTCAATGGTAGAACCCCAGCCTTCCAAGCTGATGACGCGGGTTCGATTCCCGTCGCCCGCTCCATAAGATAGATTAACGGCTCTGATTCCCTTTTGGGATCAGAGCCGTTTTCATATGCATGCCGGAAACCCGCATCCCCTCCTAAGTTGCGGTGAAATAGTTCCTGTTTCTGGGCTTTTCTCGGCTATTCAGGAACTATTCCACCGCAACTTATTTGAGGCTGGGTGGATAAGGCCGCTCGGATATGCGTGGGTCAAGAGTCGGCATATGGCTTTGTTGTTGGAATGCCGAAGCCGCGCATCATGGTGCCGAACGCTTCGACATTGTAGGTGTCAGAAAGTTTGAAATGGATGATGTTGTGGCCCATAGCGCGTAAGTTTGCATCGCGTATAAGGGCGGCTCGATAAGTTTTTGCCGCGGCGTGTTCGGAATCGTCTTGGTGATTGTCTTCAAATTTACCCAGGCCATGGAGTTCAGCCAGCTTCCAAGATCCGTCCGGCATCTGCCAACCGTAATCTGCAAGGTAGTATCCTGCATTTCCCGGCCGAGTGATTTCAACCTGAAGTTCGGGAGTGGCTACTCCAGCGAGGATCATCGCTGCCCTTGCCTCAGATTCACCGCCGTTGTCTGACCTGCCGTCCATGTGCTCAAAAACGTCAAACGCACGTGCGATGCCGTGCAGCCCACGGCAATTGGCCTGTGCATACGCGCGCAACTCTTCGCGCTCGACATCATACTCACGAGCCAGGCCATCGACATAGCCCAGCGCATATCGAAAAGCGCTCGTTCGGGCGATATCGACCACCGTGCGGTACGGATCTGTCAACGTAAACGGACCGAGCTGCCACACTTCGCCCGCCCGCCAGCGACGATACTCAACGAATTCGTACGTATCGCGCCTGGTGGCTCGCGGCAACAGAACTTGTACCTTATTGAGAAGTGTGTGTGCCGAACCGATACCATAGAGCAGAGCCGCGGTCGCCCCACAAAATACCGCTTCGGGTTCAACGACCGCAATGGCGGATGCCAGCTGAAAAATGCGGTCTTCTATACCAAGGTCATTCCAGTATGCAGGGTCGGCATAGACGTGGTTATAGAGTCGAACGATCATTTGCTTTTGCATGAGCGAGTAGGCACAACGTTCGTCCCATTTTTCGGTGGCAATAAACAAGCGTCCGTCATGATGGGCCTCGAATACCGAGAAGAAAAGCCTTGTCTGAGATTTGGAACAGTGATCGGCCTTACCCATTAGCGACCCCATGTCTCGAGGATGAGCGAACGATACCACGCTATCGCATATTGATTTCGCTGAACCTTGCCATGAGCTGACCAAAAGCTTGACGCCGCAGCTCAGAAGGTTAGACCCGACCAAAAGATATCGGCAAACGGTCGGTAAGGGCCTTTCAGCGGTGTTGAAATCTGCCCTTACAGAAAGTTGCGGTGAAATAGTTCCTAAATGGCCGTCAGAAGGCAAAAAATCGGAACTATTTCACCGCAACTTAGGAGGGGATGGGGGTTAGTTGCGGGGGCGGTGGCGGAGCTTGTCGATGGTGGCGTCGGTGCTACGGTTGCGGCTGCTGCGGGCTTCGACTGCGGTTTGGCGCTTGCGACGGTAATCGATCATGCCTTGGATGATGGGCTTGCCAAAGCTCACGACGTCGTCGTTGTAGATGGCGGTGCGGGCTGCGAGCGGGCAGTCGCTAATGTCCATGTGCGTCCTGCCGAACAGCTTGATGGCAAGCGCGATGACGGTGGGCTCGTCGACCATGACGTCATCGAGCAGCCTGGTCATGGCGGCCGCAATCTCGGAGCGGGGAACCTTGTAGACGTCGCGCAGCGTGACGGCGACGCGTGTGATAATCTCGGGGTAGACGCGGGCCGTGCGCGTGGCGATAACCTTGGCGGCGCGCGGCGACAGGACCTCGTCGTCATCGAGTAGGTAACGCAAAATGACGGTCTCGTCGATGATGGTGCTACTCATGGATGTCTACTTCCTCGGGATCCAAGATTGAATCCTCACCCTCTGCGGCGAGATATTCAATCCAGGCGTTGCGTTCCTCGGGCCGGCGATTGGGGTCCCCGTAAGCCTTAAGCACTCCGTAGGCAGCCGTGCCATCCTTTGAGCGCACGGCGACCGGCTGAAAAGGCAGCTTACGCATGAGGATGCTCTGCGAGACAAAAAGGCGAACGGCCTCGGCAAGCGATGTGCCCATGGCGTCGTAGAGACGCTCGGCATGCTGCTTGTCTTCTTCGCGTATGCGCACCTGCAGGATGGCTCGTTTTTGAGTCGATGACATCACTGGCCTCCCTT
>URKU01000015.1 GCA_900548515.1 uncultured Collinsella sp. | reverse complement strand
TCAAAGATATGGCACCGTGGGGACACATGTATGTCAATCCTGGTCTAACAGAGCCAAATTTAATCCGGTTAACGGTCATTTTCGCAGCTTAGAAACTTTAACGAGGTCGCCCCAAATCACACTTGCCAGACAACCGCGCTTACGAATGCAGGCACGCACACGCCCAACGCCACCCTCCGCTACACTCAACATAGAGTTATACATATGATTCTATGTAAGGAGTTTCATATGCCTGTCGTAAAGCCTATTTCTGATCAGACGCGCGCGCTAACTACCATTCAGGAACGCGAAGATCACATTCAACGTACCATCGCTCATGGTTACGATGACCTCACCAACGGCCGCGTGCGCCCTTGGAAACAGGCAAAGGCAGAGGCAGATCGGATGCGAGCCTCCAGATAAACCCTCCCCCCATGTAACAACCCTGTAAATCATAGCGGCACACTCGGGTTTTACCGTGATGCGGTCGCGCCTGGCGCTCCACTGTGCTAAAGTATCCCGAACGTTCAAACGACTACGAGGGAGACTAGAAGATGGCACGTGTGCACAACTTCTCAGCTGGCCCGGCAGCGCTGCCCACAAGCGTGCTCGCCGAGATCGCCGACGAGATGATGGACTACCGCGGTTGCGGCATGTCCGTGCTCGAGATGAGTCATCGATCTAGCATGTACCAGCAGATCATCGACGACGCCGAGGCAACCCTGCGTCGCCTGCTAAGCATCCCCGACAACTACCGCGTCCTGTTTTTGCAGGGCGGCGCCACGCTGCAGTTTGCAGGCATTCCCATGAACCTCATGCGCCGCGGCCGCGCCGGCTACGTCGTGACCGGCAACTTTGCCAACAAGGCGTACAAGGAGGCCGCAAAATACGGCGAGACTGTGCTGCTCGCGAGCTCCGAGGACACCAATTTCGACCGCATACCCACCATGGCCGACATCAACGCGCGCATTGCCGCCGAGGCCGCGGACGACGGGCTCGACTACGTCTACATCTGCCAGAACAACACCATCTTTGGCACCATGTACCACGAGCTGCCCGCTTGCGGCGACGTGCCGCTGGTCGCCGATGTCTCGAGCTGCTTTCTGTCGCAGCCGCTCGACGTTGAGCGCTACGGGCTCATCTACGCCGGCGCGCAGAAAAACGCCGGCGCCGCAGGCGTGACTGTGGTCATCGTGCGCGACGACCTGATCGCCGACGGCCCGGCCTTTGCGCAGACGCCGCAGTACATGGATCTTAAGACCGAGGCCGCCAAGGGCTCCATGCTCAACACGCCCAACACCTTTGGCATCTACGTGTGCGGCAAGGTATTCCGCTGGGTCGAGGAGACCGGCGGACTTGCTGCCATGGCCGAGCGCAACTGGGCCAAGGCCAACCTGCTCTACAACCTGCTCGAGAACAGCGAGCTGTTCCACGGCACCACGCAGGAGGGCAGCCGCTCCATCGCCAACGTCACCTTCCGCACCGGCGACGCCGAGCTCGACGCGGCCTTTGTCGCAGGCGCGGCAGAGCACCAGATTCAAAACGTCAAGGGCCATCGCCTGGTGGGCGGCATGCGCGCGAGCGTCTACAACGCCGTGACCATGGAAGACGTGCAGGCGCTGGCCACGTACATGAAGGACTTCGAGGCGCAGCAGAGTTTGAGCCCGCGATCTAACTAGCCCGCAGCACGCGGGCCGACCAGCCATCTCAAACCACCCTGTTTAGATCAAAACCTGCTAAGGAGTTTTTCCATGCGCAAGATTAAGACCATCGACGACATCACTAAAGACGGCAAAGTCGAGTTTGGCGAGGGCTACGAGTTTGTGGGCACCGTCGAGGAGGCCGACGCGATCCTGATGCGCTCGACCGACCTACACGGCTACGAGCTGCCCGAGGGCATCCGCGCCATCGCCCGCTGCGGCGCCGGCGTCAACAACATCCCCGTCGAGGAGTACGCCAAGAAGGGCGTCGTCGTCTTTAACTCCCCCGGCGCCAACAGCAACGCCGTCAAGGAGCTCGTCCTGGGCATGCTGGTGCTCTCGAGCCGCGGCGTGGTGCAGTCGATGAACTGGGTGCGCGACAACGCCGACGACCCCGAGATCCAGGTCGACGCCGAGAAGGCCAAAAAGGCCTTTGTGGGCCGCGAGCTCAAGGGCAAGCGCATCGGCGTCATCGGCCTGGGCAACGTAGGCTCCAAGGTCGCCAACGCCTGCGTCGACCTGGGCATGGACGTCTACGGCTATGATCCGTTCATTTCCGTCGAGCACGCGTGGGTGCTGAGCCGCGAGGTGCAGCGCGTGGGCACGCTCGAGGATCTGTGCCGCGGCTGCGACTACCTCACCGTGCATGTGCCCAGCAAGGCAGACACCATCGGCATGATCAGCACCGAGCAGATCAACCTGCTGGCACCCGACGCCGTGCTCATCAACTACGCGCGCGAAACCATCATTGACGAGGACGCCGTCGACGCTGCCCTGCGCGAGGGCAAGCTCAGCTGGTTTAGCTGCGACTTCGCCACGCCCAAGACGGTCAAGATGCCCAATACGTTTATCACCACGCACTCGGGCGCCGGCACCGGCGAGGCCGAGGCCAACTGCGCAGACATGGCCATCAGCGAGCTCAAGGATTACCTAGAGAACGGCAACATCGCCCACAGCGTCAACTACCCCGCCTGCAGCATGGGTAAGGCACGCGCCGCAAGCCGTATCGCCTGCCTGCACGCCAACGTGCCCAACATGATCGGCCAGATAACGGCAATCCTTGCCAAGGACAACGCCAACGTGCAGCGCATGACCAACGAGTCCGCCGGCGAAAACGCCTACACCATGTTCGACACCGACGAGCACCTGGACAGCAGCACCATCGAGGCGCTCAAGCAGATTCCGTCGATGTATCGCGTGCGCGTAATCAAATAGCGCCGGCTGATCTGACGGGCAGTTCCCCATGTGGCCTGCCCGTCACTGACATTGAATGCCCGCGGGGACGCCTTTCGCACGAGAGGCGCCCCCGTTTTTGTGAGCACTCCTTTAAATACACCGAGCCGCTTCTTGACATACAATCTGTATGTTGACCTAACTATCTGTGAGGTGCCTATGGTTGATACAGATTTTGCTTGGCGGCTTACGCAAGGACTCGTGCGGATCGACAGCTCAGACCCGGGTGCGTATGAGGACGAGATTGAGCGCTATATCAAAGCGTTGGTTGAGGAACGGGTGGCACAGCTGAGCCATCCGGTGCTCCATGCCGTGCAGGTTGCAGAGCTCGAAGTACTCCCCGGGCGCCGCAACCTTATGGTCACCGTGCCGGGACTGAGCGACGAGCCACGGCTCGTCTATATCTGCCATATGGATACCGTTACGCTGGGCGATGGCTGGGACGCGGACATTCCGCCGCTCGGAGCGATCGTGCGCAACGATAAACTCTATGGCCGCGGTGCCTGCGATATGAAGGGTGGCCTGGCCTGCGCCATTGCCGCACTGGTCCATACGCTCGAGCGCGTGGCGGCAGAAGGCAAGCTGCCCCGCCGTGGCTTCTCACTCATTTGCTCGGTCGACGAGGAGGACTTTATGCGCGGCTCAGAGGCCACGATCGATGCTGGCTGGGTCGGCTCGCGTGAATGGGTGCTGGACACCGAGCCCACCGACGGACAGATCCAGGTGGCGCACAAGGGGCGTACGTGGTTCGAGATTGAAATGACTGGCGTGACGGCGCATGCGAGCCAGCCCTGGAAGGGCGCGGATGCCGTCGCTGCCATGGCCGAGGTCGTGTGTTCGCTCCGTCGCGCGTTTATGGCGCTGCCCGCGCACGATGAGCTGGGGCCTTCGACCATCACGTTTGGCCAAATCGAGGGCGGATATCGCCCCTATGTCGTGCCCGACCGCGCCAAAGTCTGGGTCGACATGCGTCTGACGCCTCCGACCGATACGGCCGCCGCGAAGCGCATGGTAGAGCTGGCCATCGCCGGCGCCGAAGCCGCGGTCCCCGGTTGCCATGGCAGCTACACCGTGACGGGCGACCGCCCCGCCATCGAGCGCGACCCGAACTCTCCCCTTCTAGCAGCGCTCAAGCGTGCCGCCGATGACGTGACGGACGCGGACACGACCGTCGGCTTCTTTACCGGCTACACCGACACCGCCGTCATTGCCGGCAAGACAGGTAACCGCAATTGCATGAGCTACGGTCCCGGGTCGCTCGCGCTCGCGCACAAGCCCAACGAATATGTGCCCCACGCCGATATCGTTCGTTGTCAGCAGGTGCTAATCGCGCTCGCCGATAACGTGCTCTGGGACGCGAGCGGCCAAGTTGGGGCATAATAAGCCGCGAACAAACCGACTCGTGCGTTAGGACCGCCCATGAAAGCACTTCCGTTTCCCTGCATCCGCCCGGCTCAGGACCGCGTGCTCGAGGCGCTGCCTGCAATGGGCAGCATCCTGAGCGGCAACGATGCTCTGCGCGGAGCCCTTGCCGATGGTCTGATGCTCAAGGACCCGGGTGCGGCGTATTACGTGTACGAATGCTCGGGCGAGCCGGGACGTGTGACGGGTGTCGTGGCGATCTGCCCGGTTGGTGCGCTGGCGGGCGGCGACGCGGTTGCCGCCGATACGACCGCCGCTGCGCGCGCAATCGCCGACCTCAAGGTACAGCCCCGTCCCGTAACGCTTGTCTACGAAGCCTCTCCCGTCATGGATATCATCCTCGGCGCCGCAAAAGAGGGCGCTTCACTCTATGCCGTCACCGACCCCGCCGGCATTACGCACCGCGTGTGGGAGGTCAAGCGCGAGGACGCCGTCGGGGCCATCCGCGCCATGCTCGACCAGGCGCCGGAGCCGGCACTGGCCGACGACCCTGCCTACGCTGTCGCACTAGTCGAGGCATCACAGCTCCTGGCCGACGATGCACGTGCCGCCGGCACCTACACGGGCAAAGAGCCGTTCAACTTTGCCGTAGCTGCGCTCTTCCCCGCCGCGCAGGTCAGCGGCGGCGCGGCGCAGGTTCCGACGGGTCTGCTCACGCACCAGGTCGCGCGGTTCTAGCAAGACCAGACCGTCCAGCACAAAAATCGGCAGCCCAACAAACAGGGGGCGGAGATGCAGCAGGTACATGCATCTCCGCCCCTTTTGCGTCGAGAAGTTATGCCGACGACCCGTGCCGCCGCGCTCGCGTTATCCGCGCTGCGGACCCGCAGTAGCCACGAGCGGTTCAAGCCCCAGCTCGCGCGCGTAGTCTTCCTGCGTAAAGACTTCGACCAGTTCAAACGTATCGGCCGCATCGTCAAACGCAAAATGCAGCACTGAGCAGTTGCCCGGCACGCGTTCGCGCTCGTCGGCCGCCGCGCCCCGCACGTGGTCCAAAAACTCCTTGATAGCCGAACCGTGGCTCACCGCGAGCACGCACTCGTGGTCCGGACGTCGCATAAGATCGGTTATCGTCGCCGCCATGCGCTCGCGCACCTGCATCTGGCCCTCGCCGCCAAACTGACGATAGAAATCTCGCCACGGGCGCTCGGGCATAAGCATCACGCGCTCGGCCTCAAAGTCGCCAAAGAACCACTCACGAAGACCGTCCAGGCGCTCGTACGCCAAGCCCGGCCACAGGTTGGCGATAGTCTGCTCGGTGCGATGAAGTGTGGAGGTGTAGGCATGATCGGGTTCAATGCCGCGCGCACGTAAGAACATGCCGGCACGCGCCGCCTGGTCGCATCCCAGCTGCGTGAGCGGCGAGTCACTCCAACCCTGAATAATGCGCTTAAGGTTGAATATTGTCTGCCCATGACGAACCAGATACAGGTCTTTATTCATAGGGGTCCTTTCGTTCGTTACCAATCAAGAAGCGAAAACGCACCGTCGCAATAGCCAAAATGAAGCACGGCACCGTTGTCGGGTAGCTCTCCCCTGCCAGTCACATACTCAAGAAACTCCTGGCAGGAAGAGCCGTGGGAGACTGCCAGCACACAGTCGTGCTGCGGCCTGGCCATGATGTGGGACAGCGCCGCGACCATGCGCGACTGGAGCTCGCCTTCAGACTCGCCACCAAAGGCCACCGGATAATCACCCCAGGGCTGCGGCGGCATCTCGCGATTTGATGTACCCTCCAGCGAGCCCAAATGCCACTCGCGCAGGTCATCGACCAGCTCTATCGAGCGGCCCTCACCAGCAATTAGCTCAGCCGTATGCCGCGCCCGGCCCAACGGCGAGGAATACACACGGTCAAAGGTCACGCCACGCGCCTCAAACGCCGCGCGCGTCGCCAGCGCCTGCTCGCGCCCGCGCGCCGTAAGCGGCGAATCGTGCCCACCCTGCAAAATGTTCTGCACATTGAGCTCAGTCTGCCCATGCCGCACCAAATACAAATCTGCCACACGTCCTCCCCTCGCACCACCGCAAAGGGGACAGGTACCTTTGTGGTGGTTTACCGCCGGATCACACCGCGGTGACGCTCAGCTACACCAGTACGTCGGCAAGCGGGCGCTTGGGTACGTGGTGCACCTGCGCCTCGTCGCGCCAGTAATTAATTGAGCCGTCGGGGTTGGAATCGACCGCATCGATCACCTGCGTCTCGGCCGGAACGCCAAACGCCATGATCAGCTTGAGCTCATACTTGTCGCTATCGAGCCCCATGGCATCGATCGCGTGGGGCGTAAAGGCCTTGAACATGCAGGCAGCCACCTCGGGCGTGGCGCTGCGGGCGGCGAGCATCATCGTCTGCGCGGCAATGCCCGTGTCGACCTCAGTAATAGGAGCGGCGGGCTTACCCGGAACGGCGCGCTCGGCAAGAATCGCGATGTAGCCGGTCGGGCGCTCGCCCTCGGCAGGACCCGACCAGTCCTTAAGCGCGCCGGCCCATGCAAGCTCGTCAAACACGCGAGCGCAGTCCTCGGAACCGCTTACCACATGAAAACGCAGACGCTGAGCATTGGCGCCGCAGGGAGCCAGGTGCGCCAGTTCCGCCAGCTCGAGCAAAAACTCGCGCGGCACGCGCATGGACTCGTCAAAGCGACGGCACGTACGGGCGCGGCGGACCAGCGCGTCAAACGTGTCCAGGCCGAGCTTTTCGCAACCTTGCTTTGCCATCGACTCCGCGCTAGACGGCGCCGCGGGAACTGTTTCGTTCATAGGGACCCCCAATTTCGGGCAATTGTTCTTAGGAAAATCTAACCTAAAACGTAGGCAATAACGAACAGGGCCGCAATGTTCTACACCTGTTGAATAGAAAATCGCGACGTGGGGAACAACGGAAACAATTCGGGGCCTTTGGGTTACGTTTCACCCTCCCCGACCCATACGTCAGCGCCTTTAGGCGATACTGGTCGTAACGATCAAGGCTTACGCCGCACGGAAAGGAGACATTATGGGCATCTTTAAGAATGATGACCAAAAATCGAGCCAGTTTGGATTTGACGAGAAAAGCATGGCAGGCAAGGCCGTCAAGGCCGTGCGCTGGATTTACGCCATCACGGGCGTCTTGGCGCTCGTCGCCGGCATCGCACTGCTGTTTGCGCCCGCCAAGTCCCTCGTCTTCTTAACGACCGTCTTGGGCTTCTACTTTGTGATCACGGCCGCGATCAGGCTGTTTACCGCTGTTTTCGAGCCACTGCTGCCCACCGGCTGGCGCGTGACGAGCATCATCTCCAACCTACTCATTATCTTGGGCGGCGTCATAATCCTGCGCAACCAGGCCTTCTCGACCGCGACGCTCACCACGATGGTGGTTATCGTGGCCGGCTTTGGCTGGATCGTCGAAGGTGTCATGTCCATTCTGGAGTCCGAGCTTTCGTCCAACCGTGCCCTCGCCATCCTGAGCGGCGCGCTCTCCATCATCGCCGGCATGTTCGTGTTTATCTATCCGCTGTGGTCGGCCAAGATGCTCGTCATCTTTAGCGGCGCCGCACTGCTGGTGTTTGGCGTAACGCTGATTGTTCGCGCTATTCAATTTGGCAAACTGGTGCACTAGATGCCGCGAACGCTCTTTATTGATGCAGACGCCTGCCCGGTCACGCGCGAGTCGATTGACTGCGCGCGGCGGGCGGGCGTCGCCGTCGTTATCGCCGGCAACAGCACACAGAACCTGGAACGCCACATTCGCCGCGACGATCCGCGCGACGTCGAGCATGCGCGACGCGGATTTTGGGTCACGACGCTCGATGTGAGCGTGGGCGCCGACAGCGCCGACTTTGCCATTGTCGAACGCCTGCAGGCGGGCGACGTAGTCGTGACGCAGGACATTGGCTTGGCGAGCATGGTGCTCGGGCGCGATGCCGCCGCCATCGGCGTGCGCGGGCGCGTCTACGACAAAGCGACCATCGACATGCAGTTGTTTATTCGCCACGAGGAAAAGAAGGTACGCCGCGCCGGGGGACGCACTCGCGGACCGGCGGCATTTACCAGCGAAGACCGGGCCCGCTTTAAACGCAACCTCACCGAGCTGCTGCACTAACCAAGGTAGATTTTTGGGACATGCCTAAAAATCTACCTTTTTGTTTTGGCAGCGGAAATGCCCTGGTCACAGGGGTAGATCGTAAGACATGTCCCAATAATCTACTTAAAGGCCAACGGCGGAGAGGATGAGGCCCCAGCCGGCACCGATGACGTACATCATGATCAGGAACAGGACGTTTTCGCGGGCGCTGCGGTTGGTACGGAACAGCACCAGGTAGCCCACACCGGCAGAGATGAGCGTGCCGGCGAGCATCGGGGCCAGCTGCAGCGCGCCTTCCAGGTACAGTTGCGTGATGACGACGCTGGCCGAGCAGTTGGGAATCAGGCCGACAAGCGCCGAGCCCAGGACCGCAAGCGTCTCGTTGCCGCGCAGGAACTGCTCGATCGCGGACTCGCCGAAGGTCTCGAGCACGGCGACCAGAATCAGCGTCACCAGAAAAATGAATACCGAGACCTGCACGGTGTGCGAGATCGCGCTGCGGATGATCGACAGGACGGGCGCGTCCTCATGGGAGTGGGAGTGACCGTGGTCATGATGGTGTTCATGATCGCCCTCATGACCGTGATCGTGGCCATGTCCGTGTCCGTGGTCGTGCTCGTCCTCGTCTTCATCGCAACCGCAATGGTCGCGCTCGCACAGCTCATGGATGTGATCGGCGCTCACGCCCGCCTCGGCCACCTCGTCGATGATGTCACCGCCGCTATGGTCGTCATGCGCGCAGTTAACGTGCGCCGGATTGACAGTGGTCCCCAACACGGTACGACGAATCGCCGCATGCGCGCGAGCGTTACGACGCAGGCCGCGAATGGCGGCGTCCACGATAAAGCCCGTGACCAGCGCGATCAGCGCCTTCGAGGCGAGCAACATCGCCATAGTCTGCACGGGAACTTGCTCGGCGAGCAACAGCGGCAACATCTCGTCGGAGGTCGAGAGGAACACGGCGACCAGCGTGCCCAGCGTCACGACACGACCGGCGTACAGCGTTGCCGCCATTGCCGAAAAGCCGCACTGCGGCACCATGCCCAGCAACGAGCCAACCACGGGACCCGCGGCGCCGGCGCGCTTGATGGCCCCGTTAACGCGGTCACCCGCGACGTGCTCCAAGGTCTCGAGGGCCAGATACGTCACCAACAAGAATGGCACCAGCGAGAGCGTGTCCTTGCCGGCGTCAAGCAGAATATCAATCAGCAAATCCATGACGGATGGAACCTTTCGTGTCTTTCGGCAGCATTGTAAAAGTCCTAGCGGTCAACTAGGGTATTGTAGTTGTCCTAGGCGCGATGCCAATAGTTGCCCATGGTAAACTATCATCTCGCCATAACTCAGTAACCTCGAGCCGCACAACGCGGCCCGTCCAAGGAGTAGCATATGAACGTATCGCAAGCACTCGAATACGAGCGCCAGCCGTTTATCCCCATGTTTATCTACGGCGACCACGGCGCCATGGAGTCCGAGCGCCAGAAGGGCGAGGAGGCCCTCAAGGTGCTCGAGACCGAGTACTTTACCGCCGAGGGCGACCCCAGCTTCGACTTTGCCACCGTGCGCGACCTGGCTGACCGCAACCGCGACCTGTGCGACCAGATTGGCGAGGCACGCCTGCGCAACGTGACGCCCGCGACGCTTTCGCGCGGCCTGTCCGATGCCGACACCTGCGCGGCCATCGGTAAGATGCAAAAGCGCACCGCCGCGTCGGTCATGCGCGAGATCCGCGGCGACCGCGACGCGCTCGGCGTGGCCTACGCCCGCAAGCCCATCCAGGGCACCGTACTCGGTATCGACATCGAGACCACCGGCCGTGCACCCGAGCGCGGCTACATCATCAACGTAGGCTGGGAGATCATGGAGCTCACCAGCGACGCCGTCCCGCACGACGCCGAGGCACACTACTGCGGCCTGCCCGACATCTACCGCGGCGAGGATGTGCCGTTGTCGAATATCCACCACATCACCTGGGACGACATCGACGGCAAAAAGCCGTTCCGCGAGAACAAGGAACTGCAGAAGCAGCTGCTCAAGCTTATGAAGAAGTACCCGTACATGGCGCATAACGCCGCGTTCGAAGACAGTTGGTTCAAGATCCACCTGGACGGTTACGCCGAGGCACGCCGCGCCGGCAAGATCATCGTCATCGACTCGCGCCAGATCTGCCGCAGCTTGGATGCCGACGTCCGCTCGCTCCCCCGCGAATCCGCGCCCGCCGCGCTCGAGAACTGGGCCCGCCGCCGCGGCACCCTCGCCGCCGACGCCAACGAGCAGCACCTGGGCCTCGACGACACCGACCTCATGCTCCGCACCGTCCAAGCCGAGTTCAACCTCAAGAACCTGTTTGCCAAGTAGAAACGTCTACGACAAACTCCGGCGTAGATCACGAGCGGCCTCGCAGCGGAAAACCCCGCAGCGGGGCCGCCCTACATTCCACAGATAGATCTGCCATCACAAATTCTGAACCCTCATTTTGAACGATTTTGGCCAATTCCCGACACGTAATTCGTTGTCGAATGGTGATGCATCACAATCAAATGTGCAGCAATTGAGTAGTTATATGCTATAGCTAAGCTGCGAAAACTTTTATTTAGGGCATACCAACTCATAATTGCGTCAAGCTTTTGGACAGCATTTGGTTAGACCTCTAAAACGACTTTTTCACTCAGCGCCATCAACACGGCATTAGCTGACACGATATATACCATGAGTATCGTATTGTCACATACCACTGCAAAAGCGGTCTACCAGGCCGTGCATTCGGTGTCTGCGAAAGGCATCGAGTCCTGTAACCCTGCCGCGATTTACGGATCATGTCCCACCGGAACGCTCCTTGACGCAGCCGCAGAATGGCTCACCAAACATGATGTTTCCCTCGGCGCAAATGATTCCCTCGAGGTGATGGTGTTTGATCGCAGGAATGCGCGCTATGCAATGAACTGTCAATGCCACGTTTCGTCAAAACGATTCTCGAACTCACGCTTTATAGAGCTTGAAGATGGCATCTTCATTGTTGGCGTTGAGCTTTGCGCACTTCAAGCCGCCACCTATCTCCCTTTTCGCGAACTGGTGGAGTACTACTTTGAATTGTGCAGCGCTTACTCCCTTGGAACCGGCTCTTCCACCTCTTATAACGAGCGTTTCGCGCTCACCTCGACCGAGAGGTTAAAGCAGTTCTTTAATTCCATTACCAGATGCGACGGTTTGGCCCTTGCCCGAAAGGCGATCCAATGTGTACGCGACGGATGCCGGTCTCCCATGGAAACGGCATTTGTCATGATGCTAACGCTGCCCAAAAGCGAAGGAGGGCTTGGTATTAAGGGAATTGAGACCGATTACGAGGTGCAGGTCACCGCCGCCGCAAAGAATCTCACGAGACGCAAAAAGTTCTTTATGGATGCGTATCTAAAGAAATCTCGCACAGACATTGAATACAACGGTTTTTATCATGACGCGGAAGAAGACCGCGCCATCGATGAGGAACGCAAGAATGCGCTTGTGTCCATGGGATACGGAATCATCACCGTCAGCCGTTATTCCTTTATGCATGCCAGCTCTTTCGTTAGGGTCATGGAAGCAATCCAGCGGAAAGAGGGCGTACGCCCCTCGCGTCTACCAAAAGACTTTCAAATCATGCAAGAGGACCTGAGACAGTTTGTGCTCAGAAGGTTTATAGAAGAGAAAAGGCGAATTCAGAAGCAGCTTCGCCAGGATTCCGAAGAGCGCCAACGAATCGACCTCGAAAAAGCAACACTCGAAGGCATCACGCTGGATGACCCGACAATTAATGAAGTTACAGCAATCGATGACATGCAGACAGTCGAATCCGACAGCCCATCATTTGCCCAAACAAGCAGCCTCGCGCCCGAGGGCAGGATCTTCGGGGCCGGAAGCTAGACCGGCTAACAAGGTGGGTACCCTAGCGATGTGCAAAATTGCGAGTATTCAGCAGGGTCGGCCCTCCAGCACCCACAAGTTAATCCAAATGAGAAACAAAGACGCTATCGAACGGGAACGTTAGGCAACACTTGAGGAAGATCTTATCTGTTTACCGCCCTTGGATAACTCTTGAGCGGCTTTATTTGGCCCGAAATAGATAAACAGACCCCCTATAGTTGCAGAATACTCCAATTTTTGCACGGCGCGGGGGCACCCACCTCGGCATCGACTATCAAAACCGCTCAATCCGGAATCTCGTCCACTATTCCCCATCATTTTGTGCGATGAATTACTTAAACGTTATTGACATATGAACATACGCTCATATAATCGGAAGTAAGTTATTTGAGCGTATGTTCATATGAAAGGATATTGCAATGAGCATCCGCGTTGATGAAACGAAACCCGACACCGAGGCCACCGAGCCAGTGATCCCCACCACCTGCTCGCCCGAGGACCTTCCCGACGAGGAGCTTCTCTACGACCTCGCCGACCTGTTCAAGGTCTTCAGCGACACCACGCGTATCAAGATCCTTTACGCCCTCATGGGCCGCGAGCTCTGCGTGGCAGACATCGCCGAAGCGACCGAAACCTCGCAGTCCGCGGTGTCGCACCAGCTGCGCACACTCAAGCAGTCGCACCTGGTTAAATTCCGGCGCGACGGGCGCAATATCCTCTACTCGCTCGCCGACGACCACGTCTACACCATGCTCAACCAGGGCATGAGCCACATCTGCGAATAGCAGCCAACCACGGTACCAGCGCGGCCTGCACCCAAGCCGCAAATACAGGGAAAGGAACCCACCATGAAAAAGCAGTTTAAGCTCGATGAGATCGACTGCGCCAACTGTGCGCGCGAGCTTCAGGACGAGCTGGCCAAGCTCGAGGGCGTCAAATCCGTGTCCGTCAACTTTATGACCCAGAAGTTGACGCTCGAGGCCGATGACGCCGAGTTCGACGAGGTCCTCGACCGCGTTGTGGAGTTCACCGCCGACGCCGAGCCGGACTGCGAGATTATTCTCTAGCCCAGGTTTACGCCAACCTGCAAGGCCGCGCTTGCTGCGGCCTTTGCTCGCGAAATTATATGAGCGAATGTTCATACATTCAAATGGGAGGATACGAGTCATGGCCACCGCCGACCCCAAAAAGAAAAAGAAGAAGCGCAAGAAAAAAGAATCACTCGAGCATAAGCGCAACCGCATCCTGGTAGCGCTGGGCATTTTTGCCGTGGTGTACGCCCTCGATGAGTTCGGCACCCTTACCGCCGCATTCGGCACCCCGGGCGACATCTACGCCAGCTTTGTGCTGTTCCTCGTGCCGTTTTTGATTGCCGGCTACGACGTACTGCAAAAGGCATTCAATAACATCCGCCGCGGCAAGGCCTTCGACGAGAGCTTCCTCATGGCCGTCGCGACCATCGGCGCGTTTGCCATGGTGCTCTTCCCCGATACCGACCCGCACATGGCCGAAGGCGCCGCCGTCATGCTGTTCTACCAGGTCGGCGAGCTGTTTCAGGCGTACGCCGTGGGCAAGAGCCGCAAGTCGATCAGTGCCATGATGGACATCGCGCCCGACTACGCTAACGTCGAGCAGCCCGACGGCACACTCGAGCAGGTCTTCCCCGATGACATCGCCGTCGGCACCGTGATCGTGGTCAAGCCCGGTGAGCGCGTGCCTATCGACGGCGTCATCGTCGAGGGCGAGACACAGCTCGATACCGCCGCCCTTACCGGAGAGTCGGTCCCCCGCCCGGCCAAAACTGGAGACGATATCATCAGCGGCTGCATCAACATGACGGGTCTCCTCCACGTGCGCACCACCAAGCCCTTTGGCGAGTCCACCGTCGCGCGCGTCCTGGAGCTCGTAGAAAACGCTAGTGAGAAGAAGGCACGCACCGAGAACTTCATCACGCGCTTCGCCCGCGTCTACACGCCCGCTGTCACCGGCGCGGCCGCGGTACTCGCGCTCGGCGGTGGCTTGGTCACCGGCGCCTGGTCCGACTGGATCCTGCGCGGCCTGACCTTCCTCGTCGTCAGTTGCCCATGCGCGCTCGTGATCAGCGTGCCGCTCAGCTTTTTTGGCGGCATCGGTGGCGCATCCAAGCTGGGCGTCCTCATCAAGGGCTCTAACTACCTCGAGACGCTCGCGGATGTGGACACCGTCGTCTTTGACAAGACCGGCACGCTCACCAACGGCACGTTTTCGGTCGTGGCGGTACACCCCGAGGCAGGCTATACCGAGCAGTCGCTGCTCGAAGTCGCGGCCCTTGCCGAGTCATTCTCCGACCATCCCATCGCGCAGTCGGTACGCACCGCCTTCCAGGGCGAGCTCGATCCCAAACGCGTAAGCGACTCCACCAATGACGCGGGCCATGGCGTGACGGCGATTATCGACGGCAAGCGCGTCATCGTCGGCAATGCCAAGATGCTTGCTGTGGCCGGTATCGAAGCGCCCAATTGCGAGATCGTCGGCACCATCCTCCACGTGCTGGTCGATGATACGTACGCCGGCCACATCGTAATTGCCGACACCATAAAGACCGATGCCGAGCAAACGATTCGCGACCTGCACGCCGCCGGCGTCAAGCGCACCGTCATGCTCACGGGCGACCGTGAGGAGGTTGCGGCGTCTGTAGCCAAGCAACTCGGTCTCGACGAGTTCCACGCGCAGCTGTTACCGGGCGATAAGGTCGAGCGTGTCGAGGCGCTGCTTGCAGCAGAATCGGGCAAGGGCAAGCTCGCCTTTGTAGGCGACGGTATCAACGACGCACCCGTGCTTACCCGCGCAGACGTTGGCATCGCCATGGGCGCTATGGGCTCGGACGCCGCAATTGAGGCGGCGGACGTCGTGCTCATGGATGACAAGCCGTCCAACATCTCCCGCGCGATCCGCGTGGCGCGCAAGACCATGTCGATTGTTTGGCAGAACATCATCTTTGCGCTGGGCATTAAGTTGCTGATTCTGGTGCTTGCGGCACTGGGCATCGCCAACATGTGGCTTGCTGTGTTCGGCGACGTGGGCGTGGCGATTATCGCCATCCTGAATGCCATGCGCGCGATGGGTGTCAAGAACCTGTAGCGTTCGTGGGCTGTCCGGCCGGGACCGGGCTTGGTTTTGAAAACGTCCTCGCGCATGAGGCCCGTCTTTCCTGCTCCTGCGGAGCAACGGAAAGGCGGGCCTCGCGCTGTGGAGTGTTTTCAAAACCAAACCCGGCCCCGGCCTGCGGTGACGTAGGTGGCAGTTCTTGGGCATCGCTTGCTGGCGGGGTTCCTTTGCTGAAATGGACTTGGCCGAAAGGACCGCTGGTCCCGGTCGCTGGTTCGCGCTTTGCGCGAACTCCGCGCTACTGGGGGTTCGTTAGGATTCCGCCGCTTGGCCCGTCGCCTCGCCCCGGTTCAGCATCGCCCTCAGTTTCTCGAAGCTTTCCTCGCTCAGGCAGTGCTCCATGTGGCAGCCCTCTTGCGACGCGACCTCAGCCGAAACACCCGCATCCTCCAGCAGCCCCACGAAAAAGCAGTGACGCTCCCACATTTGGCGAGCGACCTCCAGACCACGCTCCGTCAGATGAACGTCGCGCTTGCCCATTTCGACATAGCCGTTGCTTTCCAGCGTCGCCATGGCCTTGGAAACGCTCGCCTTGGTTACGCCGAGGTACTCCGCAACGTCGATCGAGCGCACGATGCCCTGGCGTTCCGACAGAACGTAGATCGATTCGAGATAGTCTTCTCCGGATTCACGTAGGGCCATGGGCCGCCTTTCGCGATGATTGCTAGTTAGCCTTTGGATACTTTCCACGGCTTACTTTACCGCAAAAGTTGCCCATGTCTTACTACTTTGCCTAAAAGTTAGCCGTGTTTCACAAAACGAGCGGGACGAAAACAAAATGGGAACACGCCCCGCAAGGAGTGTCCCCAAGTGCCGAGCCGCAGCTATAGCAGTCCAAAGTACTTCGCGGCGTTGTAGATTCCATCGTCGTCCACGGCGGTCGTCACGTAGGTCGCCGCAGCTTTCACCGTGTCCTGCGCGTTGCCCATGGCCACACTTGTGCCCACGGCCGAGAACATCGACAGGTCGTTCTCGCCGTCGCCAAAGGCAATCGCTTCACTCGCGTCGATGCCCAGGCGCTCCAGCGTCGCCGCCACACCCAGGTCCTTGCCGCCGTTGGCCGGAATAATGTCGCAGAACAGGTCGCACCAGCGCGTGGTGAGCGAATGCGACACGGCATCGGTCACGATATGCTCGTCAACTGGGTCAACAAAGGCACAGAACTGATAGACCGGCGCGTCAAAGGCATGCTCAAACGGCTCCTCGTGGTAGACGATTCCCGCGTTGCTGCCAGCCGTCACCACGCGCTCGGACAGGCGGTTCACAAACGAGTTCTCGCCCTGCATGCACAGTGAGTCGTAGCGCCCCTGCGCCACCTGGTCCACAATCACCGCGACGTCGTCCGAATCGATCGGGCAGCTGCGGTAAACCCCCTCGGCATCAAAGCAGTGCTGGCCCGAAAGCGTAATGTACGCATCCCAGCCCAGGTCGAACAGCCAGTCCGGCATCTGGTAGGTCGGACGGCCCGTGGCGATCACGCACGCGATCCCCTGCTCGTGAAAGCTGTCGAGCACCTGCTGCGCCGACGCCGGAATCCGGTGGGTCTTAAAGCTCAGCAGCGTGCCGTCGATATCGAAAAACGCGGCTTTGATCATTCTCGCCTACTCCTCGCCCTCGAGCTTTTCGCTCGCCTCGAGCCACGCCATCTCCAGCTCGTCCATGGCAGCGTGAGCCTCGTCGATCTTTGCCTGCTGCTCGCCGAGCGCCGTGTAGTTGGTGGGATCGACTTGGGCCATTGCTGCCTCGGCCTCCTCAACGCGGGTGCGCTGCGTCTCCATCTTGCGCTCGAGCGAACTCACCTCGCGGCGGAGCTTCTGGCGCTCGGCGTTGGACAGGCCGTTGGGCTGACCGCTCGACTTGGGCTTTTCGGCCGCAGCTGCCGCGGCACCGGTGTCAAACGTGCCGGTCTTGGCGCTCGGCGCGCCCACGGGCTCGCCCTCGGCGGTAGCGTTGCACAGGCGCAGGTACTGGTCCACGCCACCGGGCATATGCGTCAGGTGGCCGTCGAGCAGCGCCCACTGCTGGTCGGTCACGCGCTCCATCAAAAAGCGGTCGTGCGTCACCAGGATCAGCGTGCCGGGCCAGCCGTCCAGCAGGTCCTCGACAATCGCGAGCATGTCGGTATCCAGGTCGTTGCCCGGCTCGTCCAGGATGAGCACGTTGGGCTCGTCCAGAATCGTCAGCAACAGCGACAGGCGACGGCGCTGACCGCCCGAAAGATCGCCGATGCGGCTCCAGAGCTGCTGCGTCGTAAAGCCCAGACGCTCGCAGAGCTTCTCGGGCGAAGTCTCCTTGCCGTCGATGACGTAGTACTTCTTATAGTTGCCGAGCACCTCGCGGATCGTGTCGCCCATGTAGGGTTCGAGCTCCTCGAGCTGCTGCGACAGCACGCCAAAGCGCACTGTCTGGCCAATCTTCACGCGGCCGCGCGTGGGTTCAATCTTGCCCTGGATCACGTCGAGCAGCGTCGACTTGCCGGCACCGTTCTCGCCCAAAAGGCCATAGCGGTCGCCCGCACCAATGAGCCAGGTCACGTCAGAGAGCACCTGCTTGGGCGCGCCGCCGGCATCCGCATAGCCGGCGTCCACGTCGACCACATCGATAACCTGCTTGCCTAGGCGGCTCACGGCGAGGCGCTTGAGCTCCAGCTCGTCACGCACGGGCGGCACGTCGGCGATCAGCTCGCGAGCGGCATCAACGCGAAACTTGGGCTTAGTGGAACGCGCCTGGGCGCCGCGGCTCAGCCACGCGAGCTCCTTGCGCGCCATGTTGCGACGGCGCTCCTCGGTAACCGCGGCCATGCGGTCGCGCTCCACGCGCTGAAGGATATATGCGGAGTAGCCGCCCTCGAAGGGATCGACCTGGCCGTCGTGGACCTCCCACATACTGGTGCAGACCTCGTCCAAGAACCAGCGGTCGTGCGTGACCACGAGCATGGCGCCCTGACCGCGCTGCCAGCGGGCCTTTAAGTGACGCGCGAGCCAGTTGATGGTGCGCATGTCCAGGTGATTGGTGGGCTCGTCGAGCATGAGCACGTCATAGTCGCCGATCAGCAGGCGCGCGAGGTCCACGCGACGGCGCTGGCCACCCGAAAGCTCGCCCACCGTGCCCTCCCAGGGCACATCGCTAATAAGGCCAGCCAGAATCTGGCGCGTACGCGGGCTCGAGGCCCACTCGTATTCGGGCGTGTCACCGACGACGGCATGATGCACGGTGTCGGCATCGGCCAGGTTATCCTTTTGGCCGAGCAATCCGATCGTCGTGTCGCGGCGGTGCGTCACGCGGCCGTCGTCGGGTTCCAGCGTGCCGGCGAGCACGCTCAGCAGCGTCGACTTACCGTCGCCGTTTTTACCGACAATACCAATACGGTCGCCCTCGCCCACGCCGAGCGTAACGCTATCGAAAATATGCTTGGTGGGAAACTCTAGGCTGACGGAATCGCATCCCAAAAGAATCGCCATATGCCCTGCTCCTTCGTAGAAATTCAACGTTGTCCATAATAGCAGCGAAAAGGCAGGCCGCACACGACACAAAAAGGCGGGCCATCTCCCACAAGAGATGACCCGCCTCTCCAATCAGTCCCGCGGCAACCGTGGCCGCCGCGGGCCTCAAGCATGTCCCGGACTAGGAGAACATGCCGGTGAGGTAATCATTCAGCCGCTTATCCTTGGGCCGTTGGAAAATCTCGTCGGTCTCGTCGTACTCGACCATATCGCCCATGTAGAAGAACGCCGTGCGGTTGGACACGCGCGACGCCTGCTCCATGTTGTGCGTCACGATGACGATGGCGCGCTCTGCCACAAGCGACGACATAAGGTCCTCGATCGCCAGCGTCGAGATGGGGTCGAGCGCCGAGCAGGGCTCGTCAAACAGGATCACGTCGGGGTTGAGCGCCAGCGTGCGCGCAATGCACAGACGCTGCTGCTGACCGCCCGAAAGCGCATAGGCGCTCTTGTCGAGCTTGTCCTTGACCTCGTCCCACAGTGCCGCGCCGCGTAAGCTTTCCTCGACCATGCGGTCGAGCTCGTCGCGGTCGGTGATACCGTGGCGCTTGGGCGCAAACGTGATGTTGTCGCGAATGGACTTGCGGAACGGGTTGGGCTGCTGGAACACCATGCCAATGGAACGGCGCAGCTCGTAGGTGTTTTCGGTCTTGATGTTCACGTTGCGCCCGCGATAGTTGATCTCGCCCTCCACGCGGCAGCCGCGAATCTCACGATTCATCAGGTTGAGGCTGCGCAAAAAGGTCGACTTACCGCAGCCCGAAGGCCCGATGAGCGCCGTGATCTCGCCCTTATGAAAGTCGAGCGACGTATCGTGCAGCGCATGGTGGTCGCCATAGTACACGTTGACGTCCTTGGCGGAGAGCATGACCTCGTCGCTCACGGCCTTGCCGCTTACGCGCACGCGCCTCTCGCTCTCCCCCACGCTCGACAGGAAGTCCTGGGTCTCGGACGATGCCGCTTCGGTTGCGGGCGTTGCTTTCATCTCGCTCATTCGGCCGTCATCTTCCTTGCCAGTTGCTTGCCCACAATGCGGGCGATTACGTTAAACAGCAGCACGCAAATCATCAGCAGCGCCGCGGTACCCCAAACGATCTGCTGTGCCTCGGGACTACCCTCGCCATAGATCTTGTAGATATGCACGGCGAGCGACTCGCCGGGGCGGAACACGTTCCAGGCGCAGGTGGGGCTCGACAGGTTAAAGCTCAAGAAGTTCAGACGCACCGGCGAGCTCATGCCCGAGGTAAAGAGCAGCGCCGCGGCCTCGCCAAAGACGCGGCCGGCCGAAAGCACGATGCCGGTCACGATGGCGGGCATGGCCTCGGGAATCAGAATGTGCAGCGTGGCTTCCCAGCGAGTGAGGCCCATGGCCAGGCATGCATCGCGCTGGGCCTGTGGCACGTCCTCGAGCGCTTGCTGAATCACGCGCACTAGGATGGGGATGTTGAACATGGTGAGTGCGACGGCGCCGGAGATGATGGAATACTTCCAGCCCAGCTGCACCGAGAACACCAGGAAACCGAACATGCCGACAACGATGGAGGGCAGCGAGGACAGCGTCTCGATGGCGGTGGAGGCGATGTCGCGGATGGGCCCATTCGGCGCGTACTCAACCAGAAAGACCGCGCCGCCCAGACTGATGGGCACCGAGATGACCAGAGTGATCAGCAGCAGGTAGAACGAGTCGAACAGCTGGTAGAGCACGCCGCCCTGCGTTCCGTTGGCGCGCGACGGCTCCGTGAGAAAGCCCGGCTGGAACAGCGTCGAGATGCCCTCGAACAGGATATAGGCCACCATGGAGACGACGATGAGCATGACGATGGCGACGATCGCCGTCAACACGCCCGTGGCGAAGCGGTCCTGCTTTTGGACACGCCCGAGCCTCGCCTCGTCGATGTGGATACGCGTGCTAGCCACGAGCCTTCGCCCCCTTGCGGCCGATAAGGTGGATGATCAGGATGAAGATGAGACTCATGCCCATCAGCAGCAGGCCGAGCGCCCACAGAACATCGTCTTGGGCCGAGCCCTCGGCATAGACTGCCATGGACGTGGTGAGCGTGGTGGTGATGGTCGAAGCCGGCGACAGCAGCGACGTCGGCATGGCCTCGATGCCGCCGATGACCATGCGCACGGCGAGCGTCTCGCCAAAGGCGCGGGTCATGCCCAAGATAACCGCGGTCATGAGCGACGGCATGGCGGACTTGAGCACCACGTGCCAGATGGTCTGCCAGCGGGTGTAGCCCAGCGCGAGCGAGCCCTGGCGGTAGCCGTCGGGCACGGCGCGCAGGCCATCGACCGAAAGCGTGGTCATGGTCGGCAGGATCATGACGGCCAGCACGATGGCGCCGGGCAAGATGCCCAGACCCGTGCTCACGTGGAAAACGCTCTTCATAAGACCGACGACCACGTGAAAACCGATCAGGCCAAAGACGACCGAGGGGATGCCGGTCAAAAGCTCAATGAGCGGCTGAAAGATCTTAGAGCCAAACTTAGGGCTAATCTCGACCGCAAAGATGGCAGAGCCGATGGCGATGGGCAGCGCGATAAGCGTGGAGAGCACCATGACCGCAAACGAGGTGACGATCAGGGGCAGGGCGCCGGTATAGGGCAGGCCGTTTTCGGCTGTG
The DNA here is from genome assembly GCA_900548515.1 of uncultured Collinsella sp. Lineage (GTDB taxonomy): Bacteria > Actinomycetota > Coriobacteriia > Coriobacteriales > Coriobacteriaceae > Collinsella. The sequence continues at coordinate 7,724 of URKU01000015.1, read as the reverse complement.
TTGGCCAGGTCCCACTTGGTGCCGGTGAAAAACTCGACGACCGAGACGCCGTCCTTGACAAAAGCCGAGAGGCCCTTTTGGGCGACCATAAAGATGAGCGCGGCAACGACAAGCGTCACGAGCGCTACGCACGCGCCCGTGACGCCCAGGCCCACGTTCTCAAGGTCGCGCTTTGGCAGCTGTTTTGCCATTGCAAACCTTTCCGGGGCGATTACTTATTTAGCAGAGACCTTGCCGCTGGCGTCCTTGACGACCTTCATGGCAGAGACGGGGATGAAGCCCTGCTCCTCGACGAGCTTGCCCTGGACGTCGTCGGAAAGCATGAACTCCAGGAAGGCCTTGGTGGCCTCGTCGGCGTCCTTGGAGCAGTACATGTGCTCGGTAGCCCAGATCTTGAAGGAGTCATCAGTGACATTCTTGCTCTTGGGCTCGACGCCCTCGACCTTGATGGCGTTGAACTTGGAGTCATCGAAGTGCGAGAAGTCGAGGTAGGAGATGGCGTTATCGGTGCTGCCCATCTGAGTCTGGACGTCGCCGGACTTGTCGAGCTCGGCGTCGCCCTTAAAGTCGACGGTCTCGTCGCCAAAGACGGCGGCCTCGAAGGTGGCGCGGGTACCGGAGCCGGCCTTGCGGTTGAGGACGACGATGGTGGTGGCGTCGCCGCCGACCTCCTTCCAGTTGGTAATCTGACCGGAGAAGATACCCTTGAGCTGCTCGAGGGACAGGTCGTCGACCTTGACGTTCTTGGAGACGACGGGGCCCATGCCCACGACGGCGACCTCGTGGTCGACGAGGTTCTTGACTTGATCGGCCTCAAGCTTGGTCTCGGCGAAGACGTCGGAGTTGCCGATGGTGACGGTGCCGGCGGCGACGGCGGTCAGGCCCTTGCCCGAACCGTTACCCGAGCCGGAGACGGAGACGTCGGGGTTGGCGTCCATGAACTTCTCGGCAGCGGCCTCGACGAGAGCCTGGAACGAAGAGGCACCGTCGTAGGTCACCTCGCCGGAGACGGACTCGGCAGCAGCGGCGCTACCCTTGTCGGCGGCATCGGATGCGCCGGAGCCGCCGCACCCAACGAGACCGAGACCGACGATGCTGGCAAGACCACCAGCGAGGCCGAGGAACTGACGACGAGAATAAGCCTGATCGAACATGATCTTCCTTTCATACATGCGACTCGCGGGCACCCTGCCCGCTTTGCTGTTTGGAAAGATACGACCTCGATCGAACGGCAGCCGCGCCAGCTGCGGTTTCTTACGGGCATCTGATAGACCCTTACCGCAAGCGCTGCCCAGCCTTTACAAACGAATAACAATCCCGGCATTTAGCGTGGCGCGCCTTTTACACCGATAAAAAGAAGTTGCGGTGAAATAGTTCCTGTTTAGCTGTCAGGCAGCCGATTCTAGGAACTATTCCACCGCAACTTAGATTGGCAAAACGCCGTAACCTTAAAGCTCTAATTCATTCAAACGAAGGATCGCAACAATATAGATCTTGAGCGCTTGCTTGAGCTGTTCCTCGTTGGCGCACTCGTTGGGGCCGTGCATCTGGCCGCCCCATGCGGGCAGCTCCAAGCCGGTCTCCTCGGGGCCAAACGACACGGCGCGGGCAAAGTTGCGTGCGTACGTGCCGCCGCCCATGGCAAAGGGCTCAGCATGCTTGCCCGTAAACTCGTTATAGGTATCAATAAGCGCCTTCACGGCCGGATCGTCGGCAGAGACCGAGAACGGCACCTTCGCACGACCCACACGGCACGTCACGCCAAAACGGCCCACGAGCGGATCGAGCTGCTCGCGGATGGTATCGGCACTCGTGCTGTCGGGGAAGCGCACGTCGATGACCTGCTCAATATGGCCATCCGCCACGCGGATGACGCCAGCGTTGCAGGTAAGCGGGCCAAACGCCGGACTCGTCGCATCGATACCTAGGCCGCGGCCATAGGCATCCGCATGCACAAAGGCCAGGAACTTGACGAACTCGTGCTCGGCAGGCGTCAGCAGGCGCTCGTCGCGTGCACCAAACGCGTCTTCGGCCTCGCGCAGATACGACACGATCAGGCCGACGGCGTTGATGGTGCCCTCAGGCATCGAAGCGTGGCCGCCAATACCGTGGGCGAAAATCTGCGCATGCCCGTTATCAAGCGCCGTGATCTCCAGGCGGTCGGCGTTCTCAACGGGCGCCGGCAGCTCATCGGCGGCAATCGCGAGCTCGCAGATGGACTGCGACGGAATGGCATTGCTCGCCTCGGAGCCGCTCCACGACACGATGCGCCCGCCGTCGATCTTGGGACTCACGAACGTCGCCCCAAACTGGCCCTTCTCGGCATTGCAGACCGGAAACTCGGCATCGGGCGTAAACAAAAAGTCGGGGTCTGCGTGGTTCTCCAGATAATGGTGAACGTCGGACATGCCCACTTCCTCATCGCAGCCCAGCAGCGCGCGGAAAGTATAGCGCGGGGTAATGCCGTGCTTGAGCAGATAGGCGCCGGCGTAGAGTGACAGCACCGCCGGACCCTTGTCGTCGATAACGCCGCGGCCGAGCAGCCAGCCCTCGCGACGCTCCAGCGCAAACGGGTCGGTGTTCCAGCCCGGGCCGGCGGGCACCACGTCCACGTGGCAGATGGTCGCGAGCTGCTTGTCGCCGCGGCCAGGGATATCGGCAATGCCAACATAGCCCTCGTCGTCGCTCGTCTGATAGCCAAGCTTCTGCGCGATGCCGAGCGCACAGTCGAGCGCGTCACGGACCGGGCGGCCAAACGGCGCGCCGGGCTCTGCATCGGCAGAAACTGCCACGGACGGATAGCTCACCAGCTGCTCGATATCGGCGACGACATCTTCCCAGACCTCGTCGACATACTCAGCGACGCTCTGCTCCACCTGATTCATAGACTGCCTCCTTACCAATGAGCGGCAAGCGTACCCGCCCCTCACATTTAGTTCCTAGATAGAGAAAAGTTTAGCAAGCTCGGCCACCGAGTGCACCACTGCATCGGCACCCGCCGTCTCATGCTCACCCGGCGCCGCCGCGCCCGAATAGATGCCGATGCACGGCACGCCCATCGCGTGCGCGCCCTCCACATCGTTAAAGCGATCGCCGATCATCACGGCATCGTCCGCCGTCGCGCCGAGCGCCGCCAGGGCATCGCGAACCGAATCGGCCTTGGTCTCGCGCCCCTGCGGAGGATTCATGCCAACCACGGCTTCGAACTGAGAAAGACCAAGCTCATGCACCATGTCGATGCATTTGGCCTCCATGCGTGACGTCGCCACGGCCATACGCTTGCCCCGGGCGGCCAACTCATCCAGCAGCTCGGGAATCCCATCGAACACGGGGTACTCCTCCGGTCCCAGCTCATCAAAAAAGGCGCGGTACTCGTCGGCCACCACAAGCGACTCCTCGCGGGAAAAGCCGTAAAAGTCGTGAAAGCTCTTCCACAGGGGCGGCCCGATCATGCGGCGCAGATCACCCATCTGCGTCTCCGAAAACCCGCGCGCAGCCAGCGTCTTGCGCGTCGAGGTCATCACTGCCCGACCCGTATCGGCCACCGTGCCGTCAAAATCGAACAGCACAACCGGCCGCTCGCAAAGTTGCAATGCCGCCATCGGCACCCTTCTTCCCCAGTTGATGATTTCCACACCACCGCTTCAAACTGTTGACTATTCAACAATTGAACCTAGCAATGTAGAGCAACTCCACTATACTTGTCGCACTTTGCTTTCAGAAGGCGGCGCTGCCGCGCCCCAACGAAAGGTGCAATTATGTCTTTTGCCATCATAACCGACTCCACGTCGGACATCTCCCCCGCCCGTGCCCAAGAGCTCGGCATTTACGTGATTCCGCTGCATGTGATTATCGAGGGCGAGGACCTGCTCGACCAGGTGCAGATTACCGCCGAGGAATACGTCGCCCGCATGGCTGGCTCCGAGCAGCTGCCGCACACCTCGCAGCCGAGCGCCGGCGAGTTCAAGGAGCTCTTCGATCGCGTGCGCGCCGACGGCCACGACAGTGCCATCTTCATCTCGCTGTGCAGCGAGTGGTCGGCCTGCTACGCCAACGCGTGCCAGGTGGCCGATACCCACGAGCTCGACGTGCGCTGCATCGATTCGCGCACCGGCTCGGGCGCCGAGGGTCTGCTGGTTGAGTACGCGCTTGCCATGCGCGAGGACGGACGCAGCCTAGACGAGACCGAGGCGCAAATCCGCGCAACGCTGCCTGACGCCCATCTGCTGCTGATTCCCCGCACGCTCGAGAACCTGGTCAAGAACGGCCGCGCCCCCAAGCTCGCCGGCCAGCTCACGCAGATGCTCAACATTCGCCTGGCCGTTTCGCCGGAGTGGCAGTCGGGCGAGATCAAGGCCATCAAGAAGGGTCGCGGCTCTAAGCGCATCGTCGCCAACACCATGGCCGACTGCCTCTCGTTTTTGGCTGAGCACCCGGGCTCGAGCGTGCGCGTGCTCACGACCGGTGCTGCCGAGGAGCAGGAACTCGTCAACCAAGCGCTCGCGGGCCAAGACTACGTCGACGCCGGCACCGGCCCCATCGGCTGCACCATCGCAACCCACGTGGGCGTGGACGCCATCGCCATCAGCTACTGCCCCCGCTACCAGCCCGTTCACTAGAGGCACCTTTACCACTTGCGGTGGAATAGGGACTGTTTTTTGGCTTATCAGCCGCAAATCAATCCCTATTCCACCGCAACTTTTTTGCTGCGCCATCCGCATACAAGATATTGCTGGCAATCGGCGCGTTCCCAGCTGTACGGGGAGCTCTAATTGACCCCCGACGATACCCAGTGGAAAAAAACGGCAAATATGAGTACTGTCACAATTTTAGTAACAGCAAAATTTCGCTGAAATTGCCCACTTCCACCGATTTTCAAGCTCCATAAAGCACCGAATCGTCGTGTTTAGGGGGTTGATATATGCAATCGCAGCCAATTGGTCTTAAATACTTTCCAAATGATATGATTCTATCCTAGCAACAGTACTCATATTTGCCATTTTTTGACCACGGGGTCTCCTGGTGGCTTGACCCCCACGCCTCCAGCCCATCTCATGACCGCTAAACCCATTTAAGACCAGCAGCCACACGTTCCGGCGCGGGCCAGGCACCGTTCACGGAGCGACAACCCACCGTTGCCGAACCAAAATCGATGTCGAGTATCCCAAAAAAACGAAATGCCGTACTCTCATCTCAATAAACTCCTTTAAGACGAGAGTACGGCATTCGAATGTCCAAGCCTTTACATCAATACGCCCTCTTTGGGACCGCACAATTTAAATACGATCAGACGATCGCGCACACCTCGGACCCACACCGACAAATCGTCATTTGCAACAACGGTTCAGACGTACGCTACGCCACACTTGAAGAGTGGGAAGAAGCTGGCGCTTTGTTCGATGAACGAGCGCGAATCGAGGGCATCGTCACCAGCGCGAGCCCAGCACGTGACAAACTCGAGCTCTTTCGCAGTCTCTTTACCGGACGTAAAGATGTTTACGCTCATGGATATCGCAGAAAAGACGGAGGTATCGGCTATACGCCCGCTTGCGCAAACGAGTGGAAGTCGGGAATTTGCCCCAAAGCAGCCCATCAAAGAGTCAAATGCGCAGAATGCGGCAATCGCATCTTCCCCGAATTAAGCGATGCCGCAATCATTGCTCACTTTAAAGGCAACGATGACCGGTTCCGCGATGTCCTTGGGCAATATGTTCTCGACAGGGACTGCAACACGAAAGTTCTCGTCATCGATTTTGACAAAGCGGACTGGAAAGAGGCAACAAATGCCGTACGGCTTGTTGCAAAACGACGGAGCATTAACGCCGCCGTTGAGCGCTCAAGGTCCGGCAACGGCGCACACATCTGGTTTTTCTTCCTCGAGCCAATCGACGCAAAGGCTGCCAGAGAGTTTGGAAGTTACCTCATAACCGAAGCCGCGGTGCTTAATAAAACAATCACGTTCGAGGCCTTTGATCGAATGCTCCCCGCTCAGGTCACTATCCCCGATGGAGGCTTTGGAAACCTCATCGCACTTCCCTTTCAAGGCAAGGCACAACGTGAAGGAAACAGCGTATTTGTAGACGAACAATTCGAGCCCTTTCCCGACCAATGGCTTTATCTGTCGCAAGTCCAGCTGATTCCGCGCTCGACAGTGCAAAATCTGATCGAAACCACTGGGGACAACCCACACGGGCTAGCAACAGTTACGGTGGCAAACAAGACCAAACGGTATGCCCAAACGCCCCGCAAACGGCTACCGCTCACATCGCGGGACTTTCCTTCATCGCTGCCCGTCACACAAGCCGATATGCTGTACATCCCCGAGAAGTCTCTGAGTCCAGCGGCTCAAATGGAAATCCGCGGGCTCGCAACATTCGCCAACCCGGAATTCTTCCGCGCGCAATCTATGCATCAATCAGTATTCGGTAAACCGCGGCTCATAGACCTCAGCGAGCTTAGAGGCGGCTGCGTCGCGATTCCCAGAGGCTGCAAAGCTCAACTTGAGCGACTGCTCCAAGAAACCGGCGTCTCTGTCCACTATTCAGACGAACGCAAATCTGACAATCAAATTGTGATGACATTTAAAGGCGCCCTTCGCCCTGAGCAGCAAATCGCCGCTGATCAGATGCTCATATACGAAGACGGAATCATGTCCGCTCCGACAGGCTTCGGTAAAACCGTCATCGGAGCTTACCTTATTGCCGCCATTGGTCTTCCAACGCTCGTCATCGTTCCCAAGATCGCGCTCATAACCCAATGGAAATCCCAGCTCGAGCGATTTGTCGACATTACGGACAACAGGGAGCCCGTCCGAACCCCAAAAGGACGAATCAGCAAAAAGCAGCCTCCGCTCATCGGGCAAATTGGAGGAGGCAAGACCGCCGTAAGTGGCCTCATCGACGTCGCTTCATTTCAATCGCTGTCTGGCAAAGACCGCCAAACCGGAGAGCCAATAGTTAAGGACCTTGTTCGCAATTACGGCCTCATTATCTGCGACGAATGCCACCATGCCGCCGCGCCGCAGCTCGAGCTTGTTCTCAAGTCTGCCCCGGCCAAATACGTATACGGCCTTTCCGCAACGCCCGAGCGCTCCGACGGTCTTACGCGGGCACTCTCCATGCTCTGCGGCCCGCTTCGCTATGTCATCGATCCAAAAACGCAAGCGATCCAGCAGGGCATCCAGCGCATCGTACGGCCTCGTTTTACCGGAATTCGACTACCGGCCTACGAGCCCGGTGCAAGCTTCAATCAGATTCTCGACCTTCTGTGCGCGCATACGGCAAGAAATGAATTGATTGTCGACGACGCCCTCGAAGCCGCATCAAGCGGTCGACATCCACTTGTGCTTTCAAAAAGGAAAAAGCATGCCGAGGAGCTTTGCAGGCTCTTTCGCGACCGCGGACACGAGCCCATCCTCTTAACCGGGGAAATCGATGCTAAAGAGAGGAAAGCGATATTGAGCAAGCTTCCCGGCTTTGAGCACGAGCACAGAATCATTGTTGCCACCGAAAGCCTCCTGAGCGAGGGGTTCGACCTTGCATATCTCGACAACTTGTTTATTGCGACGCCGATAGCCTGGGATGGCAGCGTAACGCAACAGGCAGGCAGGCTGCATAGAAACTACGACGGCAAACAGCGGGTTGAGATATTCGACTACGTCGACCTGTCGATACCCATGCTCGCCCGCATGTACCAGAAGAGACTCAAGACGTACGCCAAGCTTG
>URKU01000014.1 GCA_900548515.1 uncultured Collinsella sp. | reverse complement strand
TGGGCCATGTGTCCCATTCTGGGGGCCGGATTTGCGCCGTTAAGTGGCAATATGCGCGGACGCAAAAGAGGGGAGGGCCGATGCTGTCGGCCCTCCCCGGGGTTTGGTGCCCACGCTTTTAATGGAGCGCGAGCACGGGCGTGCGTGGACAATTGCTACTTGATCTCGATGCTCGAAATCTCGACGCCGCGGGCCTCTTTCACAGCCTCCTTCATGTCGTCAGGGAACTCGATGGAGTTGAGGAGTGCCTCGGCTTCTTTCTTATGCTGGTCGAAGTTCGGGATGAGGATGTAGATGCTTCCCGGCTCAACGTCGGTAAAGAGCATGGTTGAGGTGCCGCTGTTGTCCTTGTACGTTCCGGTGAGCCATGTCCTGCCGTTGTGCTCGACGGGGTCGCCGTCTTCCCACTGGAACGTCCCCGTATGCCTTTCGGCCTGCTCGGCAAAGGACTCTTCGGCCGTCATCTTCTCTTGCCAAACGGGGATGAATTGGTCGACCGTGGTGTTCTCGTTCTCGGGGAAGGTGAGATGGACTCTGTTGGCGTTCTTACCGGCGGAGTCGCTTACGCCGACGCCTTCGGGCATCTCGACCTTAAACCAGATAAAGTCGGTCTTCTCGGCGACGGGGCCTTTTCCTTGCCCTCGCTCTTGGCGGCGCTGCCTCCGCCCGATGCGCTTCCGCCGCAGCCCACAAGGGCAAGCGCGGCAAAGAGGGCGATGCAAAGGGAAAGGATCGATAGGGTCTTTTTCTTCATAGTGGCGTCCTCCTTGTCTGTCGGTGACATCGCGGCACCGCATGCTGCTGGGGCGCTGTTTCCGTTTGCGGCGGATGTCTTTGTGCGGGTGCGTTAATACCTCCGTTCGTGGTTTGCGGCCGTTGCGCAGCCGTGCCCCAACGGGCTCCTTGCTTATAGATATGCCCCGGTTTGTGCTGTCAGAGAGTCTCGAAAGGTGGGCCATGTGTCCCATGTTTGCGTTGCCGCCGCCTATCGCGTGCCATAGAAATCCGCGATGGCCAGGTACGCTGACGCTCGTGTGCTTATGGGCTAGACTTAGCACCATTATGTGATCGATACGGTCGGCAGGCGGTTGCCACACGACCGATGTATATGACTTGAAGGTGCATGCGTATGAGCCAAGAGATGATGGATAAAACCTGTCGCGGTTTTGCCGAGGCACTGGCTGCGCGCGAGCCCGTTCCCGGTGGCGGCAGCGCGAGCGCCTTTGTGGGCGCGCTGGGCGCCTCGCTGTGCGGGATGGTCGCCCGCTACGGGGCAACCAATCCCGCGCTTGCCGATCGCGCGGATGATCTGACGCGCGCGTTTGCCCAGGCAGATGAGTTGGCCCAGGAGCTTGTCGACTTGGTTGCCGAGGATGTCCGTGCCTACGGGCAGGTGTCTGCCGCATACGGTATTCCGCGCGATGACCCGGCTCGAACCGCTGCGATTCAAGATGCGCTGCACGTGGCCGCCATGCCGCCGTACCGCATCATGGATGCCTGCGGGCGTGCGCTGGCGCTACTCGAGGACATGGCCGATAAGGGCTCGCGTCAACTGCTGTCCGATGTGGCATGCGGCGCCGTCTTCTGCCGCGCCGCCATGCAGGGTGCGAGCCTGACGCTCTTTGCCAATACCACGTCCATGAAGGATCGCGCCCGCGCCGAGGAGCTCGAGGCGGCGTGCGATGAACTGCTGGATACGTGGCTGCCGCGCGCCGATGCGCTGGCGCGCCGTGCCGCCGACGCTGCAAGGAAGAGGGGATAGCCATGGCTGATCTGCTAAAGGGTGCTCCCGTCGCCCGTGCGTTGACCGAGAAACTAGCCGCTCGCTGCGCCGCCCTGCGCGAACAGGGCGTTGTTCCGACGCTTGCTATCGTGCGTGTGGGCGAGCGCGAGGACGACCTGTCCTACGAGCGTGGCGCCCTCAAGCGCTGCGAAAAGGTGGGCATTAAAGCTCGCCGCGTTTTGCTTCCTGCCGATGTTTCGCAGGACGAGTTGTTGGCGGCGATTGGGGACATCAATGCCGATTCGGCTGTTCATGGCTGCCTGCTGTTCCGTCCGCTGCCCGCCGGCCTTGACGAGGACGCCGTTGCCGCGGAGCTCGATCCCGCCAAGGACGTTGACTCGATGACGCCGGCTTCGCTGCTTACGACGCTTTCGGGCCGCGGTGAGGGTTTTGCCCCTTGCACGGCCGAAGCCGTTCTGGCGATTCTGGATCACTATGGCGTTGAGCTGGACGGTGCCAAGGTTGCCGTTGTCGGTCGCTCGCTGGTAATTGGCCGTCCTGTTGCCGCCATGCTTACGGCGCGCAATGCTACCGTGACGACGTGCCACACGCACACGCGCGACCTTGCTGCCGAATGCCGTGCTGCCGATATTGTGGTCGCCGCAGTCGGACGCGCGCGCACGATTGGTGCGGATGCGGTTCGTGAGGGCCAGACGGTCATCGATGTGGGCATTAACTGGGACGAGGCGGCCGGTAAGTTGGTCGGTGACGTCGATTTTGATGCCGCGGAGCCGATTGCTGGCGCAATCACGCCTGTCCCGGGTGGCGTGGGCGCCGTGACGACGGCGATTCTCGCCAAGCACGTGATCGAGGCGGCCGAACGCGCGGTAAAATAGGCGTTTGGAGGACGTTTGGGGGGTTGGTTAGATACCCCGTGGTCAAAAAATGCCAAATATGAGTACTGTTGCCTCGTTGGTTACATATCTTTGAGGTAGTTTTGACTCCCTAATGATAGTGAATATCATTAGGGAGTCTCTAATATTGAACACATGTGGAATTACTTTGTTCAACTTTTGGACAAGTGGGGATTTCTGGCGTCCAAGATAGCGGGATTTGCTGCTACTAAATTGGTGACAGTACTCATATTTGGCATTTTTTGACCACAAGGGTTGCTGGGGTCGCGGTTTCGCCCTTTTTGTGTCGAAGCGATACACTGTTACCGTTTGATTTCTTCGCTCAAGGAGGATGCGCATGCCGTGCACAACGATTTTGGTTGGTAAGAACGCGAGCTATGACGGGTCGACGCTGGTCGCCCGCAACGAGGATTCGTCCAACGGGGTGTTTGAGCCCAAGCGTATGCGCGTGGTGCATCCCGACGAGCAGCCGCGCGTCTACACGAGTGTTCTGAGCCATCTGACGATTGAGCTGCCCGATAATCCCATGCGCTACACGAGCGTCCCCGACGTTATCCCCGGTCACGGCATCTGGGCAGAGGCCGGATTCAACGAGCTCAACGTGGGTATGTCCGCAACCGAGACGCTCACCACCAACGAGCGCGTTCGCGGCGCCGACCCGCTCGTCGACTACGTGCCTGCCAAGGGCAACGAGGGCGAGGACGGCTACGTTCCGGCGCAGCCCGGCGGCCTGGGCGAGGAGGACATGGTGACCCTGGTCCTGCCGTACGCTAAGTCCGCCCGCGACGGCGTGCGTATCCTGGGCGACCTGCTCGAGCGCTATGGCACCTACGAGAACAACGGCATCGCCTTTAGCGACGTGGACGAGATCTGGTGGCTCGAGACCATCGGCGGCCACCACTGGATCGCCAAGCGCGTGCCCGACGACGCCTATGTGACCATGCCCAACCAACTGGGTATCGACAGCTTTGACCTGGATGACGCTGAGGGCGCCCAGGCCGACCACATGTGCTCCGCCGACCTGCGCTCCTGGATGGCCGAGTGGCATCTGGACCTGACGCTGGGCGTCGAGGGCGACGGTCCGGCCGCGGTCTTTAACCCGCGCGAGGCCTTTGGCTCGCACAGTGACAGCGACCACGTTTACAACACGCCGCGCGCCTGGTACATGCAGCGCTGCCTTAACCCCAGCGACGTGTGGGACGGCCCCGATGCCGACTACACGCCCGAGAGCGACGACATCCCCTGGAGCCGTGTGCCCGAGCGCAAGGTGACCATCGAGGACACCAAGTACGTGCTTTCGAGCCACTACCAGGGCACGGAGTACGACTGCTACGGCAGCAAGGGCACGCCCGCTACGCGTGGCGCCTATCGCCCCATCGGCATCAATCGCAACAGCCAGCTCGCCGTGTTGCAGCTGCGCCCCTATGCGCAGCCGGCCTACCGCGCCGTGCAGTGGATGGCCTTTGGCTCCAACTCGTTTAACGCGCTGGTTCCGCTGTACGCCAACGTCGAGACCATGCCCGAGTACTATGCCGACACGCAGGCTCGCGTGACGTCCGAGAATTTCTATTGGGCAAATCGCCTGATCGGTGCCTTGGCCGATGTTCGCTTCCATGAGTGCGGCCGCGCGGTCGAGGATTATCAGGAGAAGGTCGGTGGCATGGGCCACAAGCAGATCCATGACGTCGACGCTGCCGTAGCCGCTCTGCCCGAGGCCGAGGTGCCCGCCGAGCTGGCACGCGCCAACGAGGCCTTCGCCGAGCTTGTGCGCGTGGAGACCGATGCTCTGCTGGGCAAGGTGCTCTACACCACGAGCTGTGCCATGAAGAACTCCTTCGCGATGAACGACAATGTGAGATAAAACGCTTTGTCGCTTTCGCGCGATCTTGGGTACAAGAAGGCCAATGCAGTTGTTCATGATTGGAGCCAACCATGGTTATGAAATTCGATCAGCTTGTTAACGGCGCCATCAACGTGGGCTTTGGCGCTGCCGCCGTTGCCGTCGAGGGAGGCAAGAAGGTCCTTGACGACCTCAACGCCAAGGGCGAGCAGGTGCGCAAGGACGCCGACACCCCCGATATCGCCCGCAGCGTATCCGATATGTTTGAGCAGGCCGGCGGCACCATCTCCGACCTGACTGAGCGCCTGGGCATGCAGGGCGAGACCGCGGCGCAGCGCGTGCTCGACGAGCTCATCCTTGCTCGCGTCCGCGTCATGGCCGCCCCCGAGCGTACCGCCTTCCTGGCTCACGTGCGCGACATTGTCGATTCGGTCGAGGACAACGTGACCTCGGTGCCCGTCGAGTCCGTTGAGCCCGACGACGCAGAGGATGCCGAAGAGGCCGAGTAGTAGCGCAGATGGCAGATCCCACCACCGATTACAACAATCTAGATCCTCTGGGTGACGAGGCGGCGGTTGTCGATGAGGTCGATGCCGCCGTCTCGGGCGCTCGCAAGAAGCCGCGCGCTGTCGATATGGTGCCCGAGGAGCCCGACGCGATGGCGCCGGACGAGGAATATCAGCTCACGCCGGCGGGTCGCCGCGAGCGTATTGGGCAGATCGTCCGTCTCGTCAAAAAATACCGTGTGTGGGACAACCTTACGCCAGTGCGTCTGCGCCGCCTGCTCGAGGAGCTCGGCCCCATGTTCGTCAAGATGGGGCAGATTTTGGCCAACCGCTCCGAGATCTTGCCGCAGCGCTTTTGCGACGAGCTCCGTCGTCTGCGCTCCGACGTGGAGCCCGTGCCATACGAGGTGGTGCTCCGTTGTCTGGAAGAAGAATACGGCTTGCGCCTGGGAGAGATGTTCGACGCGATCGACCCCAACCCGCTCGGAAGTGCTTCTCTTGCGCAAGTTCACCGTGCCCGCTTGGTGACGGGCGAGGACGTGGCCGTCAAGGTGCAGCGCCCCGGCGCGCAGCAGGTCATGGCCCAGGACATCGACATCATCCGCTCGGTGGTGCGCATCGTCTCCAAGTTCGTCAACACCGATCAGTTCGTTGACTTGCACGGCGTGGTCGAGGAGCTGTGGACCTCGTTTCGCGAGGAGACCAACTTTTTGGCCGAGGCCAAAAACCTCAACGATTTCTACGAGTTCCATAAGAGCGTGCGCGGCGTGTCGTGCCCCAAGTCCTACTTGGACCTGTGCACCGAACACGTCGTGGTCATGGATTACATCGAGGGCATCTCGATTGCCGACCCTGAGCGCCTGGTGGCCGAGGGCTACGACTTAGAGAAGATTGGCTCGACGATTGTCGAGGACTATTCGACGCAGGTGCTCGACGACGGCTTTTTCCATGCCGATCCGCATGCGGGAAACATCATCCTCAAGGACGGCATCGTCTACTTTATTGATCTGGGCATGGTCGGGCGCATGTCGAGCCACGACCGCGGTATCGTCAAGGACATGATTTTCGCCGTGGCCGAGGGCGACGTGCCCAAGCTCAAGGATTCGCTCATGCGCTTTGCCGTGACGCGCGGCGATTCGGCCGAGCTCGACCATTCGGCCTTTTTGTCCGACTTGGACTTTATCGTTGCCGACTTTGCGGGCCTCGATCTTAAGGACCTGGATATCGGCGAGTTTTTGACCTCGCTGGTGAACCTAGCGCGCAAGAACGATGTCGAGCTGCCGAGCGTGGTGACAATGTTCGCGCGCGGCATGGTGACGCTCGAGGGCCTGCTGACCGAGTACATGCCCAACGTCAACATGATCCAGATCATCCAGACGCATATCAAAAACGAGAAGAGCACCTATGCCCGCGTGCGTGAGATGGGTCGCGACTTTGCGGCGAGCAGCTACCGTGCGGCCAAGGGTTCACTCGAGGCGGCCGAGTATCTGGGGCTGGCGTCGCGCATGCTTACGCGCGGCCAGCTCAAGCTGAACCTGCAGCTTATGAGTAGCGACAAGGCGCTGCGCCAGATTGGCGCCATCGTCGACCGCATGTCGATGGCCATCGTCATCGCTGGCCTGTTTATCGGTTCGTCGGTGGTGTACTATGCACGCATCGAGCCGGTTGTGTTTGGCATTCCGGTCATCGGCTTTGCCGGCTACGTCTGCGCGCTGGCGCTTGCACTGATGCTGGGTCGCGAGATCTGGCGCAACAGCCACGGCGGTAAGCACTAGTGGCTGCGGCCGGCACCGCATTTTCCTATCGCAAACCATAGCTTTTACCTTGGGCTTCGCCTGTGTGCGGGGCCCTTTTGCGTGATACCATACTGACAGTAATAATCGATGGCCTAGATGGTGGTGCGGAGACGCACGAATGCGCGGTTTTCCTGCGCGTTTGGGAGAATTGGGGTGCGAATCCCCGGCTGTACCAGTAACCGTAATTCCTCTTGGCTCGGGATGCACACGCCGCAGATCGGACGGCGCACCCGGGTCGTTAAGGTTAAGTCGGATCGCCTCCCATCTTGCACGCGGCCGCGGCGCACGCTGCCGGCACGCGTTGGGCTCTGGAAGGAAGGGGGACCCCGATGGGGGTACTCGAGCGCAATGTGCGCGATGACGTGGGGCAGCCGTTGGGCAATGCTCCAAGTTTAGACAATAGGAGACAAATGGATATGTTTGAGGACGGGCGCCAACGCGCCTCGTGGCGTCGTCATGGGGCGATCGCGCGCGGCGTAGCCAAGCGCGGCCTGGTAGCGTTCCTGGCCTTCGCGATGGCTTTTGGTACCACGCCTGCCCAGATGTGGGCCGAGGGCGCCGAGGGCATCGCCGAGGCCGTGGCTCAGGCCACGACGCCGAGCGAGGGCGCGCAGGCCACGGATGACGCTGCCGATAATACCGCGCCTGCTGCTGGCGCAAACGATTCGGCTACCGACAAATCCTCCGAAACTGGGGATACGAGTTCGGATGCGCCTGACAACGCGAGCAATGACGCGCTAGGCGACCCCGCTGCGTCAGACCCCGCTTCGGCCAATCCGGCGAATGAGGCGTCCGACACCACCGCCGAGACCGACGACGCGGCTGCGGTTGTCAGCGAGTCCAATGCGCCTAAGGCCGCACCTCGTGCCGCTGCTTCGCTTTCCTCGAATAATGGCGTCAGTGTAGGAAAGAGCAAGAACCCTACTCGTTGGGTTGGCTCTAACTTCACTGGCTTTATCCAGAGCAATACTACGCTCTATGCGAATGTCTGGACTTCGTCCAGCAAGCGCGCCAGTGTTTCGGGTTGCACCTATCAGTGGCTTGCTGCCGATATCGCCAACGGGAACGATGCGGACAACTCTGCGTTTGTTGCTGTCGAGGGCCAGACGGGCTCATCGATCGTTCTGGACGACGCCCTGCGCACTCAGCTTAACGGCAAGTGCCTGCGTGTACGTATTACCGATGCCAGCGGTAACGTCGTCTACGGTCCGACTAAGAGTGCCGCCAACCAAAAGCTGCTGACGGCGACGAACACTATCAAGGCGCCCGTTCCTACTAAGACGGCCCTGGATGCAAAGTCTTTTGTCCTCATCCAGTCTTCGGCAGACGATTCGAGCTCGTATTCGTCCGTCAAGGCCGAGATACTGAACCCTGGCACTACACTTTGGGCGAATGCCTATGACGGCGAAGCGGTCCCCAATAAGCGTATTGCGGCGCAGGGTGGCTGGGCCTATCAGTGGCTTGCGTCCGATACGCGCGATGCCGAGGACTCTGCCTATCAGGTGATTCCCGGTCAGACCGGCCAGTCGCTAACGATTACGGACGAACTCGCCTCGCAGCTTGCGGGCAAGTACATTCGCGTTAAGGTTGTCGGCGACGGCCAGGAGCTGTACGGTCCGAGCGGATCTTTCAACACGCCCTCGTCTGTTGGCTACAATACCCCGGGCCCCGTTGCCGCGAGCGGCCAAATCGCGTTGGGCCATATCGTTCTCGCCTATAACGGCGCCGAATTTGGCGACGATTACGAGAACGTCCCCAACGCCAACGTCGGCGACACGATTAAGGCTGCTGCCTACTACCTCAACTACGACACGCCGACTGACCTCTACGGTTCCGACAAGGTCGATTTTTCTTGGTGGGTGGCCGATTCCGCCGACGGCTCGTTCGAGCAGGTTGCAACTGGTGACACCTACACGGTTACCAAGGAGTGCGCGAACCGTTACCTCAAGGTGGTCGCTAAGGCCAAGAAGGGCATCCCCGGCTCCGATAGCTGCGAAACCAAGGCGGGTCGCATTCTGCCCAAGGGCGCGACAACGCTTGATTCGGTTGCGTTTACCAACGCGAGCAAGGGTGCTAAGGACACTGGCTCTACGATTGAGGCGTGTGCCTACAAGGCGGTCGACTACTCGTCTGAACCGGTTACCGAGGGCGTTACCTACACGTGGCGTTGGTCCTCCGTCGACCCGTCTTCCTCTGCGTTTGATGCGAAGACCGACTGGCATGTTGTCGAGGGTAAAACCGACAGCAGTTTTACGATTCCCGATGACTACGCCAAGCGCTGGGTGAGTGTGTCGGCCACTGCGGGCGATAACACCGTAGAGGCGACTACTGCCGTGGCCGTTAAGGCCGCAGGCTCGCACGAGCTGTTCCTGACGTATCTCAAAAAGATCGTCGGCGACCAGAGCGATGACGCCAGGTTTGTCTACAAGAGTGGCGAAAAGGTCGGTGTTACTGCATTCGAGAAAACGTCTGCAGGAACAAAGGGTGCCGAGCTTACATCCGATCAACTGACGTATACGTGGCAGATTGCCGATAGCGCCCAGGGTCCGTTCACGACGCTGACGGATGAAAACGCGCACAGGCCGTCGTTCGTAATTTCGCAAAAGTACGTCGGCAAGTACCTCAAGTGCATCGTCGACGGTGGCTACAACACCGACTATGCCTCCACGCGTTATGCCATCGTCAAGGGCGAAGATGCCAAGGCGTATACCCTGACATCGGTTAATGTCGCTTCGAGCGGCAACCTTGCACAGGTCGGCGGAACGCTTACCCCTACTGCCAATTACATGGCAACGGGCGATTGGGGCGATTACGAGACGGCGCTCCCCGAGGGCTCCCTTGTCGATTACCGCTGGTATCTCGCCGATGACGCTGAGGGCACAAATGCCCACGAGCTGTTTGGCGCCGACGAAACGACCGGCGCGATCACGCTTCCCGCCTCGGCCGAGGGCAAATACGCCTATGTCGTGGCAAACGCCGGCAACAACGATGTCAAGAGCACCGCTTGGCTCGTTAACTCTTCCGACGAAAAGTCTCTTTCCGTTAACGTCAGGGTTGTAGGCGTAAGCAAGCACGATGTCGGTCAGTCTTATGACCTTGTGGATTGGGTGCCGTCGACCTCGTATAACTGGTCGAGCACTCAAAAAATGTCTGCGTGGGACATCTTTGCCAAGGTGCTTGACGAGGCCGGCTATAGCTATAGCACGGACGGCGGCGTTCCCTATTCGGTTACGAACCCCGATAAGTCCCAGACGCTCGCGACGGAAAGCACGGCGTCCGGCTATAAGTACTGGCGTTTTGACATTAATGGCAAGGCCGCCAACTCTTATGCCACGGGCTACTATCCGAGCGATGGTGACACGCTCGAGCTCGTGTACGAGGATCCCACGGGCACGGTTTCCACGCAGGTTTCCGCGACGTGTTCGGTCGTCGGCATCGACGCCAAGGGCGCTCGGCAGACCTGGGCCGCAGCCCAGAACATCACGCTGAAGAAGGGCTCGACTGCGGCCGACCTCTCCGAGCAGCTGTTCAAGCAGACCGGCCTCAAGGCCGATTACGACCCCAACGGAAGCTGGGGCTGGGCGCTCAACTCAATCACGTCGCCCTTCGACTCCAACCGCACGCTCGCCTACGATCCGGCGACCAAAGCGTATTGGCAGCTGTTCATCAACGGCAAGTCCTCCATGGTCGGCGCCGGCGGCTACACGCTCAAGGCCGGCGACTCCGTCGTCTGGTGCTACTCGAAGTACAACGACCCCGCTCCTGCCGATCAGCTTTCGGTAAGCTGCACCGTTATCGGCCAGGATGCTTCGGGCGCTCAGCAGACGTGGGCGCAGCCTACGTCTGCCCTCGTGGATGAGGGCACAACCGCCGCGGACCTTTCCGAGCAGATTTTTAAAAAGGCCGGCATTGGCGCTAAAACGGGAACGGGCACGTACGGTTGGTATCTTTCTTCGCTGACCTCGCCGTTCAATAAGAGCGTGGAGCTCTCGAGCGAGAAGGTTAACGAAAATACTTGGAAATACTGGCAGTTCTTTGTCAATGGCAAGCCGGTTGATGTTGGCGCAGGCAGTTACACGCTTAAAGCCGGAGACGAGATCGCCTGGGTCTATGGTTCCGACGGCACCATGCCTGGTCAGGTCTCCGTTTCGATGGAGATCATCGGCAAGAAGGACGATAAGGCTCAGCGCTGGACTGATCCTTCGATGCAGGTGTTTGTCGAGGGCACGACGATCAAGGATGCCTCTGCTGCCTACTTCGATGCCGTTGGCGTCAAGTCCAAGATGTACGACCAATTTGGTTATTGGGGCGTTCACACTCTTGTCTCTCCGCTTGATGGCACCGAGCTGTCGGGTGCTTGGTCGTTCTTTGTCAACGGCGTTCCTGGGTCTCAGCTCGATAGCGACTATGTGCTCAAGTCGGGTGACAAGATCGTCTGGGCTTATGCTGCTGGCGATACCGTTCCTAATCCCGATGAAGTCGTAGTTGACCCGAGCGCTTCGCGCCCGACCGATTGGAAAGCCGACTGGAGCGGCAATTCCAATGCGGTGGTCGAGAACGTTTCCACGCCTACGGGCGCCTTGGCAAGCTCATGGACGTTCGATTGGAAGGCGTACTCGGGTGCAACGTATCCCAACGCGAGCGAGCCTATCGTCGTGAACGGTAATGTGTATCTCGCCGTCAACAAGCGATTGCTGAAGATCGATGCCGTGTCGGGCAAGGTTCTTGCCGAGTCGAACCTTAAAACTTCGATTGGTTACACTACGCGTCCGGTCTATGCGAACGGCTTGGTCATCGTTCCGCTCGATGGCGGCGCGGTCCAAGCGCTGACAGCCGATACGCTTACGACGGTTTGGATTACCGACTCCGTGAGCAAAACTGCTCAGTCAAATTCTCAGCTGACGGTTGATGGTAACTATCTCTATGTTGGCACCGTTGATGTCGATTATGGGAAGGGCACGTATAACAACGGCCATCTGACGCGCATCAATATCCTGACCGGCGCTGTTTCTTGGCAGCACGTCAACGCCGGCGAGGGCTATTACTGGACGGGCGCCACGGTGGGCGACGGTTTTGTTCTGGTTCCCACGAGCGCTGGTACTGTTGAGATGCTCAGCAAGTCGACGGGCGATGTGCTCGGAAGCGTTTCGCTCGGGGCCCTTGTCAACTCCACCTGCATGCTGTCCAAAGACGGCAAACATGCCTATGTGATTTCGCGTGACGGTAAGCTTCACGTGTTGGCGCTTTTTGACGCAAAGGCAAAGGTCTCCTCGCGCATTTCCGAAGAGCGCGTTGTCGATCTGGGCCTTACGGGATGTGCTTGCATGCCCACACTGTATGGCAACAAGTTGGTTGTCGGTGGCGAGGTTTCTGGCGGATCTGCGTTGGCGATTGTCGATCTTGCCAACGACTTTGCAGCGACGTTGATTTCCTCTGCCGATGGCTCTGCGCTTCCTGCTGGCGGCATTAAGGGTGCTCCGCTCGTGAGTGTTCAGGCAGATGCCACGTATGTCTACTTTACGGTTAACTACGGTGCGACTTCCGATTACGTTAACTACACCTCGGGCGGCGGTGTGTATCGCTACAAGATGAGCGATGCGCAGGCTTCGAGCGTGTATAACGCAACGGGGCACAACAACTACTGCGACTCGCCAATTGCATGCGATGCCAAGGGCAACCTTTACTACATCAACGATTCCGGCACGCTGTTCAAGCTGAACGGTGGCATTAAGGTCTCGTTTGAGACTGGTGAGGGCTCCAAGGTCGATTTCCAGACTACGGCCGATGGCAAGCTGACCAAGCCTGCCGATCCGACTCGTGAGGGTTACACCTTCGGCGGTTGGTATACCGATGAGGCGTGCACGCAGGCGTATGACTTTAGTACGCCGGTGGCGGCCGACCTGACGCTGTATGCCAAGTGGACCAAGAACGCCAGCAACCCTGGCGGTAATGGCGGCTCTGGCTCCAACGGCTCCAACGGCGGCACTGGCAACGGTTCCGGCACGGGCGCCGGTACTGGCGCTGGCACTGGCTCCGGCACGAAGGGCCAGCAGGCCGGTGGCGCTATCGCTCCGGGCCATAAGCCGACGACCAAGTCGACGGTGTCAACCAAGACGGAGACCAAGGAAAACAAGTCCGACAAGAAGGACTCCGATAAGTCCGATAAGAAGGACGCGGAGAAGTCTGACAAGAAGGACAGCAAGTCCGACTCCAGCTCCGACACGGGCTCTGCGGCTACGACTGCCGCCAAGAAGCCTGCCGAGGCTTCCACGCAGGAGTCTGGTTTCAATCCGCTCGCCATTGTTGGCGTTGCCGCCGGCGTCATCGGCCTCGCCATCGTCGGCGTGTTCGTGTTCACCAAACGTCGGTAGGTGAGGGCTGTGTCCAATAAATCCAAGGACGCGGACCCCAAGCAGCCCGACTCCTCGTTCATTCAGTTCGACGATGCAAAGCAACAGGGCGCCGCTTCGGCGGCGTCCGCCCCTCGCCGCAAGGCGCTCGTTAGCGCCCTTACGGCCATCTGCATTGCGCTGATCGTCGTCTCGCTGGGCTTTGTCCATCCTTCAGAGAGCGGCGCTTGGTCCATTGAATGGGTCGTCCAGGCCGTGACGGGGGAGAGCGTCGTCGCCAAGGATGCCACGGGATCTGGCTCGCCTGCTGATTCGGGCAAGGCCGATTCCAAGGATTCCAAGTCATCGAATGATGTAAAAGACGAGTCCAAGGATTCGGATGAGTCCAAGGACGATTCCGAGTCTTCAAACAAGGAATCGGACAAAAGCTCAGACGGCAAGAAGTCCGGCGAAAAAGGGGCGGGCAATAAAAAGGCCGACGGCAATCAGTCGACTTCTCAGAATTCGACAACGTCTGGCGGAACCAGCTCGGCGTCTGGTGGCTCTTCCGCTGCCTCCGATAACGGCAATGCCTCTGCGGGCGACCAGGGCGCTTCTCAGGAGCCTAGCTACGTTACCGTGACGGTCTCGGTCTCCTCGAGCGCCGTGGGCAACCCTGTCTCGTCTGGCGGTACGTTTACCTTTAACGAGGGTGCCACGGTCTACGATGCTCTGTGTGCACTGGGCCTTTCCGTAAATGCGCACGGCTCGTCGTACGGTACGTATGTTGCAGCTATCGGCGGCTTAGCCGAAAAGCAGTACGGCGGCACGAGTGGCTGGATGTACTCCGTCAACGGTGTAACGCCCATGACGGCCTGCAGCAACTACGTTCTCTCCAATGGTGACAACGTGGTCTGGTATTACGTAACGGGCTAGGAGCCCCGACATATCGCACCAAACGGGCGGCTCGGACAAACATCCGAGCCGCCCGTTTTTACAGCGAATGGGCTGGGTCGCCGGGTCTCTCGGCAAACAAAAAACCGGTTGGAATGGGAATTCCAACCGGTTATACATTCAGGCAAATAGTGAATCGACTAAGACCTTGCGCCCTCGAGGAAGAAGCGACGGCTAAAGTAGTTGTACCAGGTAACCAGGAACGTGGCGATGGCCTTCATGGCCTGGTAGCCGATGCTCAAAAACGTGACGCCCACAAACATGTATAGGTCGTTGAGGCCCAGACCGATCACCGACAGGATGGTGAAGATCGTGAACTCGCGCTTGCGGCTCATTCCCTCGCGATGGTCGAACACGAACTTCATGCTAAGCCAGTAGTTGACCACGACGGACGTGGTAAACGAGACCGTGGTGCTCATCAAAAAGTCGAGGTGAAACAGCTCGACAAGCGCAATGAGCATACCCCAGTCGATGCCAAAGGAGATAAGACCCACGACAGCGAACTTGAGGAACTGCTTGGTATGAGGTTGTGCCAGTGCCTTGCGCACGTAATCACATCCAATGCGTTGATGAATCGAGCAGAGGATACTTTAGAGCTTTTGCAAGGGAAACGTAAGGTCTTTGCCAAGAACTATACGAACTCGCCAAATTTTCAAGAGCTAATCCGCAAACGTTGAAAATTTGCCCGTAAACGAGCAAAGCCCACGAACAACACAGCGCTCGACGTGCGTCATCCGTGGGCATCGTAAAGCTGCAAGGTTGCGAGTTACTTGGTCTCGTCGCCTTCCAGGAAGATCTTTCGGGTCACAAAGTTGTAGACCATGACAAGCGCGGTGGCGCAGATCTTGGCGATATTGGCCTCGAGTCCCAGGCCAGCGTTGAGTGTCAACACGATACCGTCGTTGAGTGCCAGGCCGATCACGGACAGCACGACAAAGATAATGAACTCGCGGCGGCGGCTCATGCCCTCCTTGTGCGCAAACACGTACTTCATGCTCGCAAGGTAGTTAAAGATGAGCGAGACGATAAAGCCGCTGGTGTTGGCGATTAGGATGTTGAGGCCCAGACCGTAGTGGAGCAGATTCATGATGCCGAAGTCGATGACCGTGGCGACGACGCCGACGACGCCAAACTTCATGATCTGCGCAAAGAGCTTTTGCATGGTACCTGCCTTTAGGTGGCGCCGGAGCGCCGTGGGGATGACAAACGCAGCAAGTTTAGCCAATCCCCGCAGACGCCGCTAGATACGCTCCTCGATAGCACCTTTTCTATACGCATCGAGCAGCTGGCGCAGGTCCTGAATCTGGCTGCGGATCTTGGCGCCGGAATCGGTGTCGCTTACCATGCGGCGACGGTCGGCCTGGTCAAAACGGTTGGTCTCGCTCTCGATGTCCACGTTGCGCGTGAGCGCCTCGGCAACCGTCGTGAAGGCCCGGTGCGACTTGAGGCGGCAGCCGCGCGAGCTGGAGATAAGCGTGTAGCCGGCGATGCCCGTCTTGGGATGGTAGGCGCGGCAGAAGCCGCCATCGATGACCAGCAGTTTGCCGTCGGCACGGATGGGCTGTTCGCCCTTGGTGGTCTTGACGGGGGTGTGGCCGTTGATGATGTGACCGGTCGGCGAGCAAGCCATGGGCGCGACGCCAAACTCGCGCATGATGTCGTCGCAGACCGACGGCGACGTGGTGAGTGTGTAGTACGGATCCATCGGCTCGACCCAGGTGCTCTTATCAGCGATGTAGGCGCGCTCAAAGGTGCGCACCAGGCGTCCGCTGGCAGGCGAGTTAAAGCCGATCCACAGGTACCACATCCAGTCGAGGGCGTCGCGGTCGCCCACGCGCCAGGCACGGCGGGCGATGTGGTCACAAAAATCGAAGTAATCGCGACCGGCGTGCCAGGTGCCCAGGCAGTTCATGCTGCTAAAGGTGCCGTCCTCGTTGAGCGGCACACAGCCGTGGAACAGCAGGTTGCCGTTGGTGACCTTGTACATCGAGCCGTGGGTGTAGAGGAAATCGATATGGCGATGCAGGTGATCGGCGGTGACGAACTCGGACACGAGCTTGTCGATGATGTGCTGTTCCTGAGGCGTGAGCGTGTAGGGATCCGCCGGGTCGACGGTAGGGAAGTCATTGGTCGTGAGCGGCCACACGCTACCGTCGGTGAGCGTGACCGTGCCGGTTTTGTGGTCGATCTTGTCGAGCAGCAGGCGATCGGTCATATCGAACTCGGGGTGGCGCTGGATAATCTGGCCCTCGAGCTTAAAGAGCAGCACGTTGATGGCCTTGATCAACGGGGTGATGGACTCACCGGCGGTGTAGGTGGCATCGGCAAAGGCGACAAGCTCACGCAGCGAGATGCCGTAGTCGTTCTCGAGGATCTCGTAGTTGTCATAGCGTAGGTTGTTGCGCAACACCGTGGCGATGCAGGCGGGCTCACCGGCCGCAGCACCCATCCACAGCAGGTCGTGGTTGCCCCACTGGATGTCGAGCGAATGGTAGGTGAGCAGACGGTCCATAATCTTGGCCGCGCCGCCGCCGCGGTCGAAGATATCGCCCACCAGGTGCAGGTGGTCGACGGCCAGGCGCTTGATGAGCGAAGCGAGCGACTCGATAAAGTCGTCGGCGCTGGCGGTCTCCAGGATGGACTCCACGATGCGCTCGTGATAGCGCACGCGATAGTTGTTCTCGTCCGGGTGCGTGTGCAACAACTCGTCGATGATATAGGCGTAATCGCGTGGGATGGCCTTACGCACCTTGGAGCGCGTATAGCGGCTCGAAAGCGAGCGGGCGACCATGATGAGCTGGTCAAGCATCGTCTTGTACCAGGTGGGCGAGTCCTCGCGCTGGCTGCGGACCAGCTCGATCTTCTCGCGCGGGTAGTAGATGAGCGTGCACAGCTCGCCCTTCTCGTCAAAGGAGAGCGTTTCGCCAAAGATTTCGTCGACATGCTCGCGCACGACGCCCGAGCAGTTGTTGAGGATGTGCATAAAGGCTTCGTACTCGCCATGCACGTCGCTCATAAAATGCTCGGTGCCCTTGGGCAGGTTGAGGATGGCCGAGAGGTTGATGATCTCGGTGAATGCGGATTGCTCGGTGGGAAACTGTCTCGACAGCAGGCGCAGATACTTGAAGTCTTGCGGATTGCGATCGAATGCGACCATGAAACACCTTCCGATAGGGCTGGTAAAACTGATAAACAGCGTCAAACGTTTATCAGTATGCGCCGCTTTTGTTTCGATTGGGGATGGGCGGCCGAATTGTTAGCCGAACGGTTTGGTAAATCGATTTAGTGGAGGTAGATATAGCGGTTGAGTGGAGACGATAGAGGGTGTTTTCTCAGATATGTATGCGTGGGGTCGGTGGAAACGATGGTGGTAAAGATGTTCGCTATTTTTGGTTCGATTTGGTAAATAGTGGACATATGTACCGTATGTAGGCTCACTGTGCGATAATTTGCGCAGCAATGAGTAAGGAGCCTCATATGAGTGATTTTGTCCTGACCTGTGAATCCGCCGCCGATCGAACTCGGGAGTTCTTTGAATCGCGCAATATCCCTGTCGTGTGTTTTCATTACGAAATCGACGATGTTGTCTATACGGACGATCTGTATCAGTCGATTACGCCGGACGAGTTTTTTGCCCAGATTGCCGCAGGCGCCATGCCCAAGACGTCTCAGGTGAGCGTGGGTGAGTACGAGGAGTTTTGGGAGCCGCTTGTTGCCGAGGGTAAAGACGTGCTGCACCTGACGTTGTCGTCGGGTATTTCGGGTACGTATGGCTCGGCCTGCGTTGCGGCACAGATGCTTGCGGATCGCTATCCCCAGGGCGGCAAGGTGCGCGTCATCGATTCGCTGGCGGCGTCTTCGGGCTTTGGCCTGCTGGCGGAATGTGCCGCCGACGTGCGCGATAGCGGGGCTTCACTCGACGAGACGGCTGCCTGGATCGAGGAGCACAAGCTCAACCTGCACCACTGGTTCTTCTCGACCGATCTGTCGAGCTACCTGCGCGGCGGTCGCATTTCGGCTGCGAGCGCGATCATCGGCACGGCGCTTAAGATTTGCCCGCTTATGACGGTCGATTGCGAAGGTGGGCTGTCGCCACGTGAGAAGATTCGCACTAAGAAGCGCGCGATTTCCGAGATGGCTAAGACCATGATGGCACACGTGCAGGACGGTGCGGATTATTCGGGTAAGTGCGTCATGTCGCACTCGGCGTGCCGCGAGGATGCCGAGGCAGTTGCGGCGCTGATCGAGGAACAGATTCCGCAGCTTAAAGGCAAGATTGAGATCAATAACATCGGTACTCTGATTGGCTCGCATACCGGACCTGGTACGGTGGCGCTCTTCTTTATGGGCGACAAGCGCGTGGATTAACTTGGCCCATCACGTCGCGCACGATTGCTCAAACGAAAAAGGCCCGTCCCGTTGTTTGTGGGACGGGCCTTGCTGTTGCGGCTAGCGTTTCTTTCCGCGGAAGAAGAAACCGTGCAGCGAGGGCTTGAGTCCGCGGTTGGCGCGACGCTCCTCGATATGATCGTGGATCGAAGCGACGCGCTCGATGACTTCGTCGGGGATCGGCACGTCGGGATTCATGTTCTCGACCTGGCTGACCTCGGCGGCGGCGACCTGGTCGATAATGGGCACATCGTCGCGCGAGATGACGGGCGTGGCGTCTTCTTTCATCTTGCGGTAGCGCTGCATCATGTCGGTCTGCAGCTGCTGGGCCGAAGGCGGTGTCCAGATGATGGCGTTGGCGCCGGCGGCGATGGTTTCGCGGATGCTCTCGGGTGTTTTGCCGCCCGGTGCGATGAGCGGCAGATTGGGATAGTGCTTGCGCAGCTCGCGTAGGACCTGGGGCGTGTTCTTGCCGGCGGCGATGTTGAGAATCTTGGCTCCAGCGCGCACCTTGGCGTGGGCATCGTCGTCGCAGCGAACGACCGTAGCGATGACGGGGATGTCGGCGATGTTGGTGATGTGCTCGACCATCTCGGCGGTGGCGGGGGAGTTGACCACACAGCCCGCCGCGCCCTGCATCTCGGAGACGGCTGCCATCTGAACGGAGCGCTTGCCGGTGGTGGTGCCACCGCCCACGCCTACGAAGACCGGGCACTCGGCGACGGTCAGCAGCGCCTGCGTAATGGCGGGCTGCGGCGTGAAGGGATAGACCGCAAAGACCGCGTCGGCGTTGGAGTTGCGGATGACCGCGACGTCGGTGGTATAGATGAGCGACTTGATGCGGCGGCCGAAGAGCGTAAAGCCGCTGGCTTCCTCGATCTCGTCGGGCATGCGAAGGGCCGCCTTGCGCAGGCGCCCGTCGATGGGCAGCGGCTCCATGGGGAGCAGCCCGTTGGGAGTGACGGCTACCTGCGGCTCGGTGAACTCGTCGGCAAGCTCGACCTCGGAGAAGTCGACCGAGGCGACGATGTCCTCGTGAACCTCGGCGGGAACATCGATGGGGGCTTGGTTGTTTGCCGCAGCGGGCGTGTCGAAGGAGCTGGTGCCGACGAAGGCGTCGACGCGCTCGTTGAGGTCGTTGAGGCTATCCATGGAGGCTCGATTCTACGTGATGGTTGCCGGCACAATGCAGCCGGAGTTGCGAATGCTAAATCGTTTGACGAGTTGATTTTTCCCCGCCGCGCCGTCCGTTAGACTCAAAGGCCGTCGAACGTGAAGGAGCTGTGGTGGCGGGTATCGAGGTGCTATCTTGAATGTCGCGTTTAAAAGAGAGGTGACGCGGTATGGATTTCACAGCAATGTTGGGCTCGATTGGCCTTTGTGTGGGCGCAATCGTTGCCGCCGCGGTCATCTACTTTGTGGTCACGGCCATTAAGGGCAAAAGGGCCGAGCGCAAGGAGCGCGAGGCGCTTAAGCAGCATCGTAACCAGCAGGGCAAACGCGCACGGAGATAGCTTGTTGAGTTTTTGGTCCGTGCGCTAGCTACGTTTTCGGATCAGGGCGATGTAGAAGCCCTCAAAGTCGCGGCTGGGCGGAATGGTGAGCGTGCCGGGCATGCCGTTTGCAATGGCCGAGACGTGGCCGGCGGCGATGGCTTCGGTCAAGGCGTTGCTCTCGACGCGCGGCTCCTCGCCGGCTTCCTGAGCGCGGCGTGCTTCGCTTTCACTCGGCGTGCCATCGAGGGGTATAAGCTCGCAGTCCATGTGCTTGTCGAGGGCCTCTTGCAGGGCGTCCTCGTTTTCCTGCGGCAAGATCGAACAAGTGGAATAGACCAGCGTGCCGCCCGGTTTAAGGGCACCCATGGCGCGGTCCAGAAGTGCTCGCTGCGAGCGGGCGCACTTGCCAAGCAGCTGCTCGGTCAGACCACGCAGGCTCTTTTCGTTGCCGCTGATGACGGTGCCCGTGCCGGTGCAGGGGGCGTCGAGCAGGATGCGGTCAAAGCGGAAGAACTCGTCGAGCTCGCGCGCGTCGATGCGCATGACGGGCACGTTTTTGGCGCCCTGACGGTGGAGATTGGACTCGAGCTTCTCGGCGCGGGGGATGCTCATCTCGCAGGCGGTAAGGTGCGCCTGGCCCTGCGTGAGGGCGGCGATTTGCGTCGTCTTACCGCCGGGGGCTGCGCACATATCCAGGATGTCCTCGCCGGCCTGGGCGCCCAGGACCAACGGCGGCATCATGGACGACAGACTTTGCAGGTAGATCTTGCCATCGCGGTAGATGTCGAGATCCCACAGGTCGGAAACCTGGGCCTCAGGCAGGATGAAGGCATCCCGGTACCAGGTAACGGGATGGTGGGCGATGCCGGCCTCGTCGAGCGCGGCGGCGATGTCCTCGGCGGTCGCCTTGAGCGTGTTGGCTCGCAGCGTGACCGGGCGTGTGGACGCGGCGCCGAAGCCCTCGATCATGAGCTCGGCATCGGCGGGCGCATAGGCGCCGGCGACCGTGTCGACCATAAAGCGCGGCAGGTCGGCGGCGCAAGGAAGGGCGGCAAGCTGGTCGGAAAGCTCGGTAGCAGCAAACTGCCTGAGCTTGAGCTCGGCCTTGACCTGCTTTTTCTGCTTACGACGACGCGGCTTGGACATCCGTCTTTCCTTCCCATTCCATTACATGTCGAGTGTTTTTAGTACTGGCTCTCGTGCTTGCTGAAGAAGTCGAAGCGCGGGGGCAGCGGCTTTACGCGGTGCTCGCCGGGCTTCTCGCCCAGGCTCTCCACAAACTCATCCGTGGAGGCGAAGATGTTATCCCAGCTAAAGAAGGCGACCGGATCGACGTCGAAGTACTCGCAGATGAGCTCGCAGCCGGCAGGGACGATGCCGTGCATGAGCACGGTCGCCACGCGCAGCTCGGTAAAGGCGTCGACGAGGGCCTGCGTCATTGCGGCGTTTGCCTCGTTACCCTCGAGCTTGTTGGCGGCCTTGGAGGCATCGCTCCAGCGCTTGTTGGCGGCGCGCAGGTAGTCGTCGCACACGGCAAGCGCGCGGTGCGTCTCGAACTTGTACATAGCCTGCTCAAAGGCGAGAGCTGCCTGCTCGGCGGCTTCGACCACGGCGGCAGAGGCCGCACCGGCGGGGATGCAGCCGTTGCGATAGGGGCTCTCGTCGCCCTCCTTGACGGCGACGCCGTAGAAGCAGCTGCGGGCCAGGCGGTTGAACACGCCGGTCAAAAGGGCGCTCTCCTTAAGGGCAGGATCGATGACGCGCTTGTCGTCGCAGGCGCGCACCTCGTTGCCGTCCTTGTCCTTGCCGGTCACGCGGGTGTCGTATGCCTTGGGGCTAAAGCTCACCGGCTTTTCGGACAGGCCGAGCGACAGCCAGTGCGCGCGCATCTGCTCGCAGGTGTAGTGGTTGAGCAGGTCGTCTGCCGGCGGGGGAGGCGTCTGCGAGGACGAGCTGGCCTTTTTGCCCATGTAGAGCAGGTGGTAGCAGGCGCTGACGGTGCTCTGCGTGAGATCCCAGCCCAGGGCCTCCCACATGGCGGTCTGCGCGATGCAGTAGAAATAGATGTTGTCCTGACCGATAAACTGGTAGATCTGTGCGTCGTCCGAGCACCACCAGTCGCGCCAGTCGAGCGAGCTGTGCTGGTAGGTGGGCGCGGGCACCTGCGTGGAGTCGGCAGCGGGCTCGCCCATGAGGGCGGCATCCTGGGCGGCGACACCCTCGGTCACGCCGGCGGCCTTGGCATCGCGTGCGAGCACGGTGCGGGTGTAGCTGATGGGCGCCCACAGGCTCTCGGGCCAGCACCAGCAGGTGACGTCGTTCACGCCGTCGACCTCGGGCACCGGAACGCCCCAGTCGATGTTGCCGGTGATGCGGAAGGGCACGAGCGCCTTGCCGCTGCGGAAGCGCACGCCGCCGTTGGCGAGCACCGCGTGGGCGTCGTCGCGCTCCTTCCAGCTGGGGAAGGTGACGGTAAAGCTGCTCTTGTTGCCCTCGGGCTCCAGCACGGTGTGCTCAGGAAGCTGATCCTCGACGGCATCGAAGGCCTCGCGGAACTTGTTCTGGATGTAGAGCTGGGCCGGCAGCAGCCACTCCTCCATGGTCTTGGAGACCACGGAGCGAACCTGCGGGTTCTGGGCGAGCTTGGCGGTATAGGTCTTCATAAAGTCGAGGTAGGCCGGCAGGTCGAAGTAGAGGTTGTCGACCGGGCGCAGCTCGGGCACCTCGCCGGTGAGCTGGCTTTTGGGCGCGATGAGCTCCTCGGGCTCAAACTGGTGGCCCAGGTCGCACTCGTCGGCATAGGCCTTCTCGGACTTGCAGCCCTGGATGGGGCAGCGGCCAATCACCTGGCGGCCGTTGAGGAACGTGCCGGCCTTGGCATCGTAGAACTGCAGCGTGGAGCGCTTGGAGATGGTGCCCCGCTCGTGTAGGCGCTTGATAATCTCGGCGGTCACCTCGTTGTGAATCTGCGCAGCCGGCTCAAGGCCCGAGCCGCCGTAGATGTCGCAGCTGATGTTGTAGTTGTTGAGGGTCGCGGCCTGGCGGGAGTGATTGGACTCGACATACTCGCCGATGGACTTGTCGTAGCCTTCGTTCTCCTTGAGCTTGCGGTAGCTCTCCATGATGGGCGAGCCGTAGCAGTCGGTGCCCGAGGTGAAGATGACGTTCTCGCGGCCCAGACGGTCGCGCAGGAAGCGGGCGAAGAAGTCGGCCGGGACAAAGACGCCGCCGACGTGGCCAAAGTGCAGACCCTTGTTGCCGTAGGGCTCGCCGGCGGTAACGATGGCGCGGCGCGGCCAGCTGGGACGGTCGTTCATGGAGTATTTGGATGCCATGGGACTCCTTCGCATATAGGTAAGAGCGCGGCCGGGCACGGGGTTCGGCGGCGCGGTGGTCAATTCGTGCATATCGTTCGACATTATCGCACATGCGGGCGGGTGCGTGGCAGGGGCGCTATCCTAAGATGCTATGAATGAGATTTCCAACATACATGCGTTTGAGGACGAGGATTTTCTACACGCTTGCTTCGTGTGGGGGATGGCCGTGATCGCGGTGTTTGCCGTGTGCCTGGTGCCGGTGTTTATGCTGTTGGGCGGGCCTGCGGACTTGGACGCGGCTGAGGCGGGCGGCTGGATGGCTGTCGTGGGCTGGATAGTCGGCTTGGCTGCGGTCTCAATGGCATCGTTTGCCGTGCACGAGCTGGTGCATGCGGTGTTTTTTAAGCTGCTGGCGCCTGCGGGCGCGCAGGTGACCTTTGGGGCGAATCGCGAGACGGCGATGATCTATGCCTGCGCCGAGGGCGTTGTGTATTCGCGCCGGCGGTACATGGCGGTTTGCCTGGCGCCGACGGTTGTTGTGACGACAGCATTTGCCCTGGGGTTTGCGTTCTCGGACTATCTGCTGCTGTGCTACCTGGCGGCTGGTCTGCACTTGTCGGGCTGTGTGGGTGATTGGTATTACGTGCGGACCATTCTGCGCGACCGCCGTATCGTCGCCTGCGAGGATACGTCCTTTGGCGTGCGCTTTTTCGCAAAGTAGTCTTTTTGGGATGGGGCTATTTTAGCTGCCATGATGTCGGGGTGAGTTTTCTGGGACGGGGATGTCGATGAAGTCGTTGTTGCTGCATGCGTGCTGTGCACCATGCTCGCTTGAGCCGGTTCGCCTGCTGCGCGAGGAGGGGTTTGAGCCCACGATTTGCTGGACCAATCCCAATATTCAACCGCGCGATGAATGGCGGCGGCGTCTGGACGAGCTGCGCCGGTGGTGTGCCGATGGCGACATCGAGCTCATCGAGGCGGGGGAGGACCGCGAGCGCTGGGAGGCCGGCGTGGCCCCGCTGGGTGCCGACCGGCCCCGTCGCTGTCGCTCGTGCTATGCCTTGCGCTTGGCCGAGGCATGCCGCGTTGCCCAGGAGCGCAGGTTTGAATATGTGGGTACGACGCTCGCCGTCTCGCCGTATCAGCTGTTCGACACCTGCAATGACGTGCTTGAGCGTTTGGCGGCCGCCCATGGGCTCACCCCGGTGATTCGCGATTTTCGCCCATATTATCCCGAGGCTACGCGCCGTTCGCGCGAACTGGGCATGTATCGACAGAACTACTGCGGCTGCCGCTTTTCTGCTGTCGAGGCGGCCATGGACCGCGCCCGCATCCGCGACGAGCGCAAAGCCGCCAAAAAGTAGTTCGTTTGGGACGTCAGCCTGCTAGGATGTAGAGCGGACTTTAGCTATATAAGGAGTATCCGACGTGTCTATGCGTACCGATGATTTTGACTACAACCTTCCTGAGGAACTGATTGCCCAGGCTCCTGCCGAGCCGCGCGACTCCTGCCGCCTGCTGGTGGTGGATCGCAAAGGCTCCCAGGCGGGGAAGCCGCTGGAGCACGGCGGTACCGTTGAGCACCGCATCTTCCGCGACATCATCGACTATATCGAGCCGGGCGATGTGCTCGTCATCAACAAGACGCGTGTGATGCCGGCCCGCCTGATCGGTCGCAAAGCCGGCTCGGGTGGCGTGGTCGAGACGCTGCTGCTCAAGCGCCGTGAGGATGTTGACCCGCTGGGCCACGTTTGGGAGTGCCTGGTCAAGCCGGGTAAGCGCCTGAAGCCCGGTGCTCAGATTGAGTATCGCGCCGGTGGCGCCCATGCGCCCGAGGGGGCTCCCGTGGTGCTGACGGCCGAGGTCATCGACTTTGTCTCCGATAGCCGCGGAGGCCGTCTGGTGCGCTTTGAGCCGGCCGGCTGCAATGCCGCCGGCGAGCCGCGCACGCTCGACGAGGCCATTCATGCTGCCGGTCACGTGCCGCTGCCGCCCTACATTACCGATTACGAGGGCGATCCCGAGAAGTACCAGACCGTCTACGCCATGAAGGAGGAGCACTCGGCTGCCGCTCCTACGGCGGGTCTGCACTTTACCCCCGAGCTCATGGCCGCTATCGAGGCCAAGGACGCGAAGTTTGCCGCCGTCGAGCTCGAGGTGGGTATTGATACCTTCCGTCTGGTGGAGGAGGACGACCCCACGCAGCACGTCATGCACACCGAGCGCTACCACGTGTCACAGGAGGTTGTCGACGCCGTGCATAAGGCGAAGGCCGAGGGGCACCGCGTGATCGCCGTCGGCACCACCGCAGTACGCTCGCTCGAGAGCGCCTTTGACGCTGAGGCACCGGTGTCCGATCCGGCCGTGACGGCGCGCTATTTTGAGGGCCGCGAGGATGGGGCCGATACGCTCGGCCGCGGCGACATCGTGGCGCGCGAGAACGCTACGACGCAGCTCTACCTCATGCCCGGCTCGACCTATCACGTGGTCGACGCGCTGATCACGAACTTCCACGTGCCGCGCTCCACGCTCATGATGCTCGTAAGCGCGCTTGCCACCCGCGACCAGATCATGGATGCCTACGCCGCTGCTATCGAAGAGCGCTACCGCTTCTTCAGCTTTGGCGACGCGATGCTCATTTTGTAGTTACGCGGTTCTACGAACCGCGTAACTGCTCGATGCTGCGCGGGCCGCATTTGGACAATCTGACGTTCAACTTCAAGGGCGCGACCAGAAGGTCAGCGCCCTTTCGTTTCACGTCACCTTGTCTCAAATGCGACCCGCTCGCTGTCGTTGCCAAAACATCGGCGTTGCCGTGGTTGTCGCTGTAGTCATTGGGTAGTCATTGGACGTTCTTAAATGACTAGTCAAAGGGGACACTCTTACGGCACTTGGCACTTGGGGACGTTCCTTTTGTGCCGGCACCTGGGGACAGTCCTTATGTCAAGAGATTGGTGCAGGAGGGATAGGTTGCCTTTCGCCGATCTAAATAAGTTGCGGTGAGATAGTTCTTGAATTGGCCTTTTTGGGGCTAAACAGGAACTATCTCACCGCAACTGCGTTGAGCTTTTTGGCAGCTGGTTTACTTGCTTGCGAACAGCCAGACCAGGATGATCACCAGGATTGCGGCGACGATGCAGACGATGGCGCCGGTGAATTTGATGCGTGAGTCGCGGGTGCGCTCGCGCACCGCGTCCTCGGTGGCCTCGAGCTGGGCGACTTCTCGCTCGGTCTCGGCGTGTTCGGCTTTGTCTCGGGCCAAGGATCCTGCAAGCGACTCAGTGATTTCTGGGTGGTCGTGCACCTCGGTCGCCTGTTCGATGATCGACTGTGCATGTGCGGCATCTGCTTGGGCGTTGGCGATGGTCTGCTCCTGCTCGCGGCGTGCCTTGTCCTCGGCAGCGATCTTCTCGCGCAGTTCGCGCTGGCGCGTCGCGGCGGCAGTCTTCGCCGTCTGCAGCTCGTCGCGCGCGGCATCAGCCTCAGTCGTCACGGCTTGGTGCGCGCGTTTGGCTTCGGCAATGGGGGCTTGAGCCTGCTCGACGGCCTGCTCGGCTGCGGCAAGCGAGTGCTCAAGGTCGGCGGTGATGCGCGGGACATCTTCTTCGGCTTTACGCAGGGCATCTGCCGTGTCGGAGATCTGCATCGAGAGCTCGCTGGTGCGCACCGTATAGTTGGCGGGATTTGCCGAGGGATTGCGTTGCAGCTCGGCATACTCATGACGCAGCGTCTCGAGCTGGGCGCGCGTGGCGTCGACGGTTTGTTGTGCGGCGGCAATGCCGGCGTCTCGCTCGGCCTTCACCTTGTCGCGGATGCGCTTGGAATCCTCAAGACGTCGAATGAGGCGGTTGCCGGTCTCGCGCGAGCTCGCCTCGCGGGCCTCCACGGCATCGAGCGCGGCCTTCAGCCGGAGCTCAGTCGCGTCATCCTCTGTCTTCATTTGTTCGAACTGACTCTTGAGCTCTGTCGCTTTGGCGGCGTGGGCATCACGGTCAATCTCGGCGGCCGCTGCAGTCTTTTGGGCCGTGGCAATCGCCTGGCGCTGGTCGGCGACGATCTGGTCGTAGCGGCCTGCGATATCCTGGCGCGTCTCGAGTTCCTCGGCCTGATCGGCAATGCGCTGCTCAAGTTCGGTCAGATGGGCGCGGGCATCGGCAAGTGCCTTTTTCGCGGCGTTCATCTCACGCATGGCCGAGGCGCCCTGGGCGATAAAGGTGCCCACGGCGTTCGCGGTGTTCGAGACAGCGGTCCCCAGATCGCGACTCGCGGCGGGGGAGTGGGGGACGGTCGGGCGAGCGGTGCCGGCAGCGTCCGCATCGGCAGCCTGCGGCACGGCGATATTGCCGGTACCGCCCTCGACCACAGAAAAGCCTGCTGCGTGCGGATCGACCGCATCGGCGCCAATCGTGGGGTGCTCGAGCTGGAGAAACGAGGGCATGGTACTGCCCTGGTCGGCAACCGGAGTCTCGCCGGGCACAAAGGTCGAGGCCGCCTCGGCGGCCTCCTCTTCCTCGGCATCAATATCGGCATCGGCGACGGCGTCTTTCATCGCTTTGACGGCATCCATCATGGAGTCCATGACGGCATCGAGCTCTTCTTCCGAAGACACCTCGATGGGGCCTGCCGCCTGTGGCGCGGGGTCTGTGTCGGGTTCGGCATCGCTCGGCTCCGGCTGCTCGCTTTCGTCATGCTCGACAGTATCGTCTGTGTCTGTTGCTTTATCCGCATCGGCGTGCACATCTGCGGCAGCGTGCACATCTGCGGCAGCGGGCGCATCTGCGGTGGCGGGCGCATCGGTGGAGGCGTCGACGCAGGTAGGAGTATCGCAGTCGTCGACGGCGTCTGCGGAATGATCAATATGCTCTTGAGTCTGGGGGTCCAGCTCGTCTGTCATAGGCATGTGCTCCTCATCGTTGTTTGTCACCCTATGATAAGGTCTCGCGCCGACATCCCGCGCGCCGCAGCAAAGTTTCAAAACGTGTTCGATGGCTCGATCTGATAACAATAACTCGGCCGTTTTATCCAGTTTGTACTTGACAATCCCTTCGCCGAACTACGTGGTGCCGTTCGCCTACCGCGGTCTTTTATTTTTGCTTGAACACGCTAAAGTTGCATCTCAGCTTTTGGCGCGTGAAGTTGGATACGCGCAGTCGGCGGGCGTGCCCGTCGCGATTTGAAAGGACTTTGTATGGGACTTTTCACTGGTAAGACCGTGATCGTCACCGGCGGCGGCAAGGCCACGCTTAAGGACGGTTCCGCTGGCTCCATCGGCTACGGCATCGATATCGCATTTGCCAAGGAGGGCGCGAACCTCGTCATCACCGGCCGCAACGTCGCCAAGCTCGAGGCCGCCAAGGAGTCTCTCGAGGCCGAGTACGGTGTCAAGGTTCTGCCTGTTCAGGCCGATGTCTCGGCTGGTCAGGACAACGAGGCCGTCGTCCAGAACGTCATCGACAAGGCCATTGAGGAGTTCGGCCGCATCGACGCCGTCGTCAACAATGCTCAGGCTAGCGCCTCGGGCGTGACCATCGCCGATCACACCATGGATCAGTTTAACCTGGCCATTTACTCCGGTCTGTATGCTACCTATCTGTACATGCAGAAGGCCTATCCGCACCTGAAGGAGACCAAGGGCTCCGTGGTCAACTTTGCCTCGGGCGCCGGCCTGTTTGGCAACTATGGCCAGTGCAGCTATGCTGCCGCCAAGGAGGGCATCCGCGGCCTGACCCGCGTTGCCGCCAACGAGTGGGGCAAGGACGGCATCAACGTCAATATCGTTTGTCCGCTTGCTTGGACCGCTGCGCTCGAGAACTTCCAGGATGCCTATCCCGAGGCGTTCAAGGCCAATGTCCACATGCCGCCGGCAGGCCACTACGGCGACGTCGAGAAGGAAATCGGCCGCGTGGTCGTTCAGCTCTGCGGTCCCGACTTTAAGTACATGAACGGCGAGACCGTCACCCTCGAGGGTGGTATGGGCCAGCGGCCTTAGGGGTTACGCGGTTTGGTAAAACCGCGTAACCAGTTGACGCTGCAAACCCGCCAGAGCGGCAATCTGCCTTTCAACTTCGGCGGCATGACCAGAAGGTCAATGCCGCCTCG
>URKU01000013.1 GCA_900548515.1 uncultured Collinsella sp. | reverse complement strand
GGGCTCAGCTCGTCCAGGTAGTCCATGACGGCGCGCTTGTAGGGGATGGTCACGTTGGTGCCCTCCCATTCGTCGCCTGTCATAAAGGCCTCAAGATCCTCGGGCTCGCGCTCAAATCGTACGTACTCGAGCCCCGCGAGCTCCTTGTAGATGGTCGGGGTGTAGCTGTGGCCCAGCACGCGGCCCAGCACGCCGTAGGGGCGGGTTGCGGCGGTATCGGTCATCTAGAGCACCTCCGTGTAGCTGCCAAAGTAGGTGAAGCTCTCGCACACGTCATCGATGGAGTCGAGCAAGTCGTCGAGGGCCTTGCTACCAAAGGGGCAGTCCAGGTCAAAGTAGAACATAAACTCAAAGTCATGCCCGGGGATGGGACGGCTCTCGAGCTTGATGAGGTTGATATTGAGCGCGTAGAAACGCTCGAGTACGCGATAGAGCGCGCCCGGCTCGTTGGCCGTGGTAATCATAAGCGAGGTGCGGTTGGCACCGGGGTAGACGCGTGGCTCGCGGCTGATGACGACAAAGCGCGTGTAGTTGTTGTCCGAGTCCTGGATGTTGGGCTCCAGCACCTCCAGACCGTAGAGTGCGGCGCAGCTGCGCGATGCGATGGCGGCAACATCGGTGCGCTCGGAGCTGGCGACCATCTCGGCCGACATGGCGGTGTTGGGGTACTTGGTGGCGTGCAGGCCGTGCGCCTCGATAAAGCTAGCGCACTGCGCGATGGCCTGACCGTGGCTGTAGACCTCGCGTATGCCCGCGAGCTTGGTGCCGGGCTTGACGAGCAAGTTGTGGTCGATCTTGAGGCGCAGCGAGCGCACGATGTGGAAGTCGAACTGGGCGAGCAGGTCGTAGACGGCGTTGACTGAGCCGGCGGTGGAGTTCTCGATGGGCAGCACGCCAAACTCGCAGAAGCCGTCGCGCACGGCGCGCATAACGCCCTCGAAGGTCTCGAAAAACGCGATGTCGGGCACGTCGAAGAGTTTGCACGCGGCGATTTGACTGTAAGCGCCCTCGACGCCCTGGCAGGCGACGGTGGCCGTTTGAGGGAAGGGCGTGTCGGAGGCTGCAGCCGTGGCATGGGCCTTTTGCGACACCGTGATGCCCTTGAGCTCGTTGATGTAGCGCTGCTGCTCGGCCTTGCTCATGCTCATGAGGAGGCGGAACAGGGTGATGGTCTGCGCCTCGTAGCGCTCGGGGGCGCGGCTGGCGAGGTTGTTGAGCTTGGAGCGCTCACGGGCGGGGTCGAAGACGGCCTTGCCCATCTCGATTTTTGACTTGGCGACCTCGGTGGCAATGTCCATGCGCTCGACAAAGCTGTTGAGGAGCGTGGTGTCGATGCCATCGATGGCCTGGCGGATGTCAGCAAGGTCCATGGAGACCCCTTTCACGTGTCGGGGGATGTTGAGGGGTGGGTAGTTAGCGCTGGGCGGCGTCTTCGAGGAGGGCGTCCCAGATGGCAAGGGCGGCGGCTGCCTCGGCTACGGGGACAGCTCGGGGGACGATGCAGGGATCGTGGCGGCCGTGGACCGAGAGCTCGGCATTTTCCATAGCGTCCATGTCCACCGTCTGCTGCTCGCGGCCAATGGAGGGCGTCGGCTTTACGGCCATGCGCCACATGACGGGCGCGCCGGTCGAAATACCGCCCAGGATGCCGCCGGCGTTGTTGGACTCGACCTCGATCTCGCCGGTCTCGGCATCGATGCGATACGGATCATTGTTCTCGCTGCCGCGCATGGCGGCCACGGCAAAGCCCATGCCAAACTCCACGCCCCTTACGGCGGGAATGCCAAACGCGATCTGCGCGATGCGGTTCTCGATGCCGTCGAACATGGGGTCGCCGATGCCTGCGGGAAGCCCGTAAATGCCGCACTCCACGATGCCGCCGATGCTGTCGAGTTCGTCGCGCGCGGCTAGGATCTCCTCACGCATGCGGCCGGCTGCGGCGGCGTCAATGCAAGGAAGATCGTTCGTTAGGATCGCCTTGCGGTCGGCCTCGCGATAGACCATATCGTCCATCGGCAGGTCGGAGATGCCGCCGATCTGCGCGACGTGCGCCATCACGTTAATGCCGCGGGCCTCGAGTGCCTGCAGCGCAATGCCGCCGGCGATACACAGGGGTGCCGTCAGGCGGCCGGAGAAATGCCCGCCACCAGCGACATCGTGCATGTTGTGATACTTCACGCGCGCCGGAAAATCCGCGTGTCCGGGGCGGGGCTTGCGGCGCAGCTCGGAATAGTCCTTTGAGCGCGTGTTGGTGTTCTCGATAATCGCGGCGATGGGTGCTCCCGTGGTATGTCCATCGACCACACCGGCGATGATGTGGGCGGCGTCGGCCTCGCGGCGTTTGGTCGCGGTCTCGTCGCGACCGGGGGCACGACGGTCAAGGAAGGCCTGCAGCCGCTCCTGGTCAACAGCGATGCCCGCCGGGATGCCATCGAGGGAGCAGCCGATGGCGGGGGAGTGCGACTGGCCGAAGATGCTTAAGTGCAAGACGTTGCCAAAGGTCGAGGACATGCTATTCCTCCTCGAGTGTGACCTTGCCGCCCAGCAGGCGGTAGTGGTCGAAGAAATCGGGATAGGACTTGTTGACGGCCTCGGCACCGTGGATCACGACCTCGCCGGTGGCGCGGCTCGCGGCGATAGCGGCCATCATGGCGATGCGATGGTCGTTGTGCGAATCGACCTCGCCGCCGGTAAAGGCGTCGACGCCCTTGATGATGAGGTCGTCGCCGGCAATGCGCACCTGCGCGCCCAGCGCGGTGAGCTCGCGGGTGGTGGTGACCAAGCGGTCGGATTCCTTGATGCGCAGACGGGCACAATCGCGGATAAAGGTGCGGCCCTGTGCCAGCGAGGCCACGGCCGAGATGACGGGCACCAGGTCCGGAATGTCGTGGGCACTCATCTCAAAGCCGGCGAGCTTGTCGGACTGCACGGTGGCGGCGTTGGTGGAGCGCACGATGCGGGCGCCAAAGCGCGAAAGCGCGGCAAGCACGTTACGGTCGCCCTGTGCGGAGCTTAGCGACACGCCCTCGACGGTGATTGGGTCGGTACCGATGGCGCCGGCGCACAGCCAAAAGGCGGCGTTGGACCAGTCGCCCTCGACGGCCACGCTGCCGGGCGTGCGGTACGAGCCACTGCTCACGCGGAAGTTCGTGACCTCGGGCTGGCCGTCCTTGGCCGGAATGCGCTCGACGTTGACCTCGACGCCAAAGGCCTTCATGGCCTGTATCGTCAGGTTGATGTAGGGGCGGCTCTCGATGAGGCCGGTTACCTGCACGCAGGAGGGCTGGGCCAGCAGCGGGGCTGCCAGCAGCAGGCCCGAGATGTACTGCGAGCTCACGTTGCCCGGAAGCACAAAGGTGCCCGGGCGCATGCGGCCGCTCGTCTTGAGCGGAAAACCGCCCAGACCCTGTAGGTCGCAGCCGGCGGCGATGATCTCGTCCGAGAGCGGGGAGAGCGGGCGGGCGCCCAAGCGCCCCTGACCCACAAAAGTTGCTTCTGCGCCCAGCGCGCAGGCGACGGGCAACATAAAGCGGAGCGTGGATCCACTTTCACCGCAGTCAAGCGTGCTGCCGGCAAGGGCCTTGAGCAGGCCAAACTCAACACTCTTCATGGTGGGGTGGACCTGGAAGCCGTCCTCGACGGTCTCGATGCGAGCACCCAGGGCCGTAAGGCAGCGCACCGTAGCCTCGATGTCGGCGCAGGTGGTGTTGCAGGTGACGTGTGTCTCGCCGTTGGCAAGCGCAGCGCAGATGATCAGGCGATGCGCCATCGACTTGGACGCGATGGCGGGAACGGTGCCCTTGAGCGGGGACGGGGTGATGCGGGCTAGCATGCGGATGCGTCTCCCTTCTGGCCGAGGCCCTCGGCAATGAGTTCGTGGAAAGTGGAAAGCGGTGTGCGGTCGATGCTGCAGCGGCCAATGCCGTGCGGAATCACTAGATCGATGGTGTCACCCGCGCGCTTCTTGTCGTGGAGCGCCTCGGCAAAGACGGTATCGGCATCTAGGTCGCAGCGGGTCTTGAGGCCATGGCGGGCGCAGAGTTCCTCAATACGATCGGGCAGTGCAGCATCGCAAATGCCGTGCAGGGCCGCGGCGCGCGTGATGATGCCCATGCCGATTGAAACGCAGTTGCCGTGTCCGAGCTCAAAGTGCTCGCAGGCCTCGACGGCGTGCCCGGCGCTGTGTCCAAAATTGAGGAGCTTGCGCTGGTTGGTTTCGCGCTCGTCGGCGACGACCACGGCGCGCTTGATGTCGATGTTGCGGGCGATGATGAGTGCTACGCGGGCCACATCGCGGTTGAGCAGCTCCAGCGTGAGCGGGGTCTTCTCCAGCTCGGCGAAAAGCTCCGGGTCGGCGATCACGGCGTGCTTGACGACCTCGCCGCAGCCGTCGGCGAACTGCTCGGGCGTGAGTGTGGCCAGACACCCCACGTCGGCGATAACCACGCTCGGCTGCCAAAAGGCGCCGGCCAAGTTCTTGCCGGCAGCCAGATCGATGGCGGTCTTGCCTCCCACCGACGAATCCACCATGGCGAGCAGGCTCGTTGGGATCTGCACAAACTTGCAGCCGCGCATGTAGGTGGCGGCCACAAAGCCCGCCACGTCGCCCACGACGCCGCCGCCGAGTGCCACGATCACGTCGGAGCGCGAAAGCTCGTGCTCGGCCACAAACTCCAAAATGGCAACATAGGTTTCGGCGCGCTTATGGGCCTCGCCGGCCTCGAAGGTGCAGATGCTCACCTCGTAGCCTGACGCCTCCAGGCTCTGCTTAACGGGCATCTGGTAGAGCGGGCCCACGTTGGTGTCCGTCACGATGACGGCCTTGGTGCCGCCGGCAGTGGCACGCACGAGCGGTCCCGCCTGCTCCAGCAAAAACGTGCCAACATGCACCTGGTAGGGGCGTGCAGTGTCGATATCGATGGTAATCGCCATAAGCTTCGGTCCTTTCGACCTGGCGTGATGGGTTGTCTAGTGGGAGGCCTCGTCGTCGAGTGCGCGCTTAATGCGGTCGCCCTCGGCAAGGAGATTCTCCAGATAGCGCTGGTCGCGGTCCTTGAGCGCACGGCTGTAGGCGCCAAGCGATTCGATCAGATGGTCGATCTCAAAGGCGAGCGCGTCGGCGTCGTCGATCATGAGCTCGGACCACATTTGCGGGTTGAGGTGCGCCACGCGGGTGAGATCGCGGTAGCTGCCGGCCGAAAAGCCGTGGTGGACCTGAGCGGTCGGGCTCTTAACATAGGCGTTGGAGACGACGTGCGCGAGCTGGCTCGTAAAGGCGATGACGCGGTCGTGCTCGGCGGCGCTGGTCACGCTGAACTTGCCAAAGCCCAAGGGGCGTACCATCTCGCGCACCTGGCCCAAAAGCTCCAGTTTGAGCGCATCGTCCACCGCGGGCGGTACGAGCACGAGCGGGGCGCCCTGGAACAGGTCGGCGCGGGAGCGCGCATAGCCCGAGTACTGCGTGCCCGCCATGGGGTGCGCGCCCACAAAGTAAAAGCCGTGCTCGCGGGCTAGCTCAAAGGCGCGCTCGCACACGATGCCCTTGACGCCCACCGTGTCGATCACCACGGGGCCCATGATGGCCTCGGTGTCGGTGGCGTCGGCGAGCGCCTGGGCGTGCGCCTCGAGCCACTCGATGCATGCCTCGGGATAGCAGGCAAGGACGATGATGTCGCATTCGCCGAGCGTCTTGTCGTTAAGCTCTCCGGCGACAGTGCCCATGCTGGCGGCCGTCATGACATCGTCATCGGGGTCCCAGGCCAGCACGCGGACGCCCGCCTGCGCATAGCCGCGGGCAAAGCTGCCGCCGATGAGGCCCAGGCCGACGATGCCGGCGCACTTGGGGCCGCCCTGGTTAACGCGCGCGTTTCTCACTGTACCCATGGGCTACTCCATGGTCTCTTGGCAGACAACCTCGCGAATGGCTCGGATGCGGCGCATGGTGTCGTCGAACTGATCGGGGGTGAGGGCCTGAGCGCCGTCTGACCATGCGCGGCTGGGCTCGTCGTGGACCTCGATCTCTAGGCCGTTGGCACCGCAGGCGGTCGCGGCGAGCGCCATGGGCTCAACGTAGCGGGTGTAGCCGGTGGCGTGGCTGGGGTCGGCGACGACGGGCAGGTGCGACAGGTGGTGCAGCACCGGCACGGCATTGAGGTCGAAGGTGTTGCGGGTGCGGGTCTCGAAGGTGCGGATGCCGCGCTCGCACAGGATGACGTTGTCGTTGCCCTCGCTCATGATGTACTCGGCGGCCATGAGCAGCTCATCGATCGTGCCGGACATGCCGCGCTTAAGCAAGATCGGAGTCTTGGTCTTGCCGACCTCTTTGAGCAGAGGGAAGTTCTGGGCGTTGCGGGCGCCGATCTGCATGACGTCGATCTTCTTGTCCAGGAAGACCTGCACGTCGCGCGGGTCCATGATCTCGGTGACGATCGGCATGTCGAGCTCGGCAGACGCCTCGCACAGCAGGTCCAGACCGGCGGGGCCCATGCCCTGGTAGGCGTACGGGGAAGTGCGGGGCTTGTAGGCACCGCCGCGCAGCATCGTGGCACCGGCGGCCTTCACGCGGCGGGCGATGCGGATGAGGTTCTCGCCCTCGACGGAGCACGGGCCGGCGATGACCTGGAACTGATCGCCGCCGATCTTGACGCCGTGGCCGCAGTCGATGACGGAGTCCTCGGGGTGGAACTTGCGGTTGGCGCGCTTGAACGGCTCGGAGACGCGCTGCACGCGCTCGACGACATCCATGGACTCGAGCAGGAACGGGTCGATCTTGGTCGTATCGCCCACCAGGCCGATGATCGTCTCATTCTCGCCGCGCGAGACATCGGTCTTCAAGCCCTTTTTCTCAATCCAGCTGACGATATGGCTGACGGCCTCGTCGCTGGCGCTCTCTTTTAAAATTGCAATCATGGTGTGCCTCTCACCTCGATGGATAACCCTTGCAAAAACGGCCCGCATCGCGAGCCGTGTACATATGGTGCATGAGAGTTTATACTATCTGACTCGCTTTTGCCTTCTAAAGTGGGCCGTTGAGCCGCGTCTTCCTCGGAATTGCAAAGCTTTTTCTTTTATTTTGATGGCCCGTGGTGCACTTGGGTATAATGCCAAACGTTGGCCCTATTAGCTCAGGGGATTAGAGCGTCTGCCTCCGGAGCAGAAGGCCGTTGGTTCGAATCCAACATGGGGCACCATCGAACGTGAGACCGTCCGAACCTCGCATGGTCCGGGCGGTTTTTCTTATACCGACGCGACGTGATGGGACGTGGTATGGCAGCAACGGATATCGAGCGCGGACTCTCGACCGCCGAGGTCGAGGAGCGCATCGCCGCCGGTAAGATCAACCGCAACATGGAGCTCAAGACCAAGTCGGTCAAAGAGCTCATCATCGAGAACCTCTGCACGCTGTTCAATTTGATCAACGTGATTTTGGCGTTCCTAGTCATTTTGACCGGTTCGTTTAAGAATCTGACGTTCC
The DNA here is from genome assembly GCA_900548515.1 of uncultured Collinsella sp. GTDB lineage: Bacteria > Actinomycetota > Coriobacteriia > Coriobacteriales > Coriobacteriaceae > Collinsella. Next base: position 22,425 of record URKU01000013.1, on the reverse strand, counting down.
TGTTCGTAGTGTTCCTCAATACTGCTATTGGCGTCATCCAGTCCATGCGTTCCAAGAAGATGGTCGATAAGCTCACGCTGCTGACCTCCAAGAAGGCCATTGCGGTGCGCGACGGCGCCGAGGTGGAGCTCGACCTGGACCAGATCGTGCTCGACGATATCATCCGCCTGGGGCGCGGCGACCAGATTCCCGCTGACGCCGTGGTGGTTTCGGGCGAGGCGCTCGTGAACGAGAGCCTGCTGACGGGTGAGAGCGACCTCATTAAGAAACAGCCCGGTTCCGAGCTCATGAGCGGCAGCTTTATCGACTCGGGCCTGCTGCGCGCCCGCGTGATCCATGTCGGCGCCGACAACTACGTGGCCAAAATTAATAACGAGGCGAAGTACGTCAAAAAGGTCAATTCCGAGATCATGAACGCGCTTAACGCCATCGTGCGCTTTGCGAGCATCATCATGATCCCGCTCGGTTTGGCGTTGTTTGCCTCGAGCGTGAGCGAGCTGTGGGATGCCGCGGGAACCCCAGGCAATAGCGCGCTTTCGTGGTGCTTCTCCGAGCTGTTGGCTGGTCATGTGCCTTCGTCGGCGCTGCTGTCCACGGTGGGCGCCCTGCTGGGCATGATCCCGCAAGGCCTGGTGCTGCTGACCTCGTCGGTGCTCGCCATCGCCACGGTGCGCCTGGCCCGCCGCAAGGTACTCGCGCAGCAGCTCTACTGCATTGAGACGCTCGCGCGCGTCGACGTGCTGTGCCTGGACAAGACGGGCACCATCACGTCGGGCCGCATGGAGGTCGAGGGTACCTATCCGCTGCCGGTCGAGGGTATGGGTGCGGGGGAGGGCGACGCCGCCGTTCCCGTCGATACCACGGTGCTCGATTTTGCGCTGGCTAACGTCGCACGTGCGACCTCGGCCGATGCCAACGAGACCTGTCAGGCGCTGCTCAACTATTACGCCGACCGTCCGGTCGAGGTGTCCGAGCCGCTGTCGGTCATTCCGTTCTCGTCTTCCAAAAAGTGGAGCGGCGCGTCGTTTGCACAGGGCTCATATGTGATGGGTGCGGCGCAGTTTGTGCTCTCTGATCGTGCGTTTGCCCAGGTCGAGAACCGTGTCGCCGAGCTTGCCGATACCTGCCGCGTGCTCGTGGTGGCGCGCGTTGACGGCTTTACGCCCGATGGCGATATGGTGGGCGAGGCCGAGCCCGTGGGCTTTGTGACCATACGCGACGAGATCCGTACCTCGGCGGCCGAGACCATCGGCTACTTTAACGAGCAGGGCGTGACTCTCAACGTGATCAGTGGCGACGACCCGCGTACGGTGTCGTCGATCGCGCGCGTGGTGGGCGTGCCGGGGGCGGACGCTTATGTGGACGCCACGACGCTCGATACGCCGGCCAAGCTCGATGCCGCAGTGGACCGCTACCATGTCTTTGGTCGTGTGACCCCGCAGCAGAAGCGCGAGCTCGTGCAGGCGCTCAAGCGCCGCGAGCACACCGTGGCCATGACAGGCGACGGCGTCAACGACGTGCTGGCGCTCAAGGAGGCCGACTGCTCCGTGGCCATGGCGGCCGGCTCCGATGCCGCGCGTAACGTGGCCGAGATCGTGCTCGTCGACAACGACTTTGCCTCGATGCCCGCCGTGGTGGCCGAGGGCCGTCGCTCCATCAACAACCTGCAGCGTTCGGCTTCGCTGTTCCTGACTAAGACGCTGTTCTCGATGGGCCTGGCGGCGCTGTGCATCGCACTGCCGCCGTACCCTTTCGAGCCGATTCAGATGACGCTCATCAACTTCTTCTGCATTGGCGCGCCGGGCTTTGTGTTGGGCCTGGAGCCCAACAATGCTCGCGTGAAGGGGTCGTTCCTGACGAACGTGCTCAAGCGGGCACTGCCGGCGTCGCTTGCGGTCATTTTGGCCGCGGCGCTCGATATCTTTGTGGCGCGCGTGTTCGGCTTTAACCAGCTCACGCTGTCTACGATGTGCCTACTTACGTCGTGCGCGGCGAGTGTCAGCCTGATCTGGCGTATCTCGCAGCCCCTCACGCCCTTACGTGTGGCGCTCTTTGTGTTTGTAGTTGCCGGCATCCTGACGGGCGTTATCGGATTCCCGAAGCTGCTGTCTATTGCCAACCTGTCGATGGGCCAGATGGTTATCTTGGCTGTCATCGTGGTCATCACCTGCTCGGTGTTCTTTAAGCTCGCCACGATGATGGATTCGCTCAAGCCGCGTCGTCGTCATGCCGCAACTGGTTTTGGCCGCGGTGTGCGCGTCCGCTTGGGTCGCGGTGGCGGCAAGGTGAGCTCGACGGGTTCGACGGCCGAGCGTTTTGCCAAGCGCGTCGCCGCCGACATGGCGCAGCGCCGCGAAGCTCGCACCGTTCGTGAGGCCGAGGCCCGCGCACTCGAGGGCGTGGCCCAGGCCCAGCCCAAGAAAAAGAAGAGTACCGGAGTCAAGCGCTCCCGCGTAACCAAGTCCGCCCAAGGCATCAAAGTCTCGATGCCGAGCAAAAAGAAGAAGTAACTACGCGCCCTGGCGATGTTGAATTGGTGCCTTGCTCCTGTGGGGCCTTGGCGATGTTATGCTCTAACCTCGATTGTTTGAATTGCTTCGAAAAGAGGATGCCGTGATCTGTCCGCATTGCCTTAAGACCATCGAGGACGGCGCCTCGTTCTGCCCCTACTGCAACGCCTATGTGGGTCCGGGCGATGGTCCCGAGCACACCGAGTTCGTGTTCTGTGAGGGCTGCGGTGCCCGTCTTTCTCCGCATGATCGTACGTGCCCCAAATGCGGACGCCCCGCTCCGGGTATCCTCTCCGAGGACGCGGCCGCATCCGACCTGGCAGCGGGCCGCACGGCGGGCTTTCCGCGCCTAACGCAAGAGCAGATCGATACCGAGGTGCCGCATGCGCCGGCCTCTGCCGCTGCGGTGCTTTCGGACGCCGCCGACCCCAATGAGACCTGCGTGCTGCCGGCTTTCGATAAGGATTTCGGTATCCCCAAGGTCGATATTCCCATGCCCGTTTCCCTGCATGACGATGCTCAAAAACCCAAGCGCAAGGTGCATCCCGACGAAGACGCCTATCACAAGCACAAGCGTCATATCCCCAAGCCGCTCATCGTCATCGCGGTCCTTGCCGTCGTTTGCGGCGGTGCCTATTGGTTCGTGACGGCCGATCCCATGGGTGTCATGCCTGCCTTCTACGACCAGTTTGGCCAGGCTGCGCAGACGACCTTCCCCACGCGCCAAAAGGGCGAGGCGACTGAGGACGATACCAAGCAGGACGATTCTGCCGAGGTGGTCCAGGAAGAAACCGTGCTCACCGATGATCAGCTCTATACCAGACTCGACGGTCTGTATCAGACCATCGTGTCCTACGGTGATGAGGACCAGATCGGCGAGGTCATCGATTCCTTTAACAACGGCTATCTCCGAACGCCGCTGTCCACCCGCCAGGAGCTGTCGCAGAGTGCCTACGCCCTGCGCGACCAGATCAAAAAGACGCAAGATGAGCTTAACAACCTTAAGTATCAGGACGATACGGTCTATGCGGACGACATCGCCCACTTAAAGCAGCTTGCCGAGTGGATGTACGAGCGTGTCGACGTGATCTGCCAGAGCTGGGATATCTCGCTGGCCATTCCCGATGGCGAGTCGATGAGTTCCCACCAAAGCGAGATCCTGGCGCCCATCGCTCAGAGTGGCAACAGCGCGCTTAATCAGTACGACGCCAACGTGGGCTCCTGGAAGCCGCAGCAGCGTTCCTAAAATTAGTTCGCCATAGTCGGCATAACCTACGTGCGCAATTGATGTAAGCGCATGCTTATTGCTACAATTCGTACAAATATGCTTTAAACGCACGAGGAAGGAACCACATGTTTGGTTTTAAGAAAGAGCTCTACACGCCCGAGTATCAGCTTGCCGGCGACGAGTGCGCCGTTATCGAGACGTCGAAGGGTACCATCAAGGTCAAGTTTGACGGCGAGGGCGCTCCCATTCATGTCGCGAACTTCTGCGAGCTTTCTACGATGGGCTTCTATGATGGCCTTAAGTTCCATCGCTATGTGCCCGGTTTTGTCATCCAGGGCGGCGACCCCAATACCCGCGATATGTCCGGCGCCGACGTCGCCGCTGGTCTTGAGGGCCCCGACGGCATGCCCGGTACCGGTGGCCCCGGCTACTGCATCAAGGGCGAGTTTGCCACCAATCCGCGCAACAGCCATGTCGATGGTGCCCTTGCCATGGCACGCTCCATGGACCCCGATTCCGCGGGTTCGCAGTTCTACTTCTGCCTGGGCGCCCAGCATAACCTCGATTCCGGTTACACCGTCTTTGGTACCACGGTCGAGGGTCTTGATGTGATTTCGCAGCTGCGTGCCGGCGACGAGATCGTCCATGTCGAGATCGTTCACGAGTAAAGGGGACTTCCTTGAATAGCCAGCTGATCCAACAGGGCCGCGCCGCTTACCGCGCGGGTGATTTTTCCGCTGCAGCCCAGATGCTTGGGGCGGCAAAGACTCCCGATGAGATTATGGGCGAGGCCGATCACCTTCGTGGCAACGCCTTGATGCACCTGGGCATGTATGCCGAGGCCGCCGAGGCTTATGCTGCCGCCCTCAACGACGGCACCTACGGCAAGCGCGGCGCGCTGCTCACCAACCGCGGCAAGGCGCTCGCCGCCGTGGGCGACTACACGACGGCCGCCCAGGCGTTCTCTGCTGCTACGCAGGATGCTTCCTATGCCACGCCGTTCAAGGCCTATCTGGGCCTGGGCAATGCGCTGTTCCAGTCGGGCGACTATGCCAACGCGGGAACCGCCTTCCGTCAGGCTGCCATCGATGGCGCCAATCCGGCTCCTGCCGCCGCACTCGGCGAGCTCGGTCGTTGCTTCGTTAAGCTCGGCCGTCCGGCGGATGCCGTGGAGACTTACCGCACGGCTATCGACTTTGCCGGCCCCCGCGACGACACGCGTGCGCTCAACGCCGGCATGGGTCAGGCGCTTTCTGCCGCCGGCCGCCCCTCCGACGCACTCGATGCCTTTAACGCCGCTACTGCCGATGGCATCTACCAGCTCACCTCCGAGCAGGCCGATGAGCTTGCCCGCGTGCACGATTCGCTTGCCGCGCTGTCTGCCCAGACGGCTATGGCCACGGCTCCGGCGCCCGCGATGGACGCTCCTGCCGTCGATCCTCTCGATCCTACGGGCGCGACCGGTCAGTTTATGCCCGATCCCTCGGACACCGGCTTCTTTACGCTGTCCGAGTCCGAGATGGTCCAGCAGGACCGTCAGGATCGTAAGCAGGCCAAGGTCCGTCGTCGCCATCGCCATGCGGGTCTTAAAGTCTTCATCGTTCTGCTTCTGCTTATTTTGATCGCCGCGGGCGGTCTGGGCTTTGCCTACACGCGCGGCTTTGGCTTCCCGTCTCAGGAGTCTGTCGTTACCGATCTGTTCCAGGCTGCCGGCGACGGTGACGCCGCAAAGGCCGAGTCTTGCCTGGCCTCGAGCCTGTCCGAGGACGCTAAGTCGATGATCATCTCCTCGATTCCGCAGGGTGCCACCGTGTCCGTCGAGGGCATGGATCAGTCCATGACCGAGACGACCGCCAAGGTGAAGGCATCGCTGTCCAAGGGCGGCGAGCAGGAGTACACCGTCAAATTCGTGCGCTCCGACAACCATATCGGCTGGGCCGTTTCTTCGCTTGATATGGATTTCTCGGCTGCTGACAACCAGTAGTGACCTTATGGGATTTAGCTTTGCCCGGCGCTTCACCGCAAGTGAGGCGCCGGGCTTGCGCTAGTATGATGAGCTAGTAGTTTTCCAGCAATCATCCAACACATCAGGAGTTGCGTTGTTTTCTTTGATGGATATGTTCTTCGGTAGCTATGCGGGCGATCTTGCCATCGACCTCGGCACCGCCAATACGCTTGTCTCCGTGCGCGGCAAGGGCATCGTCATTCGCGAGCCCTCTGTTGTCGCCATCGACAAGAACGACGAGCGCATCTTGGCGGTCGGTATCGAGGCAAAGCGCATGCTCGGCCGTACGCCCGGCAACATCGTGGCCGTTCGTCCCCTGAAGGACGGCGTCATCGCCGACTTCGATGTTACCGAGGCCATGCTTCGCTACTTTATCGACAAGGCGTCCGAGAAGCGCTATCCGTGGACTCCGCGTCCGCGTGTTGTCGTCTGCGTTCCCTCCGGTGTCACGTCGGTCGAGAAGCGCGCTGTCTTTGAGGCCACGATCCAGGCCGGTGCCCGCCAGGCCTATCTGATCGAAGAGCCCATGGCGGCTGCCATCGGCGCCGACCTGCCCGTCGAGGAACCCACCGGCTCCATGGTCATCGACATCGGTGGCGGTACCACCGAGGTTGCCGTTATCGCTATGGGCGGCATCGTCGTCTCGCAGTCCATCCGTATTGCCGGCGACGAGTTCGATCAGGCCATCCTCACGCACGTTCGTGATGCCTACAACCTGGCCATCGGCGAGCGTACGGCAGAGGACATCAAGATCAAGGTCGGCTCCGCCGTGCCGCTCAAGGATGAGCTCGACGTCGAGGTCAACGGCCGCGACGTGATCACCGGTCTGCCCAAGACCGTGCGCATCGAGAGCGAGGAGATTCGTCGCGCACTCAACAAGCCGCTCGACGAGATGGCCAAGGCCGTCAAGGACGCACTCGACGCTACGCCTCCCGATCTTGCCTCGGACCTTATGTACTATGGCATTTTGCTGACCGGTGGCGGCGCGCTGCTGCGCGGTCTCGATGTGCGCCTGCGCGATGAGACCGGCGTTTCGGTCAACGTCAGCCCCACGGCGCTCGATAACGTCGTTAACGGCTGTGCCCGCGTGCTCGAGGCCAATGCGTTTGATGGCGGCTTCGTCCAGACCAATGCTTAATTTCCAAAAGGTGGATTCCATTTGGCACGATCTTCGGGTTTCTCCACAAATCTGAATACCAAGCGACAATCAACGGGTATGCGCCCGTTGATTGTTTTCAGCCTGATTTCGGTGTTGCTGCTCACGTTTTACATCCGCGAGGGCGAGGCAGGACCGATTCATGCCGTGCGTTCGGGCGTGACGACGATTACCTCGCCGGTGCGCTTTGTGGGCTCGGCTGTGGCGGCCCCCTTCAATGCGATCGGCAACGTGTTCTCTAACCTTACGGCGTCGCAGGACACGCTTGACGAGCTTAAGAAGCAAAACGAGGAGCTGACCTCTAAGGTTGCTGAGCTCTCCGAGGCTCAAAAGACCGCCGAGCGTCTGGAGGGGCTGGTCGGCCTGCAGTCGACCTACAACCTCAAATCGACCGCTGCTCGTATCGTTGGTGCCTCGGGCGATGCCTGGACCTCGACCGTAACCATCGACAAGGGCTCTGCCGACGGCCTTACCATCAACATGCCCGTGACGAGTTCGGCCGGTGTTATCGGCCAGATCATCGAGGTATCGGCCAAGACCTCTACCGTGCGCCTTATTGGCGACGAGAACTCGGGTGTGTCCGCCATGGTACAGGACACGCGCGCCCAGGGCATGCTGCAGGGTCAGGCTGACGGCACGCTGCGTCTTGAGTACGTGAGCGTCGACTCCGACGTTAAGGTTGGCGACATCATCGTGACCTCGGGCATCGGCGGTGTGTTCCCCAAGGGTCTACCGCTCGGCACCGTCTCGTCGGTTGAGAAATCGGCAAACGACGTGTACTACACCATTGTGGTGCGCGCTCAGACCACGGCCGAGAACAACGAGGAAGTGCTGGTCATTACCTCGCTGACCGATGAACAGTCGGCCTCGGATGAGGACGTGAGCACGGCCAACAGCACGCCGCAGGGAACGTCGCGCGATGCTGCAACCAAGACGAAGGACGAGAGCTCGGATGACAGTTCCGACACGTCCGAGACGACCGATTCTGGCTCGAACGAATAGGGGGCATGTCCATGGATCTACACGAGCAGGGGATGAGCTCCCGCACGTTTGTGATCGCCGCCATCGTGTGCGTGCTGCTGCAGGCAGGCCTGGCACCGCAGATCTCCATTGCGGGTGGTCGCGTCAACTTCATGATTATCTTGGTGTGCCTGAGTGTGTTCTCGGGCGACCCGACCCGTGCCGTCGTGTGCGGTTTTTGCAGCGGCTTGTTTTATGACCTGTCCGCTGCCGTGCCGGTGGGCATTATGTCGCTCCTGCTGACCGTGGGTTCTTTTGCCCTGGTGCACAGCGCCGTCGGTCAGACGGGCGGTACCCCAAGTGCGCGCGGCGTCACTGTGGGCGCCTTCGCGCTCGTCATTAATGTGATTTACAGCATCATCTTGCTGTTTATGGGTTTGGAGACGAGCTTTGTCGTGGCGATCTTCGGCCATGCGCTGCCGTCCTCGATCCTGACGGGTCTGGTTGCCATTCCGTTTTTGATGTCCGGCGTCGTGCCGCAGTCCGGCTATGGATTCTCCGCACGTGGCGGACGCCAGACGGGTATGCGCTTTAAGCCCAAGACCCGCAAGCTCAAATAGGGGAGGCCCGTAGATGTCTTCCCAGTTGACGGTTATTATCGCCGGTATCGTGCTGGTTGTGGCCATCGTGGTCGCACTGGTCATCATGCGTCGCGGCGATTCCCGTTTTACCTACGATACGCAGCATGGAACGACCCCGCGCGCCACCGAGGGCGAGGGCAATACCGCGGTGACCGCCTTTAAGGGCCGCTTTTCCATCCTCACCACGGGTGTGGGCGCGATGTTTGCGGCGCTCGCCGTCAAGCTGTGGGGCATGCAGATGGTCTCGTCGGACTATTACGAGAAGCAGGCCAATAGTAATCAGACTCGTACCGTTACCACTCCTGCTGTGCGCGGCCGCATCCTCGACCGCAATGGCGTGGCGCTTGTCCAGAACCGTCCCTCACTTGCTGTCGTGGCCTACCGCGACCTTGCCGAGGATGAGGTCCTGGTTCGCCATCTTGCCAACGTGCTTGGAATGCCTTACGTGGCGGTCCTTCGCAATATTCAGGACAATACAGAGGGCGCTCAGAGCCTGCATACCATCGCGACGGACGTCCGTCGCTCCACGGTTGCCTATATCAAGGAACACGCCGGCGAGTTCCCGGGCGTCAAGATTGCCGAGCGTACCGAGCGCCAGTATCCATACGGCGAGACGGCATGCCATATCTTGGGCTATACCGGCACCATTACCTCCGAGCAGCTCGAGGCCCAGAATAAGAAAACCTCTGGCGATGATGATGCTTCTGCTGGCAAGATTACGTACCAGTCGGGCGATATCGTGGGCCAGGCGGGCGTTGAGAGCTACTACGAAAACCTGCTGCAGGGTATTCGTGGCGAGCAGACCGTCAAGGTCGATGCCTCGGGCAATGTGACCGGTCAGGCCGGCGCCGTGCCCGCGAAGGCCGGCTCCGACATTAAGCTCACGCTCGACCTTAAGATCCAACAGGCCTGTGAGACGGCGCTGGCGAGCGCTATCGAGCTTGCCAAGACCACTGGCTACAGCAATGCCGGCAACGGCGCTGTGGTGTGTCTCGATCCCAACAATGGCGAGATCCTGGGCATGGCGAGCCAGCCCAAGTTCGATCCGTCCGTCTTTATCGGCGGCGTCTCAAATGACGTGTGGACCGAGCTCAATGATGACAAGGGTTCGCACCCGCTGCTCAACCGCGCCATTAGCGGACAGTACATGTCGGCCTCGACCATCAAGCCGCTCTCGGCACTGGCCGGTCTTGAGTTTGGAACCTACACTTCAACGCAGACAACCAACTGCACGGGCTATTGGACGGGCCTGGGCAAGGCTTGGGGCAAGCGCTGCTGGCTGACGTCTGGCCACGGCACCATGACGCTGCAGTCGGGTATCGCCAACTCGTGCGACCCCGTCTTCTACGATATGGGCAAGGCGTTCTTTTATGACGAGAAACATTCCGAGGGCCTGCAGGAGGTCTTTCGTCGCTGGGGTCTAGGCAAGACCTGCGGTATCGATCTGCCGAGTGAGGGCGCGGGCCGTATTCCCGATGCCGAGTGGAAAGAGTCGTACTTCACCGACGCATCTGCCGAGGACCGCAAGTGGAATGCCGGCGATATGACCAACATTGCCATCGGTCAGGGCGACATCCTGGTGACGCCCCTGCAGATGGCGTGTGCCTATATGGGTCTTGCCAACGGCGGCAAACAGTACGTGCCTCACGTGTTTTTGTCTGCCGTGTCGCGCGATGGCGACGGCGATGCCTATAAGTACAACGGCAAGGGCAAGAAGAAGCGCCTGGAGGCCAAGATCAACAGCGATTCGGATTTGGCTCTTGTTCGCAACGGCATGCACGACGTGATTTACACGGCATCGACGTCCCTGGCGGCGCACTTTGGTACCCTGACGCCGCAGGTATACGGCAAGTCGGGCACGGGCGAGAAAAGCGGCGAGGACGAATACGCTTGGTTCTGCGCCTATGCACCGGCCGATAATCCCAAGTATGTCATCGCTACTGTCCTGGAGCAGGGCGGCGGCGGCTCAGATACCGCGATGCATGTCGTGCGCGACGTGCTCGGTGTGATTTATGACGAGCCCGATACCTCTTCGGCCTCGGGCGATTCTTCGGTTCGATAGGAGGTTGCGATGGATTTTTCTCCGGCGGATCTGTTCCGTTCAACCAAGACCGGCTCCCGCAGCAGCCTGGACCGCGTCAACAAGCAACTTTCGGCCTCGCGCGGCACGTTTCGCCAAAAGGCCCATATCGGTGTGCTCGTGGCTACAGTGGCGCTCGTCGCCTACGGTGCCATCATTATCTGGTCGGCTTCGCAGTTTAAGGCCGATGCTTCGTTCTCACGCCATCTGCTGGGAATTGGCATCGGCACGGTGCTGGCGGTGCCGGTCTGGCGCTCCGACCTGCGCGGTATTTCCAATTTCTCGACGGCGTTGCTCGTCATCGACCTGATCGTGATCCTCTCGCCCAAGATTCCGGGTCTGTCCTATACGGGCGGTCTGGGCATGACGGGCTGGATCAAGATTCCCGGTATCGGCTTGACATTCCAGCCGGTTGAGCTTGCCAAGCTCATCACCATCTTCTTTATTGCTACGCTTGGCTCGCAGTATAACGGTCGCATCGATACCGTTCGCGACTACGTCAAGCTCTGCGGCATGTTGTCCATTCCGTTTTTGGCCGTCGTCGCCATGGGCGACCTGGGCTCGGGCCTTGTCGTGCTGGTTTCGGGCGCCATCGTCATTTGTATGAGTGGTGCACGCCGCGAATGGGTGCTGTCGACCCTGGCCCTGCTCGTGGGCCTGGTGGCCCTCGTCCTGGCGCTCGATTCGGTCTTTGATTCGTTGCTCGGCCACGATGTGCTTATCAAGCAGTATCAGATGAACCGTCTGACGGTCTTTATCGACCCCGATAATGCCGATTCGGACGATGCCTACAACCTGCAGCAGTCGCTTATCGCCGTTGGCTCGGGTGGCTTCTTTGGTAAGGGTTTGGGCCATGCGACGCAGTCGGCCGGCGGCTTTCTGCCTGAGTTCCACACCGACTTCGTCTTCGCCTTTCTGTCCGAGACCTTTGGCTTTTGCGGCTCCTTTTTGCTGCTGTGCTTGTACGTACTGCTCATCTTCTCGACGATCCGCGTTGCTTTTAAGTGCGAGTCTCTGTTCCTACGCTTATCATGCGTAGGTATCGTCGGCATGTGGGCGTTCCAGACCTTCGAAAACATCGGCATGTGCATCGGCATGATGCCGATTACCGGTATTCCGCTACCGTTTATTAGCTTCGGTTCGTCTTCGATGATGATTCAGCTGCTGACGGTGGGTATCGTACAATCCATATGGCGGCATCGTTCGGGCGCCGCGTAACCGCTGGAGGGGTTTGCTATGAAAATTCCCGTAGATAAGCTGACCCGCGCTTTTAAGATGGGCGCGTCCGTTAAGAAGGATTCCGATACGCCGGTGCGCGTCTCGGTCTATCTGGATTCGTCCGCCTCGCGCTTTCTTGCCGAGACGGTGCGTGACGCCTTTGTGCCGCAGACGACCTCGGGTATTGTGCGCGTCGAGCGTCTGGGGGAGGAGCGAATTGCTCCAAAGACCGATACCGATGTGGTGCTGGTGCTCTCGTGTGGTTCCGACCGCTTGGAGAGTGCCGTGCAGGAGCTCGTGATCGCCGGCGCGCCCGTGTGCGTGCTTGCCGAGTCTGCTGTGGAGGTGCCGTTTATCGAGGAGTCCACGCCCATGCTCGGCGTGGTAGCGGCAACCGATAAGACGTATCTGCTCGAGACGCTTGCCCGCTGGATTCTCGATCGCACCGACAAGGAAACGGCTTTTGCGGCGAACTTTGCCTTCATGCGCATCGCGGCGGCCAATCGTATCATCACCTCGTGCGCGCTCACCAATATGGCGACCGGTGCGCTGGTGTTTTTGCCGGGCGCCGATTATCCCGTTATGGCGCTGGCGCAGGTGGGCATGCTCTTTGAGCTCGCTGCCGTCTTTGGACGCGGTATTAAGCCCGAGCGCGGCTACGAGGTCGCGGGCGTGCTTGCCGGCGGTCTTGTGATCCGCGCGGTCACCCGCGCGCTCGTCAAGCAGACGCCGCATATTGGGTTTGCCGTCAAGGCGCTCACTGCTGCCGCGGGCACCTATGGCATGGGCCGTGCGCTCGTTTCGCTCTACGAGCGCGATGTCGACTACAGCCGTGCCAACGAGGTGGTCACTGCCACGTTCTCCCGCGTTCGCGATCTGGTGACCACGGTCGCGGGCGCTACCCGTCCTATGGCGTCCTATCAGGACGCATCAGATCTCGCTGCTTAGGGGTTTTCCGTTGCGCGTTGCATACCAAGATTGTTTTCATTTAATTGAGCCGTTGCTCGCCAAGGTCGAGAAGCCGAGTCGCTATATCGATCACGAGTGGGGCACGCTTTCCAAAGCCGATGCCGACTACCGTTGCTGCCTGATCTACCCGGATGTGTACGAGGTTGGTCTGCCCAACCAGGGCATCGCCATCCTCTACAACATCCTTAACCAGGCCGAGGGCATCTCCTGTGAGCGTGGCTATGTGCCGTGGCCCGATATGGGTGACGCCATGCGCGAGGCGGGTATTCCGCTGCTGTCGCTCGAGGGTGCAGCGCCGGTCGCTTCGTTTGATATCGTCGGTCTGCATGTGCCGCACGAGATGGCGGTGACGAACTTCCTCGAGGCACTCGACCTCGCTGGCATTCCGCTGTTAGCGGCCGACCGAGGCGAAGACGACCCCATTATCATCGCCGGCGGCCCCTCGGTGTACAACCCCGAGCCGTACGCGGCCTTCTTCGATGTCATCCTCATCGGTGAGGGCGAGGAATCGCTGCTCGAGACCTGTCAGCTGCATCGCCGCCTGCGTGACGAAGGAGTCCCGCGCGCGCAGATTGTTGAGCAGCTTGCATCCATTGGTGGCAACTACGTGCCGTCGCTCTATGAGGTTCGTCACGACGAGCCCTGCTCGCCGCATGGCTACACCGTGCCGCGTGAGGGCAAGGATGCGCCGACCGTGGTCTACAAGCGCGTCGTCGAGGATTTCGGCGCCACGAATCCGCTGTCGCAGTCGTGCGTGCCCTATGCGCAGCTGGTCCACGACCGCCTGTCTATCGAGATCCTGCGCGGCTGCGCCCGCGGCTGTCGTTTTTGCCAGGCTGGCATGACGTATCGCCCGGTGCGCGAGCGCTCGGCCGACCAGATTGTCTCGTCGGTGATTCAGGGTCTGGAAAAGACTGGCTATGACGAGGTGTCGCTGACCTCGCTCTCCACGACCGACCACTCCTGCATTCGCGACGTGCTCGGCAGGCTCAACCGTCGCCTGGAGGATACGGGTATTCGCGTGTCTATTCCGTCGCAGCGCCTGGATTCGTTTGGCGTGGATATGGCCGAGTCGGTCGCCGGCGAAAAGAAGGGCGGACTGACGTTCGCGCCCGAGGCCGGCAGCCAGCGCATGCGCGACATCATTAACAAGAACGTGACCGAGGAGGACCTGGACCGTGCGGCCAAGGCGGCCTTCGAGGCCGGCTGGAACCGCATGAAGCTCTACTTTATGATGGGCCTTCCCGGCGAGCGCGACGAGGACATCGTGGCCATCGCCAATCTGGCCGATCACGTGCTGGAGCTCGGTCGTTCCGTGGTGCCCAAGGCTCGTCGCGGCTCGATCTCGGTGTCCATCTCGGTTTCGGTCTTTATCCCCAAGGCCGCCACGCCGTTCCAGTGGTGCCCGCAGCTCGACTACGACGACGTCAAGCGTCGCCAGAAGCTGCTTATCACGAGCGTTCGCAACCGTGCCGTCCGCGTGCATTACCACGATGCCGAGACTTCGCTCATCGAGGCCGCGCTGTCCCGCGCCGGTCGCGACATGACGCCCGTCATCATCGATGCTTGGCGCTCGGGCTCTCGCTTTGACGCCTGGGTAGAGCATTTCTCGCTCGATAACTGGAAGGAAGCTGCTGCCAAAAACGGCATCGACCTCAATGAGCTCGTGCACCTGCCCTACGAGTTGGACTGGCGCCTGCCGTGGGAGCACGTGAGCCCCGGCTGCACGCGCGGCTTCCTCGAGCGCGAGTACCGTCGCTCGCTCGAGGGCGTCACGACTCCCGACTGTACCCGCACGTCGTGCACCGGCTGCGGGATCTGCCCCACGCTCCACGCCAAGAATGTATTGATGGGTGATCGCGCATGAGTGAGCGCCTGACCGACAACCCCTCGCTCTTTAGACTTCGTGTTCGCTATGGCAAGCGCGATCGCCTTAAGTACCTGGGCCATCTCGAAGTAATCCATACCATTGAGCGCATCGTGCGCCGTGCGGGACTTCCCTATGCCGTCACGCAGGGCTTCTCTCCGCACATGCGCGTGGGCTTCTCTTCGGCGCTACCGGTTGGTACGTCGTCGACCTGCGAGTGGTATGACCTGTTTATGACCGAGTTCGTGGCGCTCGACGAGGCGTTTGAGCGCCTAGCTGCGGCGTCTCCGGCCGATCTGGCGCCCATCGAGGCGGCGTACATCGACGTGCGCACGCCGGCATTGACGGCGCAGCTCACGCGCCTGTCGTATCGCATCGACTTACACCTGGATCCCGAGGCGCCCGTAAGCGCCGACGAGGTGCGTCGTGCGATCGACACGCTGCGCGCGGATCATGGCATCGACTACGCGCGCGGCAAAAAGAGCAAGCGCTTGGATTTGGATCACACGCTCGTTGGCTATGAGCTCACGGCGGGGGAGCGCCCGGACCATTTGGTTCTCATGCTCGACACCCATGCCGACAACGAGGGCTCTATGCGTCCGGAAATTTTGCTTTCTGCTGCTGATGTTTTGTTGCAGGGCTTGACCCCGGGCGTGGATGCACCTATTGTTTCCACCGGTATGCAAGACCTCGTGACCATCTGCTCCTACGATGTCGAGCGTCAGAATCAAGCATGCGAGGACGACGAGGGCCGACTCGTCAGCCCCATACCTGTGCGAACTTGTGGATTTGCTCCACATACTCGTTGACGGGGGTATTTTCGCCTGCTACTATATTCGGCTGTTGCACTAACTGATGCATGAAGGGCAAGTAAACATGTACGCAATCGTTAACACGGGCGGCAAGCAGTACAAGGTCGCCACCGACGATGTCATCACCGTCGAGAAGATCGAGGGCAATGAGGGCGACAAGGTCACCCTGCCGGTTATCTTCCTCAACGATGGTAAGAAGATCGTCACTGATCCCGACAAGCTGGCCAAGGCCAAGGTTACCGCTCAGATCGTTGAGCAGTTCAAGGGCGAGAAGCAGCTGGTCTTCAAGTTCCACAAGCGTAAGCGCTATCGTCGTCTGAAGGGTCACCGTCAGCAGCTCACCAAGCTGAAGATCGTGAAGGTCCAGGCTACGTCCCGCGCCAAGAAGGCTGTCAAGGCAGAGGCCGAGGCTGTTGCCGAGGCTCCCGTCGCCGAGTAGATTACACTCGTAACGAAAGAGTAGGTATACACAATGGCACACAAAAAAGGACTCGGTTCCTCCCGTAATGGCCGTGACTCCCGCGGTCAGCGCCTTGGCACGAAGCGCTATGCCGGCCAGACGGTAACCACGGGCACGATTCTCGTCCGTCAGCACGGCACGCACATCCACCCGGGTGAGAACGTTGGCCGTGGTAAGGACGACACGCTGTTCGCGCTGGTCGACGGTACCGTTGAGTTCCACAAGGGTATCAAGCACAGGGTCAGCGTACGCCCGCTCGCGAACGCGTAATTCACCCTTCATAGAGCACATATGTGGGAGGCACTTGAGTTTTAGGATTCAAGGGTCTCCCTCTTTTTTGTAGGAGGCGATTCTGTTGTCACAGTTCACCGATATCAGCCGCATTAACGTGTGCGGCGGCGACGGCGGAGCCGGATGCATGTCGTTTAGGCGCGAGGCATTTGTCCCCAAGGGCGGCCCCGATGGCGGCGACGGCGGTCGTGGCGGCAATGTCGTCATCCAGGCCGATGCTCAGCTGTCTTCGTTGATCGATTACCGCTTTAAGCATCACTTTCGCGCCGAGCGCGGCACGCACGGGCAGGGTGCCCGTCGTAACGGTAAGAGCGGCGAGGACCTGATTCTCAAGGTCCCTATGGGCACCGTGGTGCGCGAGCTTGACCCCGAGACGCAGACACCGATGTTCGAGATTGCCGACCTGGTGCACGACGGCGAGCGCGTCGTCGTGGCGCCCGGCGGTGCCGGTGGCCTGGGCAACACGCACTTTGTGACGTCGGTGCGCCGCGCGCCCGCGTTCGCTCAGCTGGGCGAACCGGCCGAGGAGCACTGGATCGAGCTCGAGATGAAGCTCATGGCCGATGCCGCGCTCGTGGGCTTCCCCTCGGTGGGTAAGTCATCGCTCATTGCGCGCATGAGTGCCGCCCGCCCCAAGATTGCTGACTACCCGTTTACCACGCTCGTGCCCAATCTGGGCATGGTGCGTGCCGGCGAATATTCTTACGTCGTTGCCGACGTCCCCGGTCTTATCGAGGGCGCGAGCGAGGGCAAGGGCCTGGGTCACCAGTTCCTGCGCCACATTGAGCGTACGGCCCTGATCATGCATGTCGTCGACATGACGGGCGGTTTTGAGGATCGCGATCCGGTTGAGGACTATCGCATCATCAACCGCGAGCTCGAGCAGTATGGCGCCGAGCTTTCGGAGCGTCCGCAGATCGTCGTTGCCAACAAGTGCGACGCGCCGGGCACGGCCGACAAGATTGCCGACCTCAAGCGCGCAGCGCTCGACGATGGACATATGTTCTTTGCCGTGTCTGCTGTTACGGGCGCCGGCCTCAACACGCTGATGCTTGCCGTGGGCGAGCAGGTGGCTAAGCTGCGCGCCGAGCTGTCGGTCTCCGATGAGCCGGTCGTTCTGCGCGACGATGAGTGGGAGCGCCGTCGCTTGCAGCGTGAGAAGCGTTTCCGCATTGTCCAGGAAGAGCCCGGTGCCTTCCGCATGGTCGGTCGTGCCATCGAGCGCATGGTCATTCAGACCGACTGGGAAAATGAGGAAGCCGTCATTTACCTGCAACATAAGTTTGCGCGTATGGGTGTTGACGACGCGCTCGAGAAGGCCGGTTGCCGTGCGGGCGACGAGGTCCGCATTTGCCAGCGCGCCTTTGACTTTGAGGGCGCTGAGGACTTCTCGGAGTACGAGGAGCTCGAGGATGCTGGCGAGGACGTTGCCGTTGAGGCCATTGACGTGACCGATGCTGCGGATGAGGGCGTCGAGGTTGTCGATGCGGTGGATGCCGCGGACGATGCCGAGACCTCGGAGGGCGAGTAAGCCATGTCGCTGCGCGGTGGAATCGGTCTGCCCGAGCTTCCTCTAGAGGACGGGCAGGAGTTTAGGCTCGGCATTATGGGTGGCACCTTTGATCCCATCCATTACGGGCACCTGGTGACCGCCGAGCAGGCGCGTGAGTCGCTCGACTTGGACGCTGTGCTCTTTATGCCGGCGGGCTCTCCCGCCTTTAAGCTTGACAAGCCGGTGACGCCTGCCGAGGACCGTTATGCCATGACGGTCCTCGCCACCGCCGCGAACCCGGCCTTTTTGGCGAGTCGGTTCGAGATCGACCGTCCGGGCGTAACCTACACGGCCGATACGCTTCATGCCCTTCGCGACTTTTATCCGCCGCAGGTAAAGCTCTACTTTATTACGGGCGCCGACGCGATTATCGATATCGTGACCTGGCATGATGCCGAACGAATCGCTGAGCTTGCTACCTTTATTGCGGCGACACGACCGGGCTTTGATATCGATACGGCGCGTGCCCGAATCAAAGAGTCGGGGCTGCCGTTCGACGTGCGCTATATTCAGATTCCGGCGCTGGCGATCAGCTCGACGAACATCCGTAAGCGAGTCGCCCGCGGCATGAGCGTGCGCTATCTTACGAGCGAGTCCGTGCTCGGCTACATTCGCAAACGCAGGCTATATGCCGATTTGGGCCAAGAAGATTTTGAGTGATGGGGGTCTACGTTGTCGGTAGAGGATCAGTTTGAGGGCGATGAGCGCGCGCTGCTCAAGCGCATTCAAGAGCTGCTCGATGTTCGCATGAAGGATAAGCGCAAGCGCTATGTGCATTCGCTGGGTGTTGCCGAGACCGCACTTCATCTGGCCGAGGTCTACGGCGTTGACCGCTTTGATGCCGCTGCCGCCGGCCTGATCCATGACTGGGACAAAGTGCTCTCCGACGATGAGCTGGTCACGCGCGCTCTGCATTACGGCATTAAGATTGCCGGCTCTCCTTCCGCCGCGACGCCGCTTTTGCATGGCCCTGTTGCCGCCTATGAACTTCCGCAGCTTTTTCCCGAGCTGTCGCCGGCGGTCTTTCAGGCTGTCGACCGTCACACCGTGGGCGCTTGCGACATGACGCCGCTCGATATGGTGGTCTTTGTGGCTGATGCCATCGAACCCAACCGCCACGGCGATTATGCCCATGCGCTGCGCAAGATGGTGGGGGAGTCGACGCTCGATGAGTTGTTCTTCTCCTGTTTTGCGCAGGGTCTGGTCTATGTGATCCAGTCCGGGCGCTATCTTTATCCCACGGCTATTACGATTTACAACCATTACGCCCAGCTGCGCTAGCTCGGGCTGTCTAGAAAGAGGTATTCCATGGCCGACGAGACCATGACCGACGAGCAGATTCTTGAAGGCGTGGAGCACAAGAGCTTCGCCGCCACGTCCGACCGCACTGCCGCCTCGCTGTCCGCGAGCGGTGTCGCCGCCGAGGATGTCGCCCGCGCCGCCGCGCAGGCCGCCTACGACAAGAAGGGCGAGGACGTTCAGGTGCTCGACCTGACCGAGCTTTCCGACGTATGCGACTACTTTGTGCTTGCCACCGGTACCAACAACCGCCAGGTCGATTCTATCGTCGACGAGATCGAGGAGAAGGTCGCCGAGGCTTGCGGCGAGCACCCGTTCTCCATCGAGGGTCGCGAGCAGAAGACCTGGATGCTCATGGACTACGGTTCGGTTGTCGTCCACGTCTTCACTCCCGAAGCCCGCGACTTCTACCGCCTCGAGAAACTCTGGGGCGACGCCCCCCAGCTCCCCCTCAACCTCCTCTAGTAGCTCATTTGAGACGGGGTTTAGCTACCCTCACGCATATCGCCGGGCAGTTGCGGTTTTCCGCAGCTACCCGGCTTTCTTTTTGCCTCAGGGACTAATCGTTGAAGCGGGATTGGCGGCCGAAGGATAGGGCGGTGTCGCCGAATTTGTCTCGGACGGCGTCGATAGCGACCGAGAGGTCGCGTCGGTCGCTGGATTGGGCTCCGCGGTCGTCGACTTCGCAGAACAGGTCGGTTTGGATCCCGCCTTGGTGGTCGAAATCGCTCATGCCGATGCCTGCTAAGCGAACATGCATGCCTTCCTGCCAGATGTTGTCGAGCAGTTCGAGCGCAACCGCCACGAAGATGTTCTCATCGTCGGTCGGATGAAGCAGTCGGCGCTGTGCCGAGCGACCGCTTCCATACGAATACTTAAGCTTGAGCGTTACCGTGGCACCCGTCAGCCCCTGACGGCGCAGACGGCGTCCCACTGACTCTCCCAACAGTGCAATCGCCGCCTCAATATCCCTACGCTCAGTCAAATCTTTCGCAAAGGTGCGTTCATTGCTCACCGACTTGACCTCGCGCTCTTCGTCGAGACTCGTGACTTCAGAGATTTCGAGTCCCAGCGCACGCTGGCGCATGCGTTCGCCGTTGACGCCAAAAATAGAGGCCAGTGTGGACTCAGGCGCGCGCGAAAGCTCGCCGAGGGTGTAGATGCGCATGCGGCGCAGTCGCTCCTCGGCCGAGCGTCCGATGCCGCTCATGGCAGATACCGGCAGCGCGGCCAAAAAGCGCTGCTCGGTTCCGGGGCGCACGATGGTCAGCCCAAACGGCTTATCCCGCTCGCTTGCGATCTTTGCGACCGTCTTGTTGCAGCCCACGCCAATGGAGCAGGTCACTCCCAGCCCTGCCACGCGGTCGCTTATACGCCGCGCAACCAGCAGCGGGTCTTCGGGCGCAAAGCGACCCGGTGTGATATCGATAAAGGCTTCGTCGATGGATACGCGTTCAACGCGCGGGGTCTCGTCAGCGAGAATTGCCATGACCTGCGCGCTGACCTCACGATAGCGATCAAAATGCCCATGCGTCCAAATGGCTTGCGGGCACAAGCGCTGCGCCTCGGCCGAGGCCATGGCAGAGTGCACGCCAAAGCGACGTGCCTCATATGAACACGTGGACACGACGCCACGCGAATCGGCGTCTCCGCCCACGATGAGCGGTTTTCCGCGCCATTCGGGATGGTCGAGCATCTCCACGCTCGCAAAAAACGCATCGAGGTCCATGAGGCCCACCGCCGGACCCGTCCAGGGAGGCGGCGTGACGCCCATGGCATCCTCATAACCGTATGTATGTTCGCGTCTTTCCATGTCATGAGTATACCGCGCAGCTCATGTGGGGTGCGTGTATGTGCTTGCAAATCCCGAATTCTTGTCTAAGATATGGATTTGCCCTCGACTACACCGAAGAAGTTGGTCTCACGGACTTCACCTGCCCGCGTCGATGGCGTATTATGTTCAACTGTTTGTTTGTAGTTGCAGCCTAAAGCTGCTTGGTTGGAGGAGTTTCCTTTGGCAGTCAAGATTCGCCTTGCTCGTCACGGCGCTAAGAAGCGTCCGTACTACCGTGTCGTCGTCGCCGATTCCCGCGCCCCGCGTGACGGTCGTATCATCGAGGAGGTTGGCCGCTACAACCCGATGACCGCCCCCAAGACCATCAACCTCGACCTCGAGAAGATCGCCGACTGGCAGTCCAAGGGCGCTCAGCTCACCGACGCCGTCGCCGCTCTGGTCAAGGCCGCCAACGAGGGCGAGAAGACCGAGACCGTCGTCAAGAAGTCCAAGAAGCAGCTCGCCAAAGAGGCCGAGGCCGCTAAGGCTGCCGCTGAGGCCGCTGAGGGCGCCGAGGAGTAAATCGTGCCTGAGGTTGACGCTGCACAGCTCGAGGGTGAGGCAATGCTCTCAGATCGCATCGCCGATCTCGTCGAATATCTCGTTGTTCAGATCGTCGACGACCCGGATTCCGTGAGCCTTGAGGTCATCGATGGTGACGACGCCTCTACAATTGAGGTTTCGGTCGCCGAGGATGACGTCGCTAAGGTCATCGGCCGTCGTGGCCGTACCATCAAGGCCATTCGCACGCTCGCCCGTGCACTGGCCGCTCGCCTCGACACTGCTGTCGAGGTAGAGGTTCTGGGCTAGGACCTTGAGGTCCCAGTACAAAAACATCGCCCGTGTGGTCAAGCCGCACGGAAGGAAGGGGGAGGTCCTCGCGCAGCCGCTGCGGGGGCTTCCTTCTGTATTAGAGCCGGGTATGCGCGTCGCCCTGACGCCGCCGGCGCTCAAGCGCGACCGCTTTTGCACGGTCGTGTCCGTCACCGATACGGGCGATGGCGATCTGGTCTCGTTTGAGGGCATTGACGACTTGACGGCCGCCGAGGGCATCACGGGATGCTACGTGCTGGCAAATCGTGACGATTTTGAGTTCGATTCGCTCGACGCTGCCTATACCGACCTGATGGGTCGCGAGGTGGTCGACGAGCGCTTCGGTTTACTCGGCACGATCGTCGAGATCATGTCGACGCCCGCTAACGATGTCTGGGTTGTTGAGGGCGATCGGTACGGCGAGGTACTGATTCCCGTGATCGAGCAGGTCGTGCTCGATCTTCCCGACACAGGAACAATTTCCGTCCACGTTATGGACGGCCTGATCGATATGGACAAGTAGGGAGGACAACATGCTGATCGAGACCCTTTCGGTCTTTCCCGAGATGTTTGAGCCCGTCATGTCCACGTCGATTTTGGGCCGCGCCCGCAAGGCCGGCCTTTTTGATTTTAAGGCGTATAACCTGCGCGACTGGACGCACGACCGCCATCGCACCGTCGATGACGAGCCGTACGGCGGCGGGCAGGGCATGCTCATGAAGGTCGAGCC
>URKU01000012.1 GCA_900548515.1 uncultured Collinsella sp. | reverse complement strand
AGACCGTCTCGCGCGACGCGCTTGCCGGCATGGGCGGAGCCGCCGCGACCGGTGCCGCCGTGGGTCTAGGCGCTGCAGCCGGCATCGCCTCCAACATGGCGAGCACTCGCGCCCCGCAGCGCCCGCTCGCCCAGCTCGTCGACGTCGTGAGCGGCGAGAGCCATAGCATCACCTCCGCACAGGTGACCATCGGTCGCGAGCACTCAGTTTCCGACATTGCCCTGCGCGACCCCAACGTGTCGCGCCGCCACGCCCAGCTCACCTTTACGGGCTCGGATTGGTCGATCGAGGACCTCAATTCCACCAACGGCACGCTCGTCAACAACCGCCGCATCACGCGCTGCCCGCTGCGCAACGGCGATCTGCTGACGTTTGGCCTGAGCACCTTTGAATTTAGGGGATAGTCGCTTATGAACATCGATATCGTCCTTTTTGCAGGCCGCATCGTCCTGGTCGCCCTGCTCTATATCTTCTTGTTCGCCGTCATGAAGACCGGCGTGGGACTTGTGCGTGGACAGCGCCGCGACTCGGCTATCTGGACGATCGATGTGGACAAGGGTCCGCGCGGTATCCGCGGCATTCACGTAGACATGCTCGGCCCCGTCATCGTCGGTCGCTCGCCATCTTCGGACATCTGCATCAACGAACCATTCGTCTCGGCCTCGCATGCGCGCTTTTCGCTGCAGGGCCCGGCGCTCATCATCGAGGACCTCAACTCGCTTAACGGCACGCTCGTCAACGGCCGCCAGCTGGTGGAACCCGCGACGCTGCGCGAAGGCGACGAAGTCCAGATTGGCGACGTGGTCATGAAGGTGAACCGTCGATGATCGACGAGGAGAACAAGTCCGCAACTATGACCGAGGCACCGGCCGCCGCCACAGCTGCGCCGGCCCACGCCGCTCCAGCGGGCTCCGCACCCGTGGAACCCGAGGACACCGTGTTCTCCCTGCCTCTTTCGCATGTAACGCATGATATTTCGGATCTCGCCGATAACGAGGACGAAGATGATGCCGCAGCGGCGCCCATCGGCGCACATGCTGCGGAACAGCCCACAGCGCCCGAAGCAACCCCGGCGCCAGCTCACTTTGCAGAGCCCGTCGCCGCGGCAATCAACGAGAGCGCTGCGGCGTTTGCGGCACCCGAGCCCGCCGCGCCGGCGTTTCCCATAGCCCCGGCATCCGAGGTTGCGCCCGCGTCTACGCCGGCGCCCGAGCCTATAGACGTCAGCCCGCAAGACGACGAGTCGACCGCCCGCGTTTCCGAGGAGCCCGACTCCCCGGACACCGGCGATTCCGAATCAAACGCCGTGACCGACACCGTCTCTCCCGGTGACACAGCTGAAATCGACGTTGCCGCCGTTGAGGCCAAGCTCAAAGACCCCGGCTCGACCATGAGCTTTGAGCCCCTGACCGAGGAGCGCATCGAGACCGACTCGACCTATGATGCCGGCACCACCACGCAACTCATGTGGGGCGCCCGCTCCGACGTTGGCTGCGTGCGCCCGCACAATGAGGATTCCTACCTGGTGCAGTCGCCGCTCTTTTGCGTATGCGACGGCATGGGTGGTCACGCCGCCGGCGAGGTGGCCTCTTCTATCGCTGTCGAGACTATAGCCAAGACGGCCCCGCAGTCTGCCGACGCAGCACGCCTGGCCGCAGCCGTCGAGGCAGCCAACGCCGCCGTAATCGAGGCGGCCCTGAACGGCCTGGGCAAGCCCGGCATGGGCTGCACAGCCACCTGCGCCTACATCGAAAACGACACGCTCGCCATCGCCCACGTGGGCGACTCTCGCGCCTATCTGCTCCACGAGGGCACGCTCATCCGCGTGACCCGCGACCACTCCTACGTGGAGGAGCTCGTGGACGCCGGCGAGATCACGGCAGACGAGGCTCGCGTCCACCCCAACCGTTCGGTCATCACCCGCGCGCTGGGCTCGGACCCCGCCATGTATGCCGACCACTTCACTCTGCATATCGAGGAAGGCGACCGCCTGGTCCTGTGCTCCGACGGCCTCTCGAGCATGATTCCCGATAGCGATATCGAGAACATCGCCACGCAGTCCTCAACCGCGCAAATCTGCGTCGACAACCTAGTGGACGCGGCGCTTGCCGCCGGCGGCCACGACAACGTGACCGTAGTAGTCGTTGACCTGGTTGACGATGGCGTTATGCGCGAGGCGCAACGCGTGCGTCGCCGCAACATTACTATCGCCGCCATCCTGGCCCTCGTCTTTGTGCTGGCAGCTGGCATCTGGGCCTACACGGGTGTCACCGGCTCGTACTACCTGGGTACCTACCAGGGCAATGTCGCCGTCTGGCGCGGCCTGCCCGGCAAGCCACTCGGACTCAAGCTCCACTGGCTCGAAAGCGAAACCAGCATCAAGCTGTCCGACCTGCCCGAAGACACGCAAAACCGCCTCAAGGCGGGCATTCCGCAAACAAGTGTCGACGATGCGCAGGACACGATATCCAAGTACCGCCACCAGATCGACGAGGAGCAGACCCGCCAGGTGATCGACGCGCAAACGATTCGCGACAACACCAATCAGGGATCGACCTCCGAATCAGATTCCGAGAAAACCGCCGAACAGTCCGCCGAGGCCGAAGCCTCCGATAAGAATTAGAAAGGGAGTGCCGCTTATGAGTCGCCGCAACACCGAGCTGCTCTTGCTCATCGCCTCGGCGTTCCCCGTCATCCTGCTGTATGCGATGTACGTCCTCACCGCGGGCGCTGCCATCTCCTTTGAGACGCTCGCCGTACCGATCGGCCTCTTTGCCGCCTTTGCCGCGGCCCACATTGCCGTGCGCATCTTGGCGCCCGGTGCCGACCCCGCCATCCTGCCCATTGTCTTTGTGCTTTCGGGCATCGGCATCACGTTCGTGACACGCCTCGCCCCCGCTCTCGCCATCTCGCAGCTCATCATCCTGTTTGTCTCGGTGGCGCTCATGGTGGGAACGCTTGCACTGGTCAAAAACCTCGACGTGGTCATGCGCTACAAGTACACCTTTGGCATCATCGGCATCATTCTGCTGATGCTGCCTATCTTTATCGGCACCACGATCTCGGGCTCCAAGCTGTGGATTCGCATCGCGGGCTTTACCATCCAGCCCGGCGAGTTCGCCAAGGTCTTTATCGTCCTGTTCCTGGCCGGATACCTGGCCGAGAACCGCGAGCTGCTCTCTATCTCCAACCGCAAGATCCTGGGCTTTAAGATCCCTCGCCTGCGACTGCTGCTGCCGCTGTTTGCCGTGTGGGGTGTGTGCCTGCTCGTCGTCGTCTTCGAACGCGACCTGGGTTCGGCCGTGCTGTTCTACACCATCTTCTTGCTGATGCTCTACGTTGCCACGGGGCGCTTTTCATATGTCGTTATCGGCCTTGCGCTCTTAGCCGTCGGAGCCGTAGGCGCCTACAAGTTCCTGTCTCACGTTCAGGTGCGTTTCCAGGTTTGGGTCGATCCGTTTAAGGACGCCCAGGGCCAGGGCTACCAGATCGTCCAGTCGCTCTTCTCGCTCGCCGACGGCGGTCTGGTCGGTGTTGGCATCGGCAACGGCATGGCCAACAACATCCCTGTCGTCGAGTCCGACTTTATCTTCTCGGCTATCGGCGAGGAGATGGGCCTTTTGGGCGGCGGCGCCGTGCTCATCCTGTTTATGCTCTTTGCCGTTCGCGGCCTGACCACGGCTGCCCGTGCTAAATCCGACCTCGCTGCCTTTAGCGCCACGGGCCTTACGGCCGCCATCAGCTTCCAGGCCTTCTTGATCGTTGGCGGCGTAACCCGCCTGATCCCGCTGACCGGCGTCACCCTACCCTTTATGAGCCAGGGCGGCTCCTCTCTGCTGGCGAGCTTTATCATCGTCGCGCTCCTGCTGCGCGCCGGTGACGAGGCGACCGGACGCGAGGCCGAGCTTACCGGCACCGGCACCATGGCCGCCATCACCGATGATCAGGTCGCATCTGCCGCCGCCCCGACGGGCACGCGCTTTGCCACCTCGTCTTCCTACGGCAGCGGCAGCCATTCCGTCGGCTCGCGCATGCGCCGTCGCCTGCTCGACACGCCTGAATCCGGTGTGCTCGGCCGCGTTGCGCTCGCCAACCGTCTAACCCGTGCGGTGCTCACCTTTACGGCGCTGTTCGCCATCCTTATCGGCAACCTCACCTATGTCCAGGTCATTAAGGCCAAGGACTATCAGGACATGCCGACCAACAACCACACCATCGCCCGCTCCAAGTACATCCAGCGCGGCTCCATCATCACGTCCGACGGCGTGACGCTGGCCGAGTCGCTGCAGCAGGAGGACGGCACCTACGTACGCTCCTACCCCAACGGTAACCTGGCAGCGCACGTGGTTGGCTATGTGAGCCAGCAGTATGGCACCACCGCCATCGAGAGCGTCATGAACGACACGCTCACCGGCTCTAAGGATTACTCCAGCTGGAACAACGCCATCGCGTCGCTCGCGGGCCAGACCCAGCCGGGCAACACCGCCAAGCTCACCATCGACTCGCGCATCCAGACGGCTGCCGAGCAGGCGCTCAAGGGCTTTAAGGGCGCTGTAGCGGTCATCGACCCGCGTACCGGCGCGGTGCTCGCATGTGCCAGCTCGCCCACCTACGACAACACCAACATCGATGCCCTGCTGCAGACGGGCGGCGGCGAGGACGGCTCCATGTACAATCGCGCCATGGACGCGCTGTACACGCCGGGCTCCACGTTTAAGGTCGTTACGCTTTCCGCGGCACTCGAAACCGGTACCGCCAGCCTGACCAGCACCTACCAGGCGCCCGGCTCCATGGACATCGGCAACGCACCGGTCACCAACTATGCCAACGAGAGCTACGGTACCATCAGCCTGCAGCAGGCCTTTGCCGTGTCCTCCAACGTCGTCTTTGGCCAGGTGGCAAACGAAGTTGGCGCAAATACGCTCGTACAGTTTGCCAACGCCTTTGGCTACGGCCAAAAGCTCGGCCAGGACCTGACCTCCGCGGCCTCCATCATGGCCGACCCGTCGCTCATGACCGAGTGGGAGACCGCCTGGGCCGGCGCCGGCCAGCCTGTCGGCATGGACCACACGCCCGGCCCGCAGACCACCGTCATGCAAAACGCCGTGATTGCCGCCGCCATCGCTAACAGCGGCGTGGTCATGGACCCGTACTTTGTAGCCCAGGTACTCGCCCCGGACGGAACCGTGGTCAAGACCACGCAGTCCCGCTCGCTTGGTCAGGCCGTCAGCTCCGCCACGGCCGACCAGGTCAAGCAGGCCATGCTTGCCGTCGTCCAGTCCGGCACCGGCACCGATGCCCAGATCCCCGGCGTCAAGGTCGCCGGCAAGACCGGCTCGGCCGAGACCGGCGGCACCAACGTCAACTCGATGTTTGTTGGCTTTGCACCTTACGATTCACCCACGGTCGCCATCTCGGTGGCCTTGGAGGATTTCGACAAGCATGACGTCAAGGCCGCCAAGATTGCCGGTATCGTCCTGACCGCGGCGCTTGCCGCACAGGGAGCGTGATGCCCATGATCGAATCGGACACCCGAGGCGCGCCGCGGCCGAAGAGTTAGCGGCAACGCGCCACACGGCCCCAGCGGCCACATCGTAGGTACTACACACATCGTTGAGCGAATAGTTATGTTAGGAGCAGGAATGGAACAGAGGGTCCTCGGGGGAAGATACCTCCTCAAGGATAAGGTGGGAACAGGCGGCATGGCGACCGTCTACCGTGCACAGGACCAGGTCCTCGACCGCACGGTTGCCGTCAAGATCATGCTGCCGCAGTATGCTGGCGACGCAACCTTCGCCGCACGCTTTAAGCAGGAGGCCCAGGCAGCAGCCGGTCTCTCCTCCCCCTATATCGTGGGCGTCTACGATTGGGGCAAGGACGGCGACACCTATTACATCGTCATGGAGTACCTGCGCGGCACCGACCTTAAGAGCGGCATCAAGAGCCACGGCGCCCTCGACCCCAAGAAGGTCGCCCAGATCGGCTCGCAGATCAGCTCCGCGCTTTCGGTCGCCCACAAGCACGAGATCATCCACCGCGACATTAAGCCGCAGAACATCATGGTGCTGCCCGACGGCAACATCAAGGTGATGGACTTTGGCATCGCGCGCGCCAAGAACAGCCACCTCACGCAAGACAACAACGTGCTGGGAACCGCCCACTACGTCAGCCCCGAGCAGACCCGCGGTCAGGACCTCGGCCCCACCTCGGATATCTACTCGCTGGGCGTCGTGATGTACGAGTGCGCCACCGGCCGCGTTCCCTTTGACGGTGACGACGCCATCTCGGTCGCACTCAAGCAAGTCAACGAGCTGCCTATTCCGCCGAGCCAGATCAACTCCGGTGTCGACGCCGACCTTGAGCGCATCATCCTCAAGTGCATGGAGAAGGACCCGGCAAACCGCTTCCAGACCGCCGACGAGCTTCGTCAGGTGCTCAACAGCTACCTGTCGGGCCGTGCCGTCAACGTCTCGGAGCCCACGCGCATCATCGGTGCCCCCGGTGAGCTGGGCGCCACCAAGACTCGCGAGCTTTCCGATCAGACGCGCGCCATGGTTCGCCCCGTATCGGGCGTAAGCGGACAGACCAACCCCCGCAGCGCCGTCTCGGGTTCCACCGGTTCCTACGAGGTCGATCAGCCCAAGTCCAACAAGAACAAGATTATCGCCGCCGTAGTCGCCGCAATCGCCGTGGTTGGCGTTGTGGTGGCCTTCGCCACCGGGCTCTTTGGGGGCGAGCAGGTTACGGTGCCCGATGTGCTTAACAAGGACCAGCAGACCGCTATCGAGCTGATCAAGGAGGCCGGCCTTGAGGTCGGAACTGTCGACCAGAGCTATAACGACGATGTCGACGAGGGCAAGGTTGCCGAGCAGACCCCCAACGGCAACACTAAGAAGCCCAAGGGCTCCAAGGTGAACCTGGTGATCTCCAAGGGCCCCAAGCCCTCCGAGAAAGTTGAGGTTCCGCAGCTCGTCGGCCTAACCAAGGACCAGGCCGAGGCCGCGCTGGCAAGCGTGGGCCTGAAGGGCAACGCAACCGAGGAGGCCAACGAGGCCGACGAAGGCCAGGTCTTTGAGCAGGGCACTGATGCCGGCAAGGAAGTCGAGAAGGGCACGACCATCTCGTATAAGGTCTCCAGCGGTCCTGACACCACCTCCGTCCCCGATCTGACCGACATGACCGAGGCCCAGGCACGCAACGCTCTCGACATGGCTGGCTTTGGCGTCGACGTGAGCTACCAGGAAAACGACTCGGTTACCGAGGGCACCGTAATTAGCTGGAACCCTAGCGGCAAGCAGAAGCCCGGTGCCACGATCACCGTCGTCATCGCCAAGAAGTCCGGCAAGGCCAGCGTCCCGGGTAACCTGTACGGCAAGAGCATCTCCGCCGCCGTCACCGCGCTCAACAACGCCGGTTTCTACAACATCGCATTCTGCGATCAGAACGGCAACCCCGTGAGCGGCAACGAAAACGCCACCGTTACGGGCGTCTCCCCCACCGGCAAGCAGTCCACCGACAGCACGATCACGCTGACGGTTTCGCTTTCTGGCTCTGCCTCGGGTGACGATTCCGACACGACGACTAACTAGTCGACAACCCATCACCTGCAGCGGCTATGGCCGCAAACATATTCGCTCAACGGCGCCCGCTTGCTCCCCAGCAAGCGGGCGCGTTATTTATCGACAGGCCAGGGCTCCATAGCAACGCAAAGAGGCCCGCAAAAGCGAGCCTCTCAGGTAACAACAGATATGTGATGCAGTAATTACTAGCCGCAGAACTTCACCATGGTCTCGACCATGGACTCTTGCCTATAGACAAAATGTCCAGAAGCAAGGAGATGAAAGAGTAAGGACAACGCCCTCTAAAAGAAGGCCGTATATGAAGATTGCATATCCCTTTTGCCTTCATATACTCAAGAAGCACCCCTCGAAGCGCTCCTGAGAGGCCCCCTTGGATGCAACCCAGGGGATCCAGATTCTGGTAGACATCGGCACAGCAAAATCCTGCCGCGCAGGCACGAACGGACATCTTGACTCCCAACGCAATGCGGGGCGCCCCAAGACACCCCGCCACGACAAAAAACTAGTTCTCGTAGACCAGCGGGTGGCCCCAACTGCCCTCGATCTTGCAGGTCTGCGCCGCAAAACCGGCAGCGAAGTCCAAGCTCTCGCGAATTGCGGCCTCGCCGCACTCGCCGGCCTTCTTCTTGGAAAGATAGGTGACCAAAAACGCCGTCAGCAGTGAATCGCCGGCCGCCATAGCGTCTTTGAGCTCCTCGGGCGCCACGGGCTTGATGCCCTGCTCGTAGAAGTTTTCGCCGTCATAGGCGACGGAACCCTTGCTCCCGCGCGACGCGCATACGATTTGAGGGCCAAGGGCCTTCACCCACTCGAGCTTCGCCTTGATATCCTCCAGGGAAGCGTCGCCCATGGACATAAAGGCGTACGTCACAAATGGCGCAATCTGCTCGAAGTACTCGTCGGTGGAGTCATCGGAGAAGTCGAAGCTGATAGGCACACCGGCAGCCTTGATCTTGGGGAGCTCGCGCTCGGTGAAGCAGTAGTTGCCGCTGTGCACCAAATCGAAGCCGCTGACGTACTCGGCGGCGAAGCGGTCTATCACGTAGCGCATGTCGCCACGTATGCCGCCTTCATTGGAGCCCAGGAAGATACGGTCCCCGGTCTTGTCAACGGTCACGCGAGCGGCGCCGTTGACGCCCAGGACCTGCTGGCAGCGAAGAAGCTCGACGCCCTCGTCCTCAAGCGATGCTATAACGTGCTCGGCCTCCTCATCTGATCCGAAGATTCCCATGTAGGCGCTGCGATCGACACCGAGCTTCTTGGCGAAGACGGCGAAGTTGACTGCGTTGCCGCCGGGATACATAGTCTTGATATGCTCGTACTTATCGACAACGTTGTCTCCAAAGCCGAGCACGCTTATAGGATAGGCTGCCATGGTTATCTCCATTCAGGTAAACCGCCGTGGCTACGGCGAGCAGAAGAGGCGCGAGGATTCGCACGTCTCAACGCGCTTCGCGCCCCGTTCTAAAATCGCTAGTACTTCTCGATGCCCATGTAACGACGCACGTCCGGGTGATGGTCGAACACCTTGCCGCGAGCGGAGCGCAGCTCACAGTTCATCGCGTAGAACAGGATTGGATCAAGGAACGCGCGAACGCTTGCCGGTACTTGGTCCATGCCGTACTCCATGGCGTCGAGCACCATAAGAGTGTCGGTATGGGTCTCGAGGAATGCGAGGGCGCGCTCATCCATGGCTCGGCACTCACTGGAAGACATCTGCAGGAAGTAGAAGACTCCGGGCTCGGTCACCTCGAAGGGGCCGTGGAAGTACTCGCCGGAGTGGATATAGGCGCAGCTCTGCCACTGCATCTCCATAAGCGAGCAGATAGCGAAGCCATAGGTCTGGCTAAACACGGGACCGGATCCCAAGATATACAGGAACTTGTGGTCCTGGCACAGGGCAGCGAAACGGTCGCAAAGTTCGGCGTTGACCTTCTCGCGAGCCGCAGGCAGGATCCGGTCCATCTTGGCGATGCCTTCGTACATATCGGCAAGGTCAGCATAACCTTCCTGCTGATCCAAGAGCTCGGCAGCGAGAGCCAAAGAGATGCCGGCGGGTACCTCCGCCTGCGGAACTCCCTCGCCCCACGGATATACCCAGCACGTCCACTCACCGTTATCGATGCCGGAGCCGGCGTTGTCGGTCTGTGCGATAACG
This sequence comes from uncultured Collinsella sp., assembly GCA_900548515.1. Classification (GTDB taxonomy): domain Bacteria; phylum Actinomycetota; class Coriobacteriia; order Coriobacteriales; family Coriobacteriaceae; genus Collinsella. The sequence goes on along the minus strand of URKU01000012.1, from coordinate 20,173 downwards.
GTTGCGCCCGCCGCCTTGGCGATCGAGCACGCATCGATTACCTCGGGAGTGTTGCCGGAGTGGCTGCAAGCGATAACAAGGGACTTTTCGCCCAGGCGCTTGGGACGCATGATATCGAACTCGCGGGCGGTATACGCCTCACTGGCAAACGTAGTCGCCTCGCGCTTAAGCAGCTCATGGGCGGGCAGCAGGTCGATGAGGGAGCCGCCGCAGGCAACCCAGAAGACGCTATCGAAACCGCCCTTTTCGGCGATTGCGTCGGCGATGAGATCATGTGCGTTCATTGTTATTCTTCCTTTCGATACGGCGGACGAATCCGCCAACGTTTACTGCAAGTCTTCTCGTCAAGCGTGTTGACTGCCCCACGCGAATGGGAGCTACGCGCTAGTCGACAAAATACCTCTCGAAGGCGTCCATGTTGCGCCGGTCCGCTGCTGCGGGATCATCGAAATACCTTCCATCGGTGATCTCCTGGCCAAGATAGCCCTCGAACCCATGCGCGTTGAGGACACGCACGAAATCGTCCATGCTGTGCTTTCCATCGCCCCAAACCAGATGGCCGTATGGGTCGCCATCAATGAAGTGCATGTTCCTTATGGCACCATCGCCAAACTCGGCAAACCACTCTTCAAGGCTCTCGCCGGCGACTCCCATAGCAGTAGTGTCCACCATTGGAGTAAGGTGCGGGTTGGCTACTTGGTCAAGCATGCGCCTGGCATCCGCGAGTGTAACCACCAAGTTGCTCTCTTCCGGCCTCAGGCTCTCCATGCAGAGGGTCACGCCGTGCTCGCCGGCATAGTCCGCAAGAATCGCCAAGTGCTCGGCAGAGCGCTTCCAAGCTTCCTCGCGGTCCTCGTCCCAATCGCCCCAACCGGAGTTGATGGACATATACGGGGCGCCGAGCACCTCGGCGAGCTCGATGCCGTGCTTGAAGTAAGCGAGGCTCCGCTGCGCGTGGAGGGGCTTTCTGGCAGCGTACTGCCACGGATACACCACGTTCTCCGGGCACAGGGAGCTCCCGGAGAGTCCGCGGGACTCGATCTTGCGGCGAAGCTTGTCGGCCTCGAAATACCCCGTGTGGTCCAGCGTCACGTGCGGCTCGGCCGCCCAAAGCTCGATGGTTTTGAAGCCAAGGCGCTGCTGAACATCAAGGAAATAATCGAGCGACCACATGATGTAGTGAATGTTCATGCCGGCGACCTGCTCGCGACGCAGGCGGGGCGCGGAAGCGTTTAAATCCATGCTGGGCATCTCCTCTCCTAGCAATCTTCGTACACGACCCGACCATCGCTCAGCGTGAGCGAGACCTGGATGTCTCTGGCATCTTTGGGGTCCACCGCAAACACATCGCGGTCCAAAACGCAGATGTCCGCGAGCTTGCCCGCCTCGAGGGTGCCGAAATCGTTCTCGCGAACCAGATCGTAGGAACCCCCGGCAGTCCATGCCCGCAGCAGCTCGGCAACGCTAACGGTATTCTGCGGGTTGACGTCCAAACCGTCGGCGAAGTACCCTCCGCAGGCGCTGTAGATCGAATCTCCTAGATGCGGGATAAGGAGGGGAAGATCGGTTCCGCAGCACAGCACACATCCGCCATCCACCATGGCGCGACGGTTCCAGCTGCGGGAGAGCCTCTTCTCTCCTATCTGGCGACGCATGGTCGAAAGGCAATCCTCGCGCTTATCAAGAGTAAGGATCTGGGGATAGACCTCGCAGATACCGCCGATGGCGCCCATGCGCGCCAGGTCAGCTGGATCGGAGTTCTCAAGGTCCGTAATCGAATGCCTGCGAGCGAGCCTTCCCGACTCATCACGCGGTAGCCGCTCATACAGGTCGATCGTCTTGCGAACGGCCCCATCCCCCTGGCAATGCAGGGAGTAGCGGAATCCCTGGGCATCGATCTCGGACAGCTCGCGAGAGATGAGGTCCCATTCGGGCTCCTCGACCACGGTCTTTCCGCCGGCACCCGCATCGGCCCCCTCCTCGTAGGGATCGATCATCTCGGCCAGGCCGCACCACACGCCGCGATCGGTCATGCGATTGAAGCCGGAGAACCTGACGAAGTCTCCTTGGAAGCGGTCGCGCGCCGAGCAGGCGTAATCAAGGTCGGCTCCATGCCCGACGGGCTGGCTCATCATGTCGACCCTAACCGTAAGTTCGCCTTCCTGCTCGCGGCGATACATCTCGTCCGCAAATCCGTAATAATCGTCAAAGCACATCTCCTTGATGGCGGTGACGCCACGGGAGTTAAGCATGGTCATGTAGTCGCCATACGCATCGCGGACTTCCTGAAGAGGTAGATAATCGCTCATAAGGTGCCAAATCATCTCGGCATAGCAAGCCTCGGGCGTAAAACCATAGCGCGCAGATGCGGCGGAGTTGAGCACGCAGGTCTCCGCGCCGGCAGTAAAGGCGACGGCAGGCGTGGATGAGAACTTCTCGTCCAACATATCAACCAAGTCGTCACCCATAAGGGTCTCCGGAAGGTTCATGCCCAACGCCATAGGGGCCTGGGGCCGCTCCTCCTTCCAATTCGACATCGCGGTGAAAACATCATCTGCCGAGGTCGCATCGATAAGATCGGCGCCGATGCGACGGAGCACCCAGCCGGTAAAGAACGTGTGCACGTCGACAAGGCCTGCCATGACGGTTCTGGAGCCAAGGTCGCGAACCTCGTCCGCATGCGCAGTATATTCGGCAGCCCGATCAGAGGCGCCCACGGATTCGATGCGATTACCGCGAATCGAAACATATCCGTCGATCGGTTCATCGGAAAGGCCGGTAAAGATGCTGCGGGACAGCAATACTAGCGAACGATCAAACACCGGGCACCTCCTACATCGGCAGTAGGCCGGAGATCGTAGTCGCGACCAATCCGAACAGGACCATGAAGATAAAGAACTTCCAGATGGTCTTCCACCATTGCCCGAAGGAGATCTTCGCTACGGCGAGACCCGCGACGGTCATGCCCGCAACGGGGCTGATGGTGTTGATGGTCTGGTTCGCGAACTGCAGAGCGGTGACGGCAGCCTCGGGATTGAGACCCATAAGCTCGGTCAGCGGGCCCATGACTGGCATGGTGAGTGCAGCGAGGCCGGAGCTGGAAGGAACCAGCAGCGAAAGCAGGCCGAGGACGATGTACATGAAGGTGGTATAGATGAAGGACGGAGCGCCCGCAAGGAGTCCGACGAGCCAGTTAAGAATAGAGTCGATGATCATTCCGCCCTCTGCAACGACCAGGATGCCGCGGGCGATACCGATGATGCAGGCTGCGTAGGCGAAGTCGGCGATTCCGCGGACGAACTCCTCCGCAATGGTCTTCTCGTCCAAGCCGCCGAGTATGCCGGCAAGAAGGCCCATGGCCAGGAACACCATAGAGATCTCGTCCATATACCAGCCCTGGGTAACGAGGCCCCACACGATAACGCCCATGCCGACCGCGAAATCAATGAGGACGAGCTCGTGGCGAAGCGTGAACTCCTCTTCGATAGAGGCGTCGGTGACAGAGAACTCGATGCGCTTCTGCTTATCGTCCTCATAGGTGATGGAGGACTTGGGATCGAGCTTGACGCGGCGCGCGTAGCGCATGGCCCAGAAAATGCCCGCGGCGGTGAAGATGGCCCACAGGATGGCGCGGAGCCAAAGCTGGGGATTTCCCTCGATGCCGATAACGCCCTGGGCGATCAGCACGTTGAAAGGATCGATAGTGGATGCGCAGTAACCAAGGTTGGGGCCGAGGAAGCAGATGATGAATGCGGTCATGGAGTCATACCCGATGCTCAGCATGATGGGGATGAAGATCGCGTAGAACGGCAGCGCCTCCTCGGACATGCCGAACGTGGTGCCGCAGATCGAGAGCAGGACCATGGAGATGGGGATGATCAAGATGTCCTTGTTCTTCAACTTCTTGATCACGCGGCTCATACCGGCGTTTAGGGCGTTGGTCTTGGTGACGATGGCGAACGATCCGCCGATCAGCAGGACGAACGCGACGACATCGGCCGCAGCCTGGATGCCCTTGGCGGGAGCCTGCAGGACGGCATCGATGCCCTGTCGCAGATCGACGGTCTCCCCCGTCTCCGAATCGGTGTAGACCTTGTCGACTTCTTGGTACGTTCCGGCTACGGCGACTTCTCGCTCGCCCGCGGCCGTCTGAATGGTCTGACGGTCGAACTGACCCGATGGGACGATCCATGTGAGCACCGCGAAGAACACAATCAGCATGAACGCGATGGTGTACACATGGGGAAGCTGGAGATGGAATCTGCGCTTGGGCTTCTCCTGTTTGGCATCCGACATTCTTAACCTCCTGTCAGAGCAACGATGCTTGCCAAAAAACCCTCACGTATAAGCAAACATCTTAGGTTGTCCTATGTATAACCTGCATGAAGGTGCCGGTCAAGAAACATATTAGGTTGTTCTATAAGTGGTAACTTTTACGCGCTAAACGGACCTGTTGCGGCGATGGCGAGAACAGCGCTGCGCGAGACAGAGCCGCTAGATATCGAAGCTGTAGCGCGAACCCACGTAGTACTGCCTGCCATAGCAGAAGCGCTCTCCGTTGGAATCGAGAAAGCCCGCGTTCATGAAGAATAGCGGCTCCCCTACTGGGACCTTGAGCTCGCGGGCGGTATCAATTCCCGCACGGGCGATCTCTAGCCTGCAGGGATCGGATGAACAGGGATACCTACCCGTACGCTCCCCCACGGCCTCGAATATCGAGCAATTGGAGAGACCGATATCTTTGAGAAATTCGAATCCGTCAACAGGATAGTAGTTGTTCTCGAACAGGACCGGCACGCCGTCTGCGGTACGCACGCGTGAGACCAAGATGAGGTCAGAGCCTTCATCCAAGCCAAAGAAAGAAGCGAGGTCGCGATCGGCGGCAACGGTCTTGCGGGCAACGACGCGAGCGCCCGCCTTCATGCCGTTTTCAGCGCATGCTTGGGTAAAACTCTGAACATCGTCCTTCTGATGCACCTTGCGAATTATCTTTGTCGCGGTCACAAACGTACCACGCCCCTGCCGCTTGGTGAGATACCCCTCGCCCACAAGCTCCTCTATTGCGCGACGAACCGTGACCCTTCCCACGCCGTACATCTTAGAAAGCTCAAGTTCCGCTGGAATCTGCGAGTCAACGGGATATGTCCCCTGTTCGATATCGCTCTTGAGCAAATCGAGCACCTGTTGATACAGCGGGGCGGAAGAGCCCCCATCCAGATGCGTATCCACAAAAACTCTCCCTTTAAGGCGTTCGCGATCTCAACTACTCCATTCTACCGCACACGGAAAAATGAGGTTAAACACATAGGGGCCCTGCATGTTTGAGCAGATCGGGAATCTGGTCGATGATTTCGTCCGCATTTGCTTGCGAAAAACCAAAACGCTCCTCGCGCTTGGCGAACACGGTGAGACCCGCCGTCTTGCCCGCGGCGATGCCCGACATCGTGCCTAGCAGCGCCGAACGCATGCAGTCCGGCTACACCCGCGGCGGCAGGCCCCAAGCTGACAGGCCCCAGCAATTAGACATCCCGTTCTCCGACGTGCTCTCGGTCGAGATCGCGGGGCGTTCCGCATAGCGGTGCTGCCGAGCACACCTACGGCGTGGTGGGGTCGCTGTGCGAGAACAACGACAAGCTCGCTATCGACCGGCGCCCGCCCGAAGTGGAGGAGGGCGACTTGCTCGTCATCCACGATGCGGGCGCGCACGGGTTCTCGGTGGGCTACAACTACAACGGCCGGCTCAAGCGTGCCGAGGTGCTGATGCGTCCGGACGGGTCGGGCCAGCTCATCCGCTGCGCCGAGGAGCCGCGCGACTACTTTGCCACCTTTGACTGCTTCCCGGCCGACGAGCGGCTCGCCGTTCGCTCCAGTATCCGCTGGGTTGCCACTATGCCGTGTAGCAGGCGGTTGTCGATACATGCGGCGATGATGCTCATGTGATGTTGGCTTCCTTCCTTTGCTTGCGAGGCGCGTCACTCGTCCTGCTGGGCCGCGGGCCCATCGTTCAGCGTGGCCTGCCTGCGCGGGGTATGCCGGGAATTGATGTAGTCGTATGCGTAGGCGATCTCCGTGACGGGGACCTCCACGTGGTAATGGGCGGAAATGTCAGAGAAGCTCGTGCGGAATGCCTCGACGAAATCGTTGTGTTCATTGGCGAAGCGCTGCTCGTCTGCGTAGTTCTCGATGGGGCTTCTGGTCACGAAGCGCTCCACGAGACAACACAGGTGCACGTAGAGCCCCATGCTCACACGAGCGCCAATCACGTCTCCGGTGAGCTGCTGGAGCCGCTCCGCGGCACTCTCGATTTCGCCGAAGAGCTTGTTGGGGTTAAGGATTGTGATGGACTCGACCACGTTCCTGAGGGTCATGTTCTTGACGAGATTCTGGTGGAACGTGCGCAAGCCGTCAGCGTCGAGCAAGCGTGCGAAGGCGCGGTCTATCTGGGCCGTTCCTTCGCCGGCGATGAGTTCCTCGAGCGAAATGAACGGGACTCCGTCGGCGTGCGGATTGTCCGTGCCGATGACCGAGCGCACGTTGTACTGGGAGAAGGCGGCATCCTCAGATCCGTTATTGGCGAGCTGCCGCCAGCCAACGGCGACAAGCCGCGCGGGGGACTCGCCAGGCAGGCTCTGCGCCACGAGATCGCGGATCCGCGCAGCTGCGTCAAGTCCGCCTTCGGAGCAGAAGACAATCGCGTCCGGTCGGGCGTTGCGCGCCACGATGTGATAATTACAGGTGCAAGCTGCCGCAGCATCGTCGAGAACCTCTCGCACGGAGCGACCCGCGATAAGTCCGGCGCCAACCTCCACCGCAAGGCCGGTAGAGGCGTTGTTGATGATGCCGAGTGTCATGCCGGAGGTGGATTCCAGACTCTTATAAATATCCTGGAGCGATCCCATGTCCACGAGGATGACGACCTCGTCTGCGTAGGAGAAGCGGTCGATGATTTGCTGAAGAGGAGCAGCGACGTCCGTAACCTTCTGGTCGTAGGGCATATCGATGGCCTCGAAGACCCTCGTGTCAAGAATCCGATTGGCAGCGTCGGCGATGCTCGTGGCGGTCGAGTAGCCATGACTGAGGACGATACCGACGCTCCGACGACGCTTAGACGGGTCGAGTGCGAGTGCCGCATGCGCAAGGACGAGCAGACACGTGAGATCGTCGAGCGCGATGCCGAGCGTAGCCTTGAGTTCATCAGCGATGCAGGCGCAGACAGTAACGGCAAAGCGGTTGCGCTGGGCCACGACGCCGCGCATGCCGGAAAGCTCGCTTGCATGGGAGCTCTTCCAACGCGAGAGGTTTGCGGGCGGCCACAGCTGGAGGCAGATGCCCTGGGCGATTAGATGCGAGCTCTTTCGGGACAAATCGATCGAGTAGAGTTCGTTCACGGAAGTGACGACGCTGTCGGCGATCTGCTCGTATGCGTCGGACTTCGAGCGGCCCGGGTTTTGCCCGAACGCCAGGTAGTCCTCAAGGTCGCGGGCTCGCTCCACCAGCTGAGCGCTGCACGCGCTCCCATCAAGCGTGCCTTCGCGATAGCTCTCGTATGGCTCCAGCATGGCGTCGAGTACATGCCGTGCGCGGTCGTCCGCCTGGCTTTGGATGCTCCGGGTGGTGTCGATGAGCTGCATATCGTTCTCGCTGCGCTCAAGTGCGGAGCCGGCAAGGATTGCGGAGGGAAGCTGGTAGGTGCGAATCTCCAGGCTGTCACCCTTCGTGTCTAGATAGGCCTCGGCGCAACAGTTGGTGATGCAGTCGCGTAGGCCGCGTACGTTCTCCTCGAAGTTGGTGCCGGCGAGGGCTCGGAAGGCTCCGCGACTTATGAGGATGTCGCGTCCTATGCGTCGGCCCTCCTCCTTGAGGAAGTGGAGAGTCAGTTCCTCACGCTCCTCCTGGGTGCGCTCGCGCAGAGACGGCACCTGGGCGGACATGGGGATGCGACGCGTGAGGCTGCGGCACTCGGTACTGTCTGCCTCGTTTGAGGTGGCAAAGATAAGGCGCGCAGCAGGGGCTGGCACAATGGCGCCCGCCTGTGCGGAGGCCCACTCCAAGAGCGCGTCCTGGGCAGCGGGTGAGAGGGTGTCGACGTCCTTGAGATAAACGATGCCGCCGCTCGCCCGATCTGCAGGCCCGCCATCTGCGCACAGATCGTGAGTGAGCGCGCGGGCATCGTCTGCGTAATGCGAGCAGTCGATGCTCACAAGCTTGGCTTCCTGCTGCAGGACGCCGACGTTCTTGCCGTATTCGAGGGCAAGTTCGGCGAGTAGACCCTTGCCGGTTCCCGAAGCGCCACAGAGCAGGATGGGCAGGCCAGCTGGCGGGTACTTGAGCGCGGCGCAGAGCTGGCTGATGCAGGGCGCAAGGCTCAGCTCGTGACCGATTGCGCGGTCAAAGTCGAGTCGCTCGCCGTTTCCGAGCGTGGCGAAGAGCTGCTCGACCGAAGGGTAGGTGCTACGCTCAATGCGAGACTGGAAGAAGCGTTCGAGGGAGCGGCGGTGGAAGTAGCACACCGGTCGCGCCCCTGCTTTCACCACGAGGCCAGCGCGCACGAGCTCGTTGAGATACTGACTTGCCAGGCTGCGCGAGATGGCGAGCGAGTCGGTTATAGATGCCGTGGTGAAGTGGTCGAGACGGTTCTGGATGCGCCCGCCCCGCGTGCTGCCAAGCTCGCGCGTGATGCGATCGAGGTAGGCAAGCAGGTCTTTCTGTGTCTCGGGGATGTTCATGCGGCTGGTCCTCCTTTCGTCCCACACCTTACGGGCGGGGTGGTGCTCGGGACGGGTTGGCGCCCGCGTTCCGTCACGGGCGCGTGCACTTCGGCACTCCATGATACATCTGTAGTGACATATGGCGACTTCTCGACACTTGCGCTCGACACAGCGAGCGGCAACGGCGCTATCCGCCGAGCGCCTCGCCGTTTGCTCCGTCTCTGGCTACATCGCTCGAACCGACTCTGCCGCTGGCGCGGACGCCCCGCGCCCGGACGGCTCGGAAAGGCAGGAAACCATGGACGTCCGCAAGCTCGAGGGTTCCATAATCGCGCTCGTCACGCCATTCGACGAGGACGGCTCCGTCAACTTTGCCCAGCTCGAGATGCTGCTCGAACTCCAGATCGAGAGCGGCACCGACGCCATCCTCACACTGGGCACCACCGGCAAGTCAGCCACGATGACCGACGAGGAAAACAACGAGGTCGTCAAGTTAGTCGTGGAGCACGTGGCCGGGCACGTGCCGGCCATCGCCGGTTCGGGCTCCAACTGCACGGCCACGCAGGCGCGCAAGAGCCTCACGTACTAGAAGCTGAACGCCGACGCCCCGCTCATCATCTCGCCGTACTGCAACAAGTCCAACGAGGAGGACATCTACCAGTGCCTCGTTCACACGGCCAGCGCGGTGGACATCCCCTGCATCATCTACAACATCCCCGGGCGCACCGGCTGCAGCATCAGCGCGGCCAACGTGGAGCGTCTGGCCGCCCACCCCAACATCATGCGCATGTTCGCGTGGGCAAGGGCGCCACGGTGGCCACCGGTGCCGCATGCGTGGAGGACGTGCCGGCCGGTGCCGTGGTGACCGGCGTGTCCGCGAAGGTCATCAAGCAGGCCAACGAGTCGCCGAGGACAAGGCCCCCTCGTCGACGCGCTCCGCAACCTGTAAGCGAGGCCCCTAAGGCCGCCTTGCTGTCGGCAGCCTGGGGCCATGTGCCATCAGGGCGCAGGACGGGTCCGGTCGCCGAAATGCGGCCGGACCCGTTGTTCGCATGTTTTGCTGGGGGAGTCGCTGTGGCGACGAGGTTCACTGGCTTACTTTTCCTGTTCGCGCAGCCCCTTCGCCAAGGCTATGTTGGACAGTTTGAGTTCGCCATTCGTTACCGTAACAGCAAGCGAGTGGCCGAACTTCTCGCAGACGCGTGTCGTGAGTGCGGTACCGTCGAGGTAGAGGACGAGGATGTTGTCGTCAACGATGAGCTGCAGGTGGTAAGAACGCCCGGACTCGAGCCAGACTGGCCTCCAAAGCCCCTTATCCATTACGCGGAACCACTTGTAACAGGGACTCTTGTCGAACGAGAGCCGATTCGCGTCGAGGTCGAAGCGGTATTCGTACGACTCGTCGGTCTCGAGATTCTTGTAGGCTCGAATTGAGAAGTCGCAAGCGTCCCTGAACGTCACGTCTGCCTCGAAGCAGAAGATCTCGCCTGCGTTTTCGGTGATTACGCACTCCGTTCGTTCGTGGTCTCCGCGAAGCTCGATATCCGGGACGGCATCAGGGCACTCGAACGCATCCCTTATGCTTTGGGGAGGGCGAACGCCGAGGGTGCCATTGGGGCGCTGGTACACCTCATGGGGCATAAACGAGCCACCCCAAAGCCAGTTGGCCCGGTCATCGTCGTTCTCGCGCGTGGGGACCCAGCCGGACAGAATCCTGCGCGATCCGTCGAAGGCGGTCCGTCCGGCGTAATACGCCCTCCCGTCGAAGGCGTCATCTCTCGGCTTCTCCCACGGACCGTAGAGATCGCGGCTCATGCGGTAGACGATCTTGTTCTCGTCGCTGTACTCAGAGTAGACCAGGTACCACCAATCGCCAATTTTGAAAATGTCTGGCATTTCGAACATGGTGTAGAGGCCGGGGGCCCAAAAGTCGCCCTTGAACTGCCAGTGCTCGAGGTCCTTCGACGTAAAGTGAACGAGCCTGCCAGTTTGGAGGGTTTTGGAGGGGTCGTCTCCCTTACGCGTGCCCAGTACGAGGAGGTATTCCTTCCGGTCGTCATCCCATATTACGAAAGGGTCGCGCCAGTTGCGCCCATCGTATCCTGGCTGAGGCGTGAGCTCTGCTGCAACACCCGTCTTTTTCCACGTCGCATAATCATCCGAGCAGGCCTTCGCCTGCATGAGCACCTGGGACGTTTTGCCTTCTCGCAGGTAGTTGCGGTTGAACCCGGTATAGAAAGCGCGTACCTCCCCTTTTGCCTCGTAGACGGTTCCGGCGTAGATGAACTGGTCTTGGTCGTCTTCTCCGCCGTGGGGGATCGCCGTTCCGTGTTCCTGGTACGTCACGAAGTCCTGGGTGGTCGCGAGCGACCACCCAAAGGGCTGTCCTTCGGCAAGCGGAGCGGGGTCGCGCGTGTCACGCTGGTGGTATAGATAGAACGTGCCGTCCTTGCCGAAGGGCATGACGTCTCCCACCCACACGTCCTTCGGTTGGTAGAACAGGTGCTGGTTATTGGTCGGGACTTTGCGCATGTCTCGTCCTCCTTACTGTCGCGTCTTTCCTATTCGTCTTCTTCGTCAACGTCCGGAGTCAGATCTCCGAGGTAGACGAGCTGCTCTTTGGCTTGGGTGACGACATGCCTCACCACATCGGGAGTAAGCTGTCCGGCGTGGAGCGAGAGCTCGAGGGCCACGGGAAGGTTTACGCCGGTCACTATGAACGCGCCTCGCGGAGCCGAGCAGGCTACGAGCTGGTTTACGCTGCCCTGAAGGATGTCGGTGAGAACGAGGGTCTCGTCATCTTCGGCGATGCCCTCGAATGCGCTGGCGAGCTTCTCCTCGAGCGGGGTTTCGTCTGTAAACGCGCAGACAACCCTGATGTCGTGCCCCGGTCCTATGATGGCCTTGAGCGTGTCTCCGAGTCCGGCTGCCAGGCCGTAGTGCGATGCAATGATGATGTGCCTCATAATGCGTCCTTTGTGGGTTGGTCTAGCCCTAGGCTAGGCAGCAAGAATGCCGAAAGCCGCGCACACCCACGAGATGATGAGGATGCCGAGGACAATCTTGTTGATGCTGACCTTGCGCTTGACGAGGGCGTAGACGATGGCTGTGGCTATTACGGGCAGCATGCCGACCATGATTTGGTCGAGGATGCCCGACTGGACGTCGAGCGTAACTTCACCCATGGTGAACGTGAGACCACACGAGACCTTGATGACGGTGGGGATGAGCGCACCGACGACCATCATGCCAAGTGCCGACGTCGACTCGGTGAAAACGGACATCTTCTCGGCAAGGGTCGTGAAGAGCTTGTCGCCGAACTTATAGCCTATGCGCCAGTCAAAGAGCTTCCATACGAAGATGGCGATGGCGACGGCAAGCCAGAGAAGCACGCCGACGGGGTTTCCCGCCTGTCCCATGTAGGCGGCGATGGAGCCGAAGATGGTGGGAATGAGGATGGCGAAGATCGTGTCGCCGACTCCTGAGAGGGAGCCCATGAGGCCAATCTTAAGGTCTTGGACCGCGTCGATGGCGTCATTGTGCCCCTTGTCCTCCAAGGCTAGGCCGGCGCCGAGGAGCAGGCCGCTTACCTGGGGAGTCGCATTGTAATAGCGATAGGTGCTCAGAAGTGACCTGCGGTAGCCCTCCTCGTCTCCTGCATAGATCTTGCGCAGGGCGGGTTCGGTTGCGAACATGACCGCCGGGGCACACTGGGACTCATAGTTATAGATGGACGCGCCGAGCATCCAGCGGCGGCCGCAACGGTCGAGATCGGAAACGGTGAGGACTGGCTGGTACGTTCCGTCTGCCAGGCAGGTTGGCGCTTCGTTTGCCTTGGTGGCGTTAACTTCGTTACTCATCTTCCAGACCTCCAGCGTCGAGGGCGTTTACGGACGGATTGCTGTGCGACTTGTAGTACTCGATGGCCGCGGCGGCACCGAGCAGGGCGATGGGGAGAATGCTTATCTGCAGGTAGGCGGCCAGAACGAAGCCAACGATGGCGTAGGCGATGAACTTCTTCATTGGCATGAAGGACAGAAGCATCGCAAGGCCGACGACGGGGAGGATACCGGCGGCGATGGAGAGGCCGGTCGTGAACCAGGAGGGCATGACGGAGAGGAAAGCGTTGACGGCATCGGCGCCAAAGAGCAGTACGGCAAACGTGGGGATGGCCGCCGTAAGGCCATAGAAGACCGGACCGAGGAAAAGTACGCTCTTCATCTGCGAGTACTTGCCCTCTTCGGCAAAGCGCTGCGAGGCACGCCCGAGGAAGCCGTTTGCCGTCTTGGCGATGACGTCGAGCTGAAGGCCGAGCATGCCGACTGCGATTCCGGCGGCAACGCCGACGCTCGCCTCCTGACCCGAGGTGATGGCAACGACGGCGCCAATGATGGCGGCAGTGGGATAGTCGGGGACGGAGGCTCCTCCCATGGCCGCCACGCCCAGGCTCATGAGTTGGACGATGGCGCCGACGGCGAGGCCGGTTACGGGGTCGCCGAGCGCAAGTCCGACGAACCATGCTGGCGTGACGGACATGTTCGTGAGAATTTGTCCCGCGTTCTTCTCGGCTCCGTAGATGAAGGCGATGAGTGTAACGACGGCTATCTGGATGATGGATGGTGTCATAAGTTCACTCCCTTGCTAAAGCGTGATGATGCTGGAGAGCTCTACGGGCTTGTCGGCCGGCACATAGCGAACGGTGATATCGCAGCCGGTGCCAGCAATCGCTCGATATGCGGGCAGCTCGTCTTTGGTGACGTAGGCGCGACTGCTCACCTGGACGGCGTCTGACCCCTCTTCGGGAAAGACTGTGCCTCCGACCACGAGTGTGGGAACAACCTGGCCCGTCTGTATGACGTCGAGGATGGTCTGGGGGTCTCGCGCCACGATGAAGACCGTGTGGTCGTCGTACTTGCCCGCCCGATAGTTCGCGAGAGCCGTCTCCTTGTTGATAATGGAGAGGGCGACTCCCGAGGGCTTTGCCATCCGCATGGCAGCCTTCTTGGTCGGGTCGTTGGCGACGATGTCATCGATGACCATGAGACGCTGCGGACGGAACTCGGGTACCCACTGGGTTGCCACTATGCCGTGTAGCAGGCGGTTGTCGATGCGTGCTGCGATGATGCTCATGTGATGTTGGCTTCCTTCCTTTGCTTGCGTGACGCGTTTCGGCATGGCCTGTGCCGAGGCGCGTCATTCTTCCTGCCGGGCCGCGGACCCGTCGTTCAGCGTGGCCTGCCTGCGAGGGGCATGCCGGGAATTGATGTAGTCGTATGCGTAGGCGATCTCCGTGACGGGGACCTCCACGTGGTAATGGGCGGAAATGTCAGAGAAGCTCGTGCGGAATGCGATCGAGGTAGGCTCTGTGTCTCGGGGATGTTCATGCGGCTGGTCCTCCTTTCGCCACACACCTTACGGGCGGGGTGGTGCGCGGAACGGGTTGGCGCCAGTGTTTCGTCACGGGCGCGTGCGCTTCGGCACTCCATGCTACATCTGAGTGGCATGTGGCGACTTCTCGACACTCGCGCTCGACACAGCGAGCGGCAATGGCGCTGCCTGCCGAGCGCCTCACGGGCGCATCCCGACCGCAGAAGTGCGCGCGAAGGCTCGTCGAAGTGCTGGGTTGGGGACCGGCGGTCTGGATACGCGGTTTCGTTCGGCGAAGGCGGCGAGGCGAATGGCATGGCGAACGTACGGGTTTGACGTGAACGGGTTGCCCGTGGCGGCGTGGTATCGGGAGGAGACGGTCGAGCAGGTGCTCGCGCCGCTGCTCGTCCGTCTCGCGCGCTCGCATCAGGAGAAGGGGTCACAGGCCCATCTCGGCGACCCGGTGCGCATACGCTATTGCGACCGGGACGGCCACGTGTCGCGAACGGATATCGTCCGCCAGGTGGACGTCGCGCCGCGAAATGCAGACTCGCCCCAATCGTCGGTAAGGGATGCCGCGGGCGATACGATGGAATCCACGGACCGCACCGCGCCGCCGAGATTGCGACGCGAATGCAGGCGATGCGCCCGAAAAACTCCTCCGCGCATGTAGGGCGAAACGCCAGATTGGAGCTCCATGAACGATTTCTCCCTCTACTCCCCCACCCGCTTTGTCTTTGGACGAAAAGTGACCGACAAGGTTGGGGAGACCCTGTCCGTCTCCGGCCACCGCCGAGCGCTCATTGTCTACGGCAAGGGTTCCGTAGTCCGCTGCGGAACGCTCGGCCACGTGAAGGCATCGCTCGACGCCGCGGGCGTGGAGCACATCGAGCTTAGAGGGGTGCGTCCAAACCCCGAAATAGGCTTGGTGCGAGAAGGCGTCGAGCTCGCACGGGAAAACGACGTCGACATCATCCTGCCCGTGGGCGGCGGCTCAGCCATGGACTGCGCGAAGGCCATCGCGCTGGGGGCGGTATACGACGGCGACGTATGGGACTTCTTCCGCAAGCGCGCCGTTCCCGCCGACCGCATCGACGTCGCCTGCGTGGCGACCATCCCCGCATCGGGTCCGAGGCCTCTAACTCCTGCGTTATCAGCAACGACGAGGAGCACCTCAAATGCGGCATTAACACGGACCTCAACCGCCCGGCCATCGCCTTCCTCGACCCGGAACTGACCTTCACCCTGCCCGCCTACCAGACCGCCGCGGGAGTGACCGACATGATCGCCCATACATGGAGCGACTCTTCTCCGGCGAGCCCGCCGTGGGCGTAACCGACAACAGCGCCTGCGGGCCAGTGCGCGCTGCGATGGAGGCGGCGTCCAAGGTGATGGAGAACCCAGATGACTACGACGCCCGCGCCGAGATCATGTGGGTGGGTACGCTCGCCCATAACGGCCTCGCCGGCTGCGGCCTGGGTGTCCCCGGCCTGCGCGACGGCGATTGGACCTGCCACGTCCTTGAGCACGAGCTGTCCGCACTGGACACCAAGATCACGCACGACGCCGGCCTCGCCGTCATCTTCCCCGCCTGGTTGCGCTACGCATGGCGAGAGCACCCCGAGCGCTTCCTGGAGTTCAGCGCCCAGGCCTTTGGCGTCGAACCCGTCGATTCGGACGCGGACGAGCTCGATGTGGAGGTAACCCCCGAGCAGGCAATCGAGTACGCGGTCGAAGCGACCATCGACGAGCTGCAGGATTTCAACGTCTCGCCGGGAATGCCGCGCACGCTATCGGAGTTCGGAGTCACCGAGGACGATATCGAAAAGATGATTCCGGACCTCAAGATCAACCGCGGAGAGCTCTTCGGCAGCTTCAAGAAGCTCACGCTGGACGACGCGAGAAAGATTTACCGCAGCACACTCTAGGAAACAGATGCCCATCCCCCACGGGCGAGCAGCACGGCGGCCCCCGCAAACCAGAAACGGCGCCGCTCCCGCGACGCCGTCATATTCCCTGGTGCCCCCGGGCGGATTCGAACCGTCGACACCCGCTTTAGGAGAGCGGTGCTCTATCCCCTGAGCTACGGAGGCATGTTGTACTAGTGTAGCAGATTTGCCCCTTTGCCATGTAGCGCATGTCCACTCATCAAGAAGGCTTTATAGCGAATTGTCGCCGTAGATAATCCTCAATATCGGAAAGAATAAAGCGAAAAAATGGGATGGAGTTTCCTCTAACCACATGAAAAGGAAATTTCCCGACTGGCGCTCAAAAGGAAAATGCATCCCGGAATGAGAACGAATTCCGGGATGCATTTTCCGCCATCTATCGCAGACGACTAGTCGCCTTTGTGAAAGAGGCTTTTGATGGCAGCAGGGATGCTCTTGGCGCCCTTGGTCGTTACGTCGATAAAGTCGGGCGAACGCACGAGCTTATCCTCGTCGACGTACTTGCGGACCGCGCGAAGCGTCTCTTTGTCGTCGCGCGTCGAAAACGTAAAGTGACCGTTGTCCTTGGTGAAGATGGCAAAACGCGTAATCTTCTTGGTGCCGCGCAAAACCTCGGCGGCAATATAGTCGACCTCGTCCCACGGGATTTGAATATAATCCTCGGGATTGCGCTCGTTATAGTACTCAAACGCCTTATTGCCCACCATCACGTTACCGTGGCTGGTAAGCCCCATCAGGCAGGTTGCCGGCGTTGCCAGATCGACCGTGCTGTTCTGAGATTGCGCCATGCGCGCCTCGCCCTCCAAATAAAACAATCGGACCGCATCCAGTGTACCCACCGGGTGCGGTCCGTTTCAATGGCTCAAAAGCCCTTGCCTAGCAATTCTCGGTCTTAAGCCGAAACGTGCTTACATGAAGCCGCAGACGCGACCGATGATGCCGATGGCGAAGAGAGCCAGGATGATGACGATCGGGCTGACCTTCTTCTTGAGGAGCTTGCAGACCAGCAGGGTCAGGCACACGGCGGCAAGGCCGGGGATGAGCTGATCGAGGTTGGCCTGAAGCGTGGTGACCTTCACCTGATCAAGGGCGTTAGCACCGATGGAGTTATACATCGTCAGTGCTTCCTTGATACCCTCGGAACCGGAGGGCAGGTTAGCCCAGTCGATAAAGGCGCCAGCAGACTGCGTGACCTTGGAGACGACCGGGGTGAAGGAGATGGACACCCAGCGCTCGACCAGGGCGCCGATGATGAACATACCCAGGATGGATGCACCCTCGGTGACCTTGCCCATCAGACCGCCGGAGAGGTCCTTGGCGATGGAGGAGCCGACCTTGTAGCCAAACTCCTGCGTGTACCACAGGAAGGCGTAACGAATGATGTTCCACGCGAAGAAGAACAGCAGCGGACCGGCGATGCTGCCGGACAGGGCCAGGGAAGCGCCCAGAGCGCCCAGAATCGGGCGAAGGGTGAACCAGAAGGCGGGGTCGCCGACGCCGGCGAGCGGGCCCATCATACCGACCTTGACGCCCTGAATGGCGACGTCGTCAATCGGAGCACCGTTGGCGCGTTCCTCCTCGAGAGCGAGGGTAACGCCAATGACGGGGGCGGAAACATAGGGGTGGGTGTTATAGAACTCCAGGTGGCGCTTAAGAGCGGCAATCTGATCATCCTTGCTGGTGTAGAGCTTCTTGATCGCAGGGATCATTGCGAAGCACCAGCCGCCGTTCTGCATACGCTCGTAGTTCCACGAGCCCTGAAGGAACTGATGACGGAAGCAAACCTTCTTGCGGTCAGCCTTGGTGAGCTGAATCTTGTTCTCTGCCATATGTATCACTCCCCTCCTACTCGTAATCGTTCAGAATGTCGCCGAGCGGGTCGCCGGAGCCACCGCCCATGCCGCCACCCTGCTTGGCCAGATCCTTAAGGCCAAGGTAGATGAGGGCAAGGGAGATGCCGATGAGGCCAAGGGCGATCAGCGTGAGCTGAGGGATGGCAGCAAGGACAAAGCCGAGGATGAAGAACGGCCAGGTCTCCTTGGTGGCCATCATGTTGATGACCATGGCGTAACCGACGGAAGCGACCATGCCGCCGCCGACAGCCATGCCGCCGGACAGCCAGTCGGGCATAGCGTTAAGCGCGTTGGTAACAGCCTCGGCCGGGATGATGCACAGAAGTACTGCCGGGATGGCGATACGAAGGCCCTGCATGAGGATGGCAGCGTACTGCCAGCGCTCGATGCCGGAGAAGTCGCCCTTCTCGGCGCAACCGTCCATGGCGTGAGCGATAGCGGTAGCCAGGGTACGGCAGATCATGGTCAGGAACAGACCAGCGACCGACAGCGGGACGGCGACGGCGATGGCGGCGGTAACGGCCTTGGCCGAATCGGTGGCGCCGCCGTTGAGGGCGAGCACCATGATGATCGAAGAAGCGACCGAAGCCAGAGCGGCATCAGGCGCGACGGCGGCGCCAACGTTAGCCCAGCCAAGGGCCATCATCTGGAGCGAACCGCCCAGGAGGATGCCCTCCTGAAGGTGACCGGTTACGAGACCGATAAGCGTGCATGCCACGAGCGGCTGATGGAACTGGAACTCATCCAGAATGCCTTCCATACCGGCAAGCAACGCGACAATCGCAACAAGCAGAATAGTGATTGCAGACATGTATCGGACCCTCCTTTTCTATGCTTGAGCGGCCAGTTCGGCCTTAGCTTTCTTCAACATGGCGTCGAGATCCTCGGAGGAATCCGAAGGAACCTTGCGAACCTCGAACTTGACGCCCTTGGCCTTGAGGGCCTCGAGAGTCTTGACGTCGTCATCGCCCATAGCGACGGCGTTGGTGACGACGACCTTGCCCTTGGAGTGAGCCATGGAACCGATGTTGACTTCCTTGATGTCGACGCCGGCCTCGATGGCCTTGAGCAGATCCTGCGGGTTCTCGAAGAGCAGCATGGCCTTGGTGTCACCAAAGCGCGTGTCCTTGACGACCTCGGCCATCTTCTTGATGGGCACGACGTTGGCATGGACTCCCGGAGGGGCAGCCTGCTCGATCATGGTCTTGCGGAGCTCGTCGTGAGCAACGCCGTCGGAAACCACGATGATGCGGTTGGGGTTGATCTGCTTGGTCCACGTGGTGGCCACCTGGCCATGAAGCAGACGGGTGTCGATACGGACGTGGGCGATCTTGATGTGCCCATCGCCGATGACCGTTCCCGGAGGGATGGCGCCTGCAGGAGCAGCGGCGGCCGCAGCCGGCTTCTTCTCCTCGGGCTCCAGAGACTCGGGCTTGACGCGCACGCCAGCCTTAGCCTCAGTCACGAGATGTTTTGCGATCGCATGTGCAGTGTTCTTTGCGTCAAAGCGCTGCGAATATGCCTCGATGAGCATAGGCAGGTTGACACCGGTGACGATAGCCCAGGAATCGTGGCCCTCGATGAGCCCGCTGATCTGGTTGAACGGCGTGCCGCCCCACAGATCAACGAGGAAGAGCACCTGCTCCTGGTCCTCGAAGGAAGCGATTGCTTCCTCGACCTTAGCACGGAAGTCGTCGGGGCCCATGCTCGGCTCGAGCGAGACCACGGCCACAGACGGCTGATCGCCAAAGACCATCGAGCCCGTCTGCTTGATTCCAGCTGCCAAGTCCCCGTGGCTAGCAAGAACAATACTTACCATCACATAACCTCCTTTTTGTCTACGTAATTCCTACACGACATGAAGGAAGTATACCTGTTTGGTTTGTGGAATTATAGCTAAATTCGTAAAAGGTTGCATTATTTGTTTAAACGTCTAAGTTTGTTACAAGTTGATTACGTTACTGCTTTTTGACTCATTACCCGCCAAGGCGTCGCTCATCAAGCCACGCATTTTACAGATACAAGCAGACTGTTCATTAATATCGATTTTAAGCAAGTGCGAATGCACTTGTACTGCCGCTACTTTGTTCAAACAGGTATGACTTGACTATTTGCGCGACTTATGATCTACGAAACCACTCAAAAAAGTTGCGGTGGAATAGTTCTTGTTTAAGAGCCAGAAGGCTGGATTTAGGAACTATTTCACCGCAACTTATAGGGGATCCTAGACGATGTGGAGTGGGTTGGCGGCGTCGACGGCGTCGGGAGCGTCGGAAGGACTGGCGGAGGCAGCGTC